>JAQYAS010000092.1 GCA_029338615.1 Clostridiales bacterium
AATCGAAAGATCAATGGAGTTTAGGTACAAAGTTGGTGAATGGAGAGTTGGACCGCCTAAAAGCAAGTCTGGATACAGGACAATACCACTTACGGACGAAGCAATTTGTATTCTTAAGGCTCAAAAAGAAAAGAACAGAAAACTCAAAGTGATAGATAAAGAGTGGGCTGATACAGTGTTCCTTTGCAGAAAGGGGCAACCTGTAAAAAATAGCACTTATGATACAGCTTTATTTAAAATTTGCGATAAAGCAGGAATCAAGCGTTTTTCGATGCATGTATTAAGACATACTTTTGCAACTAGATGTATTGAAGGTGGAATGATGCCAAAAACCTTACAGAAAATATTGGGACACTCTAATATTGGTATCACTATGAATTTGTATGTTCATATAACCGAAGAAGAAAAACAAAAAGAAATAGACCTTGTGGCAGAGGCTTTGAAGGCAGGTGTTGCAATATGAAAATTCATGTATTTTCATGCGAATATAACAAGATTGGTACACTAATTGGTACACCAGCGAAATACGAAGCCTGCAAAGCCGCATAAAATCAAGGTTTTTAAGGAGGAAATATATAAAATGAAATTAGGAATCGTAGGACTCCCAAACGTGGGAAAGAGTACACTTTTCAATTCACTTACAAAGGCAGGAGCGGAATCAGCTAACTATCCGTTCTGTACAATAGATCCAAACGTAGGTATCGTTGCAGTGCCGGATGAGAGGCTGGACAAGCTTACAGCGATGTACAACTCAGCCAAGACAACACCTGCTGTTATAGAATTTGTAGATATAGCGGGGCTTGTAAAGGGTGCATCAAAGGGAGAAGGACTTGGAAACCAGTTCCTTGCGAACATCAGAGAAGTTGATGCCATCGTTCATGTTGTAAGATGCTTTGAGGATACAAATGTCATCCACGTTGACGGTTCCGTAGACCCGATCAGAGATATAGAGACCATCAATCTGGAGCTGATCTTCTCAGATATCGAGGTGCTTGACAGAAGGATTGCCAAGACCATCAGAGGCGCAAGAAATGACAAGATGCTTGCGAAGGAGCTTGACTTCCAGCAGAGGATCAAGGCTCACCTTGAGGATGGCAAGCTTGCCAAGACCATAGAGGTCACAGATGAGGACGAGCAGGCATGGATAGAGGAGTACAACCTTCTCACATGGAAACCTGTCATATTTGCTGCAAATGTCGGTGAGGATGATATAGCAGATGACGGTGCATCGAATGAGAACGTGCAGAAGGTAAAGGAATACGCAAAGGACTTCGATGCAGAGGTATTTGTAGTATGTGCACAGATAGAGCAGGAGCTGGCAGAGCTTGATGATGAGGAGAAGAAGATGTTCCTCGAGGATCTTGGAGTTAAAGAGTCTGGTCTTGACAAGCTTATCAAGGCAAGCTACTCACTTCTTGGTCTTATCAGTTATCTAACAGCCGGAGAGACAGAGTCAAGGGCATGGACCATCAAGAAGGGAACGAAGGCACCTGGAGCAGCCGGCAAGATCCACTCAGACTTTGAGAGAGGATTTATCAAGGCGGAGGTTGTCAGCTACAAGGATCTTATGGATTGCGGAAGCATGCTTGCAGCCAAGGAAAAAGGCCTTGTAAGACAGGAAGGCAAGGAATATGTGGTTGAGGATGGAGATGTTATACTCTTCAAGTTTAATGTATAAAATAATCTATGTGATGACACAGATGTAGTGCGGATAAGATCAGATTGCATCTGCTTCACAATAGAATATAGGAGGATGTAATGATATGTCTCAGATATCAGAATATTTTAGAAGCATATTCTTTCCGAATCTTGGGATAACCCTCAGAAACATAGGTGACCATATCAATATAGGAAGCTTTGAGGTGAGGTTCTACGGGATCATCATCATGATAGGATTCCTGCTGGCATATGTACTCGTCACAAACGAGGCAAAGAGAACAAAACAGAATCCGGAAATGTATCTGGATTTCATACTTATACTTATCATTCCGGCCATACTTGGAGCAAGACTTTACTACATTCTGTTCAGACTTGACCAGTATATAGTGCATGGTGATGTGGGAGCCACTATCAAAGCCATGCTGAACATCAGAGGCGGTGGACTTGCCATATATGGTGGAATCATAGCGGGAATCATCACGGCGGTAATATTCTGCAAGGTGAGAAAAGTCAGCTTTGTGCTCATGGCGGATACAGCCACCTTTGGAATACTGATCGGACAGATACTTGGAAGATTTGGAAACTTCTTCAACAGAGAAGCATTTGGCGCATATACGAACAGCAAGATGGCCATGGCGATTCCACTTGATTACTACAGATCTGATGGCAATCTTGACTATCTGGAGAGAACCGGTGTCATCACACAGAAGATGCTGGATAATGTGGTGAATATAGACGGCATGGATTGCATAACGGTCCATCCGACATTCCTGTATGAGTCCCTGTGGAATCTTATGCTGCTTGTGTTCTTATTTATATATAGAAAGCACAAGAAATTCAAAGGAGAGTTCGCTCTTATATATGTGGGAGGATACGGACTCGGAAGATTTATCATCGAAGGACTCAGAAGTGATTCCCTGATGATCGGTAATACCGGGATCAAGGTGTCCCAGGCGCTTGCGCTTGTCTGCTTTGTGACGGCGGTAGTTCTCCTTGTCATAAATTATGTAAGATGTGCAAAGCGTGGCTGGCCTGCTGTAGTGATGGGAGACGCCGCTGGCACAGAAATGAAGATTAGTGGCGAATGTGATCCTGCGGATACAGATGTGGAGACCAGTGGTGAAGTAGACGCTGCCGGTACAGAAGTGGAGATCAGTGGTGGATCAGATGACGCTGGAGAAAAAAAGAAAGATGACAAAGATGCCACAAAATAGCATATTAGCGCAGAAAATGTGGCAATAAAAATAATATAACAGGGAGACAATACAGATAAATACCCACAAGGTGGAGATATCCCCCACGAAATGGGAAAAAACTGGGATTTGGCCCCACCATAAAAAGCCTGTAGGTTTGACAGTGAAAACTGTTAGATCTACAGGCTTTTTTGCGTATTTGCTCACACTTTTTTTATATAACAGGGTTGCAATTTGGGGGGCTATAGTATAGAATAGTGGTTACAAGTGGCATTATTGTGCAACTGAGTGGTGGAAAGTGGTGATTAAACCGGAGGTATACGAAAGGAGGAGATCGGGATGTCCAGATGCTTATCAGGTGAATATGAACATAAGCTTGATGCAAAAGGAAGACTGATCATGCCATTAAAACTTCGTTCTGAACTCGGCGAATCATTCATGGTTACCAAAGGAATAGACTGCTGTCTATATGTATATGGAATGACAGAGTGGGAGGAATTTGTTGAGAAGCTGAACAAGCTTCCAATGACCAACAGAACGGCCAGAGCCTTCAAAAGGGGGTTCCTTGCCGGAGCGGTCAAATGTGAGCCTGATGCACAGGGAAGAATACTTCTCTCTCCAAAACAGAGAGAATATGCACATATAGATAAAGATGTGTATGTCATCGGTAACGGTGAGAAAGCAGAAATCTGGAGTAAGGAAGAGTGGGATGGTCCTGAGAATATGAGTGATAATCAGGCTAGCATGGACGAGCTTGCAGATGAACTTGATGCACTTGATTTTAGTTTTTAGAAGAGAATGGTAATTGATTATGGAATTTGCGCATAAGTCGGTCTTGCTTGAGGAGACCATCGACAACCTGAATATCAAGCCGGATGGCATCTACGTGGATGGCACATTAGGGGGAGCCGGACACTCAGAGCAGATTGTGAAGAGGCTTGGTGAGGGCGGTAGGCTTATAGGTATCGACCAGGATGAAGATGCCATAGCTGCAGCATCGAAGAGACTTGAGCCGTATGGGGATAAGGTGACCATAGTCAGGGATAATTACCAGAATTTCAGAAGAATATTGGATGAACTGGACATAAAGAAGGTGGACGGGATACTCCTTGATCTGGGAGTGTCATCATATCAGCTCGATAATGCGGATAGAGGATTCACATATCGAGTTGATGCTCCACTGGACATGCGTATGGATAACAGACAGACAAAGACTGCGAAGGATATAGTCAATGATTATTCCGAGACTGAGCTGTTCCGTATACTTAAGGATTACGGAGAGGAGAGATATGCAAAGAGTATTGCATATCATATATGCAAGTACCGTGAGAACAAGGTGATAGAGACGACCGAACAGCTCAACGATATAATCCGCGGTTCCATACCGGCAAAGGCTAGAAACGGACAGGGCCATCCATCCAAGCAGACATTTCAGGCGATCAGGATTGAGCTTAACAGAGAACTGGATGTTCTCAGGGACTCAATAGATGGCATGATAGCCAGTCTTAATCCAGGAGGAAGGCTGTGCATTATAACTTTCCATTCCCTTGAGGACAGGATAGTGAAGCTTGCATTTAGAAAAAATGAGAATCCATGTATATGTCCACCAAATTTTCCGGTATGTACATGTGGAAGGAAGCCTTTCGGTAAGGTTATAACGAGAAAACCTATTATACCGGGGGAAAGGGAGCTTGAGGAGAATTCCAGATCAAAGAGTTCAAAACTCAGAGTGTTTGAGGCTGTTTGATGCAAATAAATGAAAGAGGCGATATAGATGGCAGATAGAAGATACTACACAGAGGGTAGTTCTGCGAGACAATTGAATAACAGTACCAGATCGGGACGTAGAGATAGCAGAGCTGGATATGTAGGCGGTGCAGCTGTGCCGGCGCGCAGACCACAGCCAGAGAGAAGGCAGAGACCTGTCCGTGATCCGCAGCCTGTAAAGCGGGAAAAGAAATCTGGATCGCACCTGACAGATGCAGAGAGAAGGGCTTTGGCCGCAAGAAAAGCAGAGAGACGAGCTGTTACAAATGCTCAGATACGATACACGACAGGAATGGTAGTTGCGATAGTTATAGCAGTAGCACTTTGTTGTTATTTGTTGAAGCTGACTTCAGATGTGAAAGTAGAGAAAGAGAGCGTAGCTTCACTTAAGAGTCAGGTTACAGCCCAGGTGGATGAGAATACCAGTTATAGTGCCGGACTTGATTCAATGACTGATCTCGATGAGATATACAAGATTGCAACCACTAAACTTGGTATGGTATACTCACAGCCGGGACAAACTTTATATTATTCGCAGAATAGTGACGATTATGTAGTTCAGTACAAGGATGTCCCTGGAGCAAAGTAAGCTCCAGGGATTATTTATTTTTATCAGGTGGAAGAAAAATGTCAAAAAGATCAAGAGTATTTTTAAGTGGAATGAGAAAAAGAACCAGGATAGCGTTTCTGCTGGCTATTGCAGCCATGGTTGTCCTGGTTGTGAGAGTAGTGTATATCAATGTGGTAAATGGCAAGGAATATTCTGAAGCGGTGGTCATGCAGATGAATTATAATTCTACAGACATACCGTATGAGAGGGGCGAGATACTGGATAGGAATGGAAATGTCCTGGCAAACAGTGAAAAGACATATAAATTGATACTTGAGCCGAGGAATATCCTGCTGTCTCAGAAAGGCAAAGAAGCAACAAAGAAAGCGGTGATGGAATATTTTGATATCACCAGTGAGGATTTTGATAAGTATATATCAGATGAAGAGTCATATTATGAAGTCGTGCAGAAGGATCTTCCATATAGCAAGGTAAAGCCATTTGAGGATTACTGCAAGACAGATGAAGGAACGGATGTGGTTGGTGTAAGCTTTGAGACTGAGTATAAGAGAAACTATCCAAATGGGACTCTTGCATGTAACCTTTTGGGGTATACCGCAGCCGGAAACGTGGGACAGGGAGGAATTGAAGGATATTATAACGATTCCCTGAACGGTGTCGATGGAAAGACATACAGATACATGTCCAGTTCAGGAGGTGTTGATGTGGAGACAGTGGCAGCTCAGAATGGAGAAACGGTAGTATCTACAATAGATATGAATATTCAGAAGATCATAGAGGATAATATTGCAGAGTATATGCAGAATACAGGAGCCAAACAGATAGGTGTAATTGCAATGGATCCAAACAATGGAGAAGTTCTTGGTATGGCAAGTTCCAGGGTATACAATCCAAATGATCCGATGAATACAGATGCCCTGAGAAATATGACTGTTACAGTAACAGAGGAGGTTGCTACAGATGAGATAGATGAGGAATCTGACAGCCTTATAAAAGATGTAGAGTCGAGCGGCAAAAAAACAAATACGGATTCAGAGGACACTGCCACCGATGATACGACCACAGAGGAGACTGATACAACAGAGGATAAGTCAGAGGAAGATACACAGGAATCCGACAGCAGCAATGCTGTTGAGGCCGGTAAAAAGAACAATACCAAGAAGGTCGAGGTAGAATACGACTTTTCACAGATGTCTGATGAGGAGTTCCAGAGTACTATAGATGGTTTTACGTCTGAGCAGCTGTATGAAGCACTGAATTATGTGTGGAGAAATTACTGTATCAGTGATGTGTTTGAACCGGGTTCCACATATAAGGCATTTACAATTGCAGGAGCCATGGAAGACAATGTTATTTCCGATGGAGATGTGTTCTATTGCGATGGTTATCAGGTCGTTGTAGATGGAGAGAATCCAATTTATTGTAGTTATACGGCAGGTCATGGTCCGGTGGACGTCAAGAGATCTCTGGCGGTATCCTGTAATGATGCGCTTATGCAGATCGCGGCAAAGGAAGGCCCTGAGATATTTGACAAATATCAGGTTATATTCAATATAGGATCGGAGACCGGAATAGATCTGGAAGGAGAGACTACGGGAATTAAGTATGGAGTGGACAGCCTCAATCCTACAGAGCTTGCAACATCATCATTTGGACAGGGTGTAACAACATCCATGATACAGATGGCAGCAGGATTCTGTTCTGTAATTAATGGAGGTAATTATTATGTTCCTCATGTTGTGAAAAGGCTGCTGGATTCAGATGGCAATGTGGTGCAGAGCATGGATCCGATACTTGTGCGGAAGACAATATCAAAGGAGGTTTCAGATTACCTCAGGTCTTATCTTCAGGCGGTTGTCGAGGAAGGTACAGGATATGCAGCGGGTATAGATGGATATACCATAGGTGGAAAGACCGGAACTGCAGAGAAGCTTCCACGAGGTAATGGAAAGTATGTACTTTCATTTATAGGATTTACCCCTGTGGAGAATCCACAGATCATGTTGTATGTTGTAGTAGATGAACCTCATGTAGAGGATCAGAGTGGTTCAGGAGCCGGAGCCAAGTTCTTCCACCAGATTATGGAGGATCTTCTCCCTTACATGAATGTATATGCAACCAATGTGGATGATGTACAGTATTCAGGAACAGATGAGCCATTATCTTCAGCATTTGTACAGGATGACGACAGCACGGATACGGAGGATGTGCCGGATACAGAGACTGACAGTGTAGATGATGCGGCATACGATGATTCCGCCGATTATAGTGATTCAGCGGACAGTTATGACGATGGAAGTGGTGGAGATGCCACATATGACGAAACTTATTCAGAGGAATAGATAAAACACGTATAACGGTGTAAATGTGTTGATAAACAATGCATTTGCACCGTTATTTTACTATAGTACAAAAAGATATTAATACTTAACAGGGGAGGACATAAGCATATAATCGACGGTGCGATAATAATATAATAAAAAATGCAGAGGCCTGTGTGAAATTATACAGCTATAATCGTCAGAGGATAAGAATGGTATTGATACTGGTGTTTCTGGCGGCACTCGTAATAGTCGGGCGGCTCACTTATATAATGATATTTAAGGGAGAATATTACAGCAGCCGGGCAGATGAACTTCATGAAAGAGAGAGAAGTGTCAAGGCGCCGAGAGGCAGGATATATGACAGAAATGGCAACATAATTGCTGATAATAAAGCGGTGTGTTCCATATCGGTAATACATAGTCAGATAGAGAACGAGGATCAGGTGATCAGTATTCTTACAAAATATCTTGATAAAAGTGATGAGGAGATACGCAAAAAGGTTGAAAAGGTATCGTCAAGGGAAATTATTGCATCCAACGTCGACAGGGAGACAGGCAGAAAAATTGAGATGGCTGAGGTGGCAGGGATAAAAGTGGATGAGGACTATAAGAGAAATTATCCATATGACAGCCTTGCGTCAAAAGCGATCGGTTTTACTGGAGGGGATAATCAGGGAATTCTTGGAATGGAGGTTACATATGATTCAGTACTCACGGGAACTAACGGAAGTATAAATGCTGTTACGGATGCAAAGGGTATTGAACTGGCAGAATATGCAGAGAGCAGGATCGAGGCCGTGCCTGGTAAAGATCTGGTTACAACCCTTGATATAAATATACAGAAGTATATAACTCAGGCAGCGTATAAGGTGCTTGAGGAAAAAAAAGCAAACAGAGTGTGTGCTATAAGTATCAACCCACAGAACGGAGAGATATATGCCATGGTCGATGTGCCTGAATATGATCTCAACAATCCATTTGAACTGGTAGAAGGATATTCTGATACTTTGAACGATGAGGATGTTCAGGAATCAGTGGCTCCGGCAATGAGTCAGATGGATAAACTCAACAATATGTGGAGAAATTATAATATAAGTGATACCTATGAGCCTGGATCTACGGCCAAAATAATCACGCTTACAGCGGCATTGGAAAACAAGGCAGTAGACAGCAGTTCAAGTTTTTATTGCCCAGGTTACAAGATCGTGGAGGATAGGAGGATAAGATGTCACAAGACAACAGGGCATGGAAGTGAGACTTTGGAGCAGGCACTTATGAATTCCTGTAACCCGGCATTTATGGAGATTGGGGAGAGAACGGGAGTTGATGGTCTGTATACATACTATAGAAAACTTGGCTTTTTTGAAGAATGCGGTATCGATCTTCCCGGGGAGGCGCATTCTATTATGCATAAAAAGGAAAATGTGGGGCCGGTGGAACTTGCGACTATGTCATTTGGCCAGTCGTTTCAGATAACCCCTATACAGTTTGTAGCTGCTGTATCAGCAGTGGTGAATGGTGGGCATAGTGTACCCCCTCATATAGGACAGAAAGTTATAGATCCGGAGAGTGGAACAGAGAGTATTTTGGAATTTGGCGGCAATGATCAGGTTATAACTGCTGACACATCGGCACAGATGAGAAAAATGCTGGAGGCTGTTGTGGCAGAAGGCTCAGGAATAAATGGTTCTATAGAGGGATACAGGATAGGTGGTAAGACTGCGACCAGTGAGAAACTGCCAAGAGGTACGGGAAGGTATATATCTTCATTTATAGGATTTGCACCTGCTGATAAACCAGTGATCCTGACATTACTTCTCATAGATGAACCGGAAGGTACATATTATGGAGGAACGATAGCGGCACCTGTTGTCAGGGATATATATTTAAATATTCTTCCGTATTTGGGAATTGACAAAGACTCAAATGCGTATTAAATTTATCTCAGCTTTAATGTAACAAGTTTTGAAGAATACATGGTTCACTGTGAGTGAACAGGTAAGGAGTACAAAATGAATTTGGATTTGAAGATTGTTTTACCGGTAGTGATAGCATTTTGCATCAGTGTAGTGTTGTGTCCGATAGTGATACCATTTCTCAAGAAGCTGAAATTTGGTCAGTATGTCAGAGATGATGGTCCACAGGCACATCTCAAGAAGGCAGGTACACCGACCATGGGAGGACTTATCATACTGCTTGCTTTTACGATAACTACACTTATATACATGAAGAAATATCCTGATGTTATGCCGATTCTTTTCGTGACACTAGGATTTGGGCTGATAGGATTCATAGATGATTATATCAAGGTAGTTATGAAGAGGTCGATGGGACTTCACGCATGGCAGAAGATGCTTGGTCAGATCCTTGTTACAGGAATATTTGCATATTATGTTGAAAAATTCTCAGATATAAACAATGAACTTATAATTCCTTTTGTTGGAAAGACAGTTCAGCTGAACAGCACATTGTATGTTGTTCTGTTGTTCTTTATCGTTCTGGGAACAGTTAATGGAGCCAATTTTACAGACGGACTTGATGGACTCGCATCATCGGTCACAGTTCTTATAGCGACATTTTTTGCAGTAGTGTCAATAGGCATAGGTTCAGATGTGGCACCAGTCACATGTGCAGCAGTTGGAAGCCTTCTTGGATTCCTTGTATACAATGTGTATCCGGCGAAGGTGTTTATGGGAGATACAGGCTCACTTGCACTTGGCGGATTTGTTGCATCAACAGCATATATGCTTAAAATGCCTATATTTATCGTTATAATAGCTTTCATATACTTCCTGGAAGTATTATCAGTAATTATACAGGTTGTCTCATTCAAGCTCACTGGCAAGAGAGTGTTCAGAATGGCACCAATACACCATCATTTTGAGCTTGGCGGATGGCCGGAGTCTAAGGTGGTGGCTATATTTTCAATAGTGACTGCAGTTTTATGTGTAGTTGGACTGTTAGCAATATAGTTTTCGAAAGAAAGGAGAAAGTGGTGCCGTGGGCATCACGGTGATGATTATGGAGATCAGCACAGCAATAGTAGCTGGAACAGGAAAGAGTGGTATAAGTGCGGCAAACCTTCTGGTTAAGCACGGAGTAAAAGTATATTTGTTTGATGAGAACAAAGACAGAGATGTTGATTCAATAAAGGAGAAGACTGGAAATTCGGAGCTGGTAAATGTGATTCTTGGAGAACTTACAGAGGAAGCTCTCTCGTCAGCCCAGCTCATGGTCATCAGTCCTGGAATACCTGTTGATGAGCCTTTCACAGATATTGTGAGAAATGCAGGAATCCCAATCTGGAGTGAGATAGAACTTGCATATCACTATGGCAAAGGGAAAATTGCAGCAATTACAGGAACAAACGGCAAGACAACCACGACAGCACTTGTGGGTGATATAGTAAAGGCTCACAATGACAGGACTATAGTTGTGGGAAATATCGGTATACCATACACAGAGCTTTGTGATACAACAGATGAGTCCTCAGATACAGTTGCTGAGATCAGCAGCTTCCAGCTGGAGACTGTTATAGATTTTCATCCAAATGTAAGTGCGGTACTCAACCTTACACCGGATCACCTTAACAGACATTATACATTTGAAAATTATGGCAATGTCAAGTTTTCGATTACAAAAAATCAGACGATGGATGATGTAGCTGTGTTCAACTATGATGATGAACACACCAGGGCCATGGGTGAGAAGGCAAAGGACAGATGCCGTGTAGTATATTTCAGCAGATTGGAAAAGCCTGCCGGAGGAGTGTATGTCCAGGATGGAGATATCATACTGGAGGATGGTGAAGACAAGAAGAATGTGCTCGCACTCAAAGATCTGAAATTGCTTGGAGATCACAATGTTGAAAATGTACTTGCCGCAGTTGCGATATCATACTATATGGGTGTGCCGGTGGAGACTATCAGAGATGTGGCAACATCATTTAAAGCGGTTGAGCATAGAATAGAGTATGTGGATACCATTAAGGGTGTAGCATATTACAACGATTCCAAGGGAACCAATCCTGATGCTGCGATCAAGGGAATTCAGGCAATGGTTGCTCCAACTTATCTTATAGGTGGAGGCTATGATAAGGGATCAGAGTATGATGAATGGATAGAGGCGTTTGGCGGAAAAGTTAAATGTCTGGTACTTATAGGTCAGACTGCACAGAAGATAGCAGACTGTGCCAAAAGACATGGCTTTAATTCTATAATGTTTGAGGAGAATCTTCAGGATGCGGTGGCATACTGTTACGAGAATGCGGTTGATGGCGATGCAGTACTGCTCTCTCCTGCATGCGCAAGCTGGGGACAGTTTGATAACTATGAACAGAGAGGAAGAATGTTCAAGGAGTATGTAAGAAGCTATAAGGAGTGATCTGATTGAATGGCAGTCCTAAGGTTTCAGAAGATAGCAGGAAAAAGATACGTGTGTGGTCAGCAGAAAGCTATGTGGATGTAGGAATGATGATCGCTCTTCTGATAATTCTGGTAATGGGACTGGTCATGATTTATAGTACCAGCAGTTACAGGGCGAATGAACTGTATGGAGATAACTGGTATTTTTTTAAGAGACAGACAATATATATGTTGGCTGCAGTGTGTGTGATGATTGCAATATCGAGATATGACTACAGGATGCTGCTTCCTGTGTCAAAGGGCATATTGTTCTCATCCATGGCATTGCAGATATTGGTTTTGGTGATGGGAACGGCCAGTCATGGCTCTGCAAGATGGCTTTATATTGGGTCTGTAGGATTTCAGCCATCTGAATACGCCAAGACCGCAATTATCATATACACAGCTGCCCAGGCATCAATGAGAAGCAGGGAACTGGCCAGACCATCTGTATTGTTGAAGGTGATGGCACTTCCTCTGATAACGATCGTGCTGATCGGTGTTGAGAATCTGAGTACAGCAATTATATGTTTTGCAATACTTTTCATTGTGCTTTTTGTCGGAAGTCCTACAGTAAGGCATTTTGTTATAATTGGTTTGTGCGGAATCGCGGGTGGAGGACTTTTTATAGCATTTGCCGGATACAGGGCAAACAGAGTTAAAATATGGCTTGCACCGGAGAAGTATGATGATGGATACCAGACAATCCAGTCTCTGTATGCTGTAGGATCAGGTGGTCTGTTTGGCCGTGGGCTGGGAAATAGTGTACAGAAAATGGGATTTATACCAGAGTCACATAATGATATGATATTCTCTGTGATATGTGAGGAACTGGGAATTGTGGGGGCTGTGTTTGTAATCGTGTTGTTCCTTGTACTGTTATGCAGAATGGCTCTTATTGCAATGAATTCCAGAGACAGATTTGGAGGACTGCTTGTGTCGGGTGTTATGGCGCATGTGGCAGTTCAGATGCTTATAAATGTGAGCGTGGTCACCAATACCATACCCCCTACAGGGGTTCCAATGCCGCTTATAAGTTATGGTGGAAGTTCTATAATATTTATTCTTATAGAGATGGGAATAGTGATGTCAGTTGCGCACGGATGCGTGGCGGCAGAAGAAAAATGAAATATCCTCTAAAGGGAGATATAGATGGACAACAACTACAGAAATAATATAAACAGGACAAATAATAACAGGAAAAGGCAGGGGGCTGGCACTGGAAAGAAACGCAGTTATACAGTGGATATGGCTGCCCAGAGAGGCGTCAGCCGCAGTGCGAAGTCAGATACAGTGGGAACCTCTAAAAGAAAAATAGAAGTTCCTGCACAGAGGAGACGGACATCATCTGATAACCCTGTCGATGACAGACGTAGAGAAAAAACTGTCAGACAGATGCAGTCGAATGGCAGACCTGCGGGGACAAAGCAGCGTAAGAGCCGAAATGTGGATGTGGCCGAGGAAAGACGTCAGAGCGGATATGTGGCTGTAGTGACAGGAAAGAGACTTGATGGCAGGGTTAAGGTGCCGGTGGACAAGCGAAGAACAAGAAACGATGACGCAGATATGGACAAAAAGGTTGATGTCCCTGTCAGAAAAAAGAAAAGTGCCAATGCAGAAAAAAATAGGCGCACGCCGGTCGGAAAGAAGAAAGTAACACAATCGGGAAAGCAGAAAAATGCAATGGCCAGAAAACAGTCGGTCAATGTAAAGAAGAAACATAAGCCAACCCCGCAGGAGATAGAGAGAAAAAAGAGGCAGCAGGAAGAAAAACAGAAGAGAAAGCAGATCAGAAGACAAAAGCTTAGAAGAACACTGAAAATAGCGGGAAGAATTATTTTGATATTGATTCTTATTGTGTTTATAGCATTTGTGTACATACAGACATGTTACAAACTAAAGAAGATAAATGTAGTGGGAACTGACCATTATACAGATCAGCAGATAGTTGATATAGTTACAGGTGGCAAGAATTATAAAAATACATTGTTGTTCCTGTTAGAATGCAAACTGAAACCTGCAGGTGAGGTCACATTTATTGATAAGATATCTATCAGTTATGAAAACAGGAATACCGTTGATATAAATGTGTATGAAAAGGCTATGGCTGGATGCATAAAGTATAACGATCAATATGCATATTTTGATGGTGATGGTATAGTGCTGGAACTGTCCGATCAAAAGCTGGATGATGTGCCGTGCATAGAAGGATTGGAATGTGATACGGTGGAACAGGGGAAAAAACTTTCAGTTGGAGACAGCACATTTTTCCAGGAAATCCTCACAATGACTCAGTTTATCTATAAAAATAATATACAAATAGATAAAATATACTATGATGAGGAACAGAATCTGATGCTTGCCAGGGATGGGATAAATGTTCGAATCGGTGGCCTGGACAACCTTGAAGGAAAGCTGATGAATCTCGAGTCAGTGTTACAAAGTCTTAAAGGCAAGAAGGGAACTCTTGATATGTCAAATTACAGCAGTTCCAATGGCAATGTTATTTTTAAGCAAAATAAATAAAAAATTTCTTGCGTAATGCCAGGGAAAATCGTATTATATAGGTACTAATGCAATAATATAGTTAATATTTTGACTTTTGAAATGGATAAAGAGAAAAGAAAAAGTGTATAAGGAGGATGCAACCGTGCTTGAGATAAAATCTAACGACGAGAGAACACCTGCAAGGATTCTTGTAATAGGTGTGGGCGGTGCAGGTAATAATGCTGTTAACAGAATGATCGATGAGAATGTTGAGGGAGTAGAACTTATTGCTATCAATACAGATAAGCAGGCTCTTTCACTTAGCAGGGCTACAACCAAGATCCAGATTGGTGAGAAGCTTACCAAGGGACTGGGTGCCGGAGCAAAGCCGGAGATTGGAGCCAGTGCAGTAGAGGAGAATAGAGAAGAGATCGTTGATATCATCAAGGATGCTAACATGGTATTTGTAACATGTGGTATGGGCGGTGGAACTGGAACAGGTGCGGCTCCGGTTGTAGCGGAGATGGCACGTAATCTGGGTATCCTTACAGTTGGAGTTGTAACAAAGCCTTTTGGCTTTGAGGGCAAGCCACGTATGAGAAATGCAATAGAAGGTATAGCTAGACTTAAGGAGAATGTTGATACACTTATCGTAATCCCTAATGACAAGCTCCTTCAGATATGTGATAAGAGAACAAGTATTCCTGATGCGCTCAAGAAGGCTGATCAGGTTCTTCAGCAGGGCGTTCAGGGTGTAACGGATCTGATCAATAAGCCAGGTCTTATCAATCTTGATTTTGCTGATATACAGACAGTTATGAGAGATAAGGGTATAGCGCATATAGGTATAGGTTCAGCCAGCGGTGAGAACAAGGCTGTTGATGCTATCAAGGAGGCTATGGATTCTCCACTTCTTGAAACTACAGTTTCAGGTGCTACAGATATCATAGTTAACTTCTCAGGTAACATCGGTATTGTAGAGGCATATGATGCTGTTACATACCTTACAGAGCAGGCTGGAGATGGAGTTAATATCATATTTGGTACAGTTGACAATGACAACATGGGTGAGGATATAAGTATTACCATCATAGCAACAGGCCTCGAGAGATCAGGGGAAAGTGATGTGACATCCAGATATGCGGGAACTGCATCACCTATGGGAACGATTACCACACCTAAGCCAGCAGTTACAACAGCTCCTGTTACTGCAGAACCAAAGCCTGCAACATATGCTGGACAGAGTCTTGGAACACAGCCTTCCAGACCATCATTTTTGAATAATACACCGGCTGCAGAGACAGCTCCAAAGCCTTCATTTACAGCTCCTGTTACTGCTGCACAGACAACTCCTGTAACATCAACACCAGTTGAACCTGCACATGTGACAAGACCTGTGAACAAGAGTGAGAGTATTAAGATCCCTGATTTCCTTAAGAAGAGATAAGAGTGACTCACAGCGTTGGATTATTGAGTATAAAACGGATAATTTCTCACGAAATTATCCGTTTTCTTATAGGATGTGTTAAGGAAGGAGAAGTCATTATATGATGTATCTTGCAAACCGGGGGGAAGCGCAGGAGATTGACCGTGCTACTATAGAGGACAGGGGCATCCCTGGAATATTACTTATGGAGAGAGCTGCTATATCTGTGCTCACGGAGATAAATAAGCGATTTCATTCTGACAGTTCTGAAAACAGGCCGTGCAGAGTCCTAATAACTGTTGAAGGTGGCAACAATGGTGGAGACGGCCTTGCCCTTGCAAGACTGCTCAGCCAGCAGGGAGATATGGTTGATGTATATTATATAGATGGAATATCATCGGCCAGTGTAAGTTTTAATTATCAATTGGATATAGTCAAAAAACTTGGGATAAATATCAGTAACAGAATACCGGATGATGACTACGATATTATAGTAGATGCAGTGTTTGGTGTTGGTCTTAAGAGAGAGATACAGGGAGTATGGCGGGACGCCATAGAGATTATGAATGACAGACCAGGATATAAGATAGCGGTGGATCTGCCATCCGGAGTAGACGCAACTACTGGACAGATACTGGGGACTGCATTTGCAGCGGACCTTACAGTAACATTTGGACTGAATAAAAGGGGACTGGCATTATATCCTGGATGCGATATGGCCGGCAATGTTGTAGTGTGTGATATTGGATTTGCGGAGAGTGAGATAGAAAAGACAGGCATAGAATCATACACATATGATCTTACAGACCTCAGAAAGCTTCCTGAAAGAATGGCAAGTTCCAACAAAGGCACTTATGGCAGGGTGGCAGTGATCGCGGGAAGCCGTGATATGTCTGGAGCCATGACGCTTGCCGCTGAGGCAGTGTACAGGATGGGTGCGGGACTTGTGAAAGTATACACTCATGAGAATAACAGGATTATAGCAGGAATAAGGGTTCCGGAAGCTGTGCTGATGACTTACAGTGATGCGGACGAGGCTGAGACATGTGCAATGGATGCAGTCAGCTGGTCCGATGTGATACTTATAGGACCGGGGATTGGCAGAAGTGAAGCTGCAAGAAGAATGGTTAAGCATGTAGTGAGATCTGCACATCAGCCGTTGGTGATGGATGCGGATGCACTCAATGTAATATCAGACAACAGAGAATTGCTGAGATGCCATAGACATGATGTTGTGGTTACCCCTCATATTGGTGAGATGTCAAGACTTACGGATATAAGCATACCAGATATAAAAAAGAATATATTAGAGGTGTGCAAAGACTTTGCCAGGGAGTATAATGTTATAGATGTGCTTAAAGATGCGAGAACCTGTGTGAGTGCAGGAGACAGAGATGTATATATCAATACTTCAGGCAATGATGGTATGTCAACTGCAGGTTCGGGCGATGTTCTGGCAGGAATAATATCCGGGCTCATAGGAATGGGCATGGGAACATATGATGCGGCGAGACTTGGGGTATATATACACGGGCTTGCCGGTGACACAGCGGCACATACAAAGGGACGCAACGGAATGCTGGCCAGGGATATGGTGGAAGCTATACCAGACGTGATAAAAGGAGCATAATTATGATAGACAACATTAACTATAACAGAGTACAGGCAGTGATCAATCTTGATAATATAAGGCATAATATATCAGCCATGAAGTCTCTTGTTGATAAGGATAAAAAGATGCTTGCGGTGATAAAGGCTGACGCATATGGCCACGGTGCAGTTGAGGTGGCAGAGGCACTTGATGATCTTGCAGACTTCTATGCGGTGGCATTTATTGATGAGGCACTGGAGCTCAGAAGAGCCGGAATTGATAAGCCGATACTCATACTGGGTTACACGGATCCTGTTGATTATGAACTTCTTCTGAAATATGATGTGAGACCTGCAATGTATGAGACAGATGATGCACAGAAACTGTCAGATCTGGCGGTGAGCATGGGGATAAAAGCAAAAGTTCACATAAAGGTTGATACAGGAATGGGCAGGATTGGTTTTTCATGTGATGATACGGGTGTGGAGAAGATAGCAGAGATCAGTAATATGCCGGGGATAGAAGTAGAGGGAATATTCACTCATTATGCCAAAGCTGATGAGATTGACAAGACCGCAGCCAATGGCCAGCTTGAGAAGTTCAGATGGATCAATGGGCAGCTGGTTGGACTTGGAATACATATTCCGGTCAGACACATATCGAACAGTGCAGGAATTATGGAGATGGATAATTCAGATTTTGATATGGTAAGATCGGGAATAGTAACATATGGGCTTTATCCTTCGGAGGAGGTAGACAAGAGCATAGTGGAGCTCAGACCTGCCATGAGTCTTATGTCCAAGGTTATATTTGTCAAGGATGTCAAGGCGGGCACAGGTATAGGCTATGGGTGGTCGTATATAGCAGACCATGATATACGTGTGGCAACAGTGTCTGCGGGATATGCCGATGGATATCCAAGAGCTCAGTCCAATAAGGGCAGAGTGATAATACATGGTGAGTACGCACCTATCATAGGCAGGGTGTGTATGGATCAGTTCATGGTTGACGTGAGCCACATAGATGGTGTACAAGTAAGAGATGACGTGATTCTTATCGGACGTGATGGTGATAAGGAAGTGACAGTTGAGGAGGTTGCCGAGCCGGCTAATAGTTTTAATTATGAGCTTGTCTGCAATATCTCAAGAAGAGTTCCGAGAACATATATAAGGGATGGAAAGGAGTTTGGACAGGTCAACTATCTTTTGGATTAGCGTATAACCGGGTCTGACACGGGCAATACTTTTTTTAGAGTGGATTACATACAATATGTATTAAAGCCACATTTAATCAAAAGTATTATGGGGTGAATAGAATTGGTGATCAGACGTGGGGATATATATTACGCAGATCTGAGACCTGTGGTAGGGTCAGAACAGGGAGGTATAAGACCTGTTATTGTGGTTCAGAATGAGGCCGGTAACAGGCACAGCTCAACGGTGATAATAGCTGCAATAACCAGCAAGATGAAGAGACCAAAACTTCCTACACATATCATGCTTGATTCAACAATGTGTGATATAGCGAAGGATTCGGTCATACTGCTGGAACAGCTCAGAACGATAGATAAACAGAGACTTAAGGAGAAGGTTTGTCATGTGGATCAGGATGTCCTGGATAAGGTTGACGCAGCGCTGAAGATCAGTCTGGAGCTGGTATGAATATATGAGGTGATAAAACTAAAATATGAAATTTTTTAAAAAAAAGTCAGAAGAGGAAAAGGTGGAGGAAGAGATTATATCCATGGTCAATGAGGGCAATGAACAGGGACTCATTGAGGATTCAGAGGCACAGTTAATTACAAACATCTTCGAATTCACTGACAAAGAGAGCAGGGAAGTCATGACAGCAAGGCTGAATGTCATGGCTATAGAAAAGAATACTGATATAGATGAAGTCATGGAAATCATGTTGGAGAATAATTATTCGAGATATCCGGTATATGATGGGGATCTGGATAATATAGTCGGCATAATCTATTTCAAGGACTTTGTGAAGGCATATCTCAAAGATAAGAGAAAGAATTTGTCCCAGATCATGGCTGAGGCGACATTTGTACATCCTACATACAATATTGCCAAGCTGTTCCGCAGGATGCAGACAGCCAAGATACACATGGTCATAGTGGTGGACGAATATGGACAGACGGAGGGTATCGTCACCATGGAAGATATTCTGGAGGAGATAGTTGGTAATATCCTTGATGAATATGATGATGCAAGTGAGGATATCAAGAAACGGGGAGATGTTTACATAGTCAGTGGTAAAGCCGAATTAGATGAAGTCAGCGATGTTCTGGGGATAGAATTTCCGGATGAAGATTTTCAGACTCTCAATGGATTTCTGCTTTATGAACTTGGCAGACTGCCATATGCTGATGAGGAAGTGGAGATAGTGTATCAGAATTATAGATTTACATCTTTGTCAGTAAGCAACAACATGATAAACGAGGTCAAGATCACAAAGGTTGAAAAAACGCTGTAATAGTGTTAATATACGTAACTAGTAATCAAGAGGATAAGGAGAAGTAACGATGTCAGGACATTCAAAATTTGCAAACATCAAGCACAAGAAGGAAAAGAACGATGCAGCAAAGGGAAAGATCTTCACAATCATTGGTAAGGAGATCGTAGTAGCAGTTAAGGAGGGCGGAGCAAATCCTGAGAACAACAGTAAGCTTCGCGATGTAATAGCAAAGGCAAAAGCGAACAACATGCCTAACGATACTATCAAGCGTGGTATCGAGAGAGCTGCAGGAGATGCAAACTCAGTAAACTATGTAGTGAATACATATGAAGGCTACGGTCCTAACGGTACCGCCATCATAGTAGACACTCTTACAGACAACAAGAACAGAACAGCAGCCAATGTACGTAACTGCTTCACAAAGGGCGGCGGTAATGTAGGTACAACAGGCTGTGTATCATATATGTTTGATCACAAGGGCCAGATCATCATTGCAAAGGAAGATTGTGATATGGATGCAGACGACCTCATGATGATGGCGCTTGACGCAGGCGCAGAGGATTTCTCAGACGAGGATGACAGCTATGAGATCATTACAGCACCTGAGGATTTCTCACAGGTAAGAGAGAGCCTTGAGAAGGAAGGAATCAAGATGGCTGAGGCTGAACTCACAATGATTCCTCAGAACTATGTGGATATAGATGACCCAGAGGTTGTCAAGAAATTCACAAGGATCATAGACATGCTTGAGGAGGACGATGACGTTCAGGCTGTATATCACAATGCAAACCTTCCGGATGAGGATGATGAGGACTGATATAGAATTGCGTGTGATATGACGATGTTGATAACAGACGATCAGAGCGACATTGTCATCGCTGCATAGCTTTAAATAGAACTTCCGCACCTTGTATATGGTGTGGAAGTTCTATTTGAGTAACGACAACAGGAAAGCTTATCTATGTCTGTTATCGGTGGAATGAGAATTGTTAGGAGAAGAGATGAAGGGAATACTTATATATCTTAAGGACTATAAGAAAGAGTCCATATTTGCCCCGCTTTTTAAGATGCTGGAGGCGACATTTGAATTGCTTATCCCAATTGTCATGGCGAATGTTATTGACGTGGGTATAGCAGGACGCGACATAGGATATGTTGTGAAGATGTGTCTTGTTATGATACTTTTGGGAATTATCGGTCTGGTGTGTTCTATCACCGCCCAGTACTTTTCGGCAAAGGCGGCAACAGGATTTGGAACAGCACTTCGAAATGATCTGTTCAGACATATCACATCTCTTTCTTACACAGAGATCGACAGCATAGGAACATCCACACTGCTCACGAGAATGACCAGTGACACGAACCAGGTACAGACAGGAGTCAACATGGTTCTAAGACTGTTTCTCCGTTCTCCGTTCATAGTGTTCGGTGCCATGATCATGTCATTCACCATTGACGTGAAGTCAGCTATGACATTTGTTGTGACAATACCTGCACTTTCGATAGTTGTGTTCGGCGTTATGGCTCTGAGTATTCCGCTGTTCAGGAAGGTACAGAACAGGTTGGACAGAGTTACACTGTTCACGCGTGAAGGCCTTGAGGGTGCGAGAGTGATAAGAGCATTCAACAGACAGGATAAGGAGTTCGAGGAGTTTGACAGAGCAACAGATGACCTGATGAAGTTCCAGCTCCTTGCAGGACGTATATCAGCGTTCATGAATCCTGTCACTTACGCGATAATCAATCTTTCAACTGCAGCTATTATCTGGATAGCAGCGGGACAGACAGATGCGGGAATAATCACACAGGGTAAGGTCGTTGCACTTGTCAACTATATGTCACAGATACTGGTAGAACTAATCAAGCTTGCAAACCTCATCGTGACCATAACAAAGGCTGTTGCCTGTGCAAAGAGAATAAATGCGG
The DNA here is from genome assembly GCA_029338615.1 of Clostridiales bacterium. GTDB lineage: Bacteria > Bacillota > Clostridia > Lachnospirales > Lachnospiraceae > Coprococcus. The sequence goes on from JAQYAS010000092.1 coordinate 21,814, forward strand.
TCATGGATCAGCAGCCATCCATAACAGATGGATCAGGCAAGGCATCAGGATCAGCTGCAAATGCTGTAAAGGTAAGCTTCAGGGATGCAAACCTCAGATATGTTGGGGCTGGAGCTGACTCTCTGTCAGATATAACATTTGACGTGGCACCGGGCGAGACTGTGGGAATCATAGGCGGTACGGGATCAGGAAAGAGTTCGCTGGTCAATATGATACCGAGATTCTACGATGCAAGTCAGGGAAGTGTGTGCATAGACGGAATTAACGTAAAGGATTATACGTTGGATGAGCTCAGGCATAAGGTGGGTGTTGTTCCTCAGAAGGCCGTATTGTTTGCCGGAACCATAGCTGACAATATCAGATGGGGAAAGCAGGATGCCACAGAGACCGAGATAGATGAGGCTCTTGAGATCGCTCAGGCTAAAGAGTTTGTAGATGGCAAGGAGAATGGAATAAATTTCAAGATCACACAGGGGGGTAAGAATCTGTCGGGTGGACAGAAGCAGAGGCTTACTATAGCCAGAGCAGTTGTCAGAAAGCCTGAGATATTGATATTGGATGACAGTGCATCTGCCCTTGACTTTGCAACTGATGCGGCACTCAGAAAGGCTATAAGGGAGAAGACAAAGGACATGACAGTATTCCTCGTGTCACAGAGAGCGTCAACCATCATGAATTCGGATAAGATCATAGTTATGGATGATGGTCAGATAGCCGGAATAGGAACTCACAGGCAGCTGCTCTCTAACTGTGAGGTATACAGGGAGATATGCCAGTCACAGCTTTCGGAGGAGGAACTGACTCATGAGTAAAGATAAAGGCAACAGATCAGTAAATAAAAGGACTATACTCAGAATACTGAAGTATATCAAGAGATACAGGTTCCTAGTGATTCTGTCTCTCATATGTGCAGCCATATCGGTTGTGCTCACACTGTATGCACCTATCATCATGGGACATGCAGTTGACAGGGTCGTTGGACCGGGAAAAGTAGATTTCACAGGACTTAAAGAAATGCTTGCGAAGCTGGTTGTCGTGGTCATCATAACGGCTGTTGCACAGTGGATCATGAACGTGCTCAATAACATGATCACATACAATGTGGTAAATGATGTCAGAACAAAGGCATATGAGAAGCTTGGCAGCCTGCCGCTCTCATACGTGGATTCGCATACACATGGAGACATAGTCAGCAGGATTATAGCTGATGTAGACCAGTTCTCAGACGGACTCCTGATGGGATTTACACAGCTATTCACAGGTGTTATGACCATAGTCGGTACACTGTGTTTCATGATGTCGATCAACTGGATCATAGCCCTTGTGGTCGTATGTATCACTCCAGTATCACTCTTTGTTGCGTCATTCATAGCGAAGAGAACATATAGCATGTTCAAGAAGCAGGCTGAGATCAAGGGTGAGCTCACATCCCTTGTAAATGAGATGGTTGAGAACCAGAAGGTAGTCACAGCATTCTCCATGGAGGATGAGACCTGCGACAGATTCCAGGAGGTCAATGGAAGACTTAATGTGGCAGGGCTTCAGGCTACATTCTTCTCATCGATAACAAATCCTAGTACAAGATTTGTCAACAGCCTTGTGTACACAGGTGTTGGAATCATAGGAGCCATAACAGCTATAAATGGCCTCATATCAGTAGGACAGCTCACAAGTTTCCTGAGCTATGCAAATCAGTATACAAAGCCGTTCAACGAGATATCAGGCGTTGTCACAGAGCTTCAGAACGCGTTGGCATCCGCTGCCAGAGTGTTTGAGCTTATAGACGAGGACTCAGAGGCTGCAGAGCCTGCTGGCGCACACGAGCTCACATATGTTCACGGTGAGGTGGACCTTAAGAATGTTGACTTTTCATACAACAAGGATGTGGAGCTCATCAAGAACCTCAATCTGAACGTGAAGAACGGACAGAGAATAGCAATAGTGGGACCTACAGGCTGTGGTAAGAGTACAGTCATCAACCTGCTCATGAGATTCTACGATGTGGATGCCGGAAGCATATCCGTTGATGGATATGACATAAGAGAGGTTACAAGAAAGAGCCTCCGAGGCAACTACGGAATGGTACTCCAGGAGACCTGGCTTAAGAGCGGCACGATAAGGGACAATATAGCATACGGAAGACCGGACGCAACGGATGAGGAGATCATCGAAGCTGCAAAGCAGTCACATGCACACAGCTTTATCAAGAGACTTCCTGAGGGCTACAACACATATATAACAGAGGATGGCGGTAATCTGTCACAGGGACAGAAGCAGCTCCTATGTATCACCAGGGTTATGTTGGATCTTCCGCCTATGCTCATACTGGATGAGGCAACATCATCCATAGATACGAGAACTGAGATAAGGATACAGAGGGCATTTGCAAAGATGATGAAGGGCAGAACAAGCTTTGTGGTTGCACACAGACTGTCAACCATCAAGGAGTCGGATGTCATCCTCGTCATGAAGGACGGACACATCATCGAACAGGGAAATCACGAGTCACTGCTTGCAAAAGGAGGTTTCTACACGAATCTATACAATTCCCAGTTTGCAAGATAATACAGAAAACTGTATAAATATAAAAAGGGCTGTGCTTCGGCACAGTCCTTTTAACATGGTTGAGGCCAATTTGCCATTATACTTCATGAATGCTTGCCAGTGGCGGGCTTTGTGTATATAATGTATGCGGAACGTATATAAAAATAATAAAGATATAGATTAGTTCAGGCAATTGAGAAACTACTCAATTACCTAAACTAGGACAAACGTTGAAGGAGAGAATGATGAAGGTTAGTGAATCAGGTTATACAAGAGAAGAACTTTTAGAGATAGTTGATACATATCTGGCTGAACAGTCCAGAAGATGGGAATTCATAGAGGAAAAGGGAGACGGAATGTATGTGTACGCTGATAACGGCGACAGATACCTTGACTTCTTTGCAGGAATAGCAGTAAGCAGTGCGGGGAATGCCAACAAGAAGGTTGCAAAGGCCGTAGCTGACCAGGCAGCAAATGTAATACATGCATCCAACTATGCATACACATTGCCAATGATACTTCTTGCAAAGAAGGTGTGTGATACCATAGGCATGGAGAAGATCGTGTTCCAGAACTCAGGAACAGAGGCAAATGAGGCCATGATCAAGATGGCGAGAAAGTACGGTGTGGACAACTACGGACCGGACAGATACAAGATCGTGACAGCCAGGAACAGTTTCCACGGAAGAACATACGGTGCATTGTCAGCGACAGGCCAGCCGGATTCAGCGTGCCACAAGGGATTTGCACCACTTCTGCCGGGATTTACTTATGCAGAGTACAATAATCTTGAGGATTTCAAGAGCAAATGCGATGAGAACACAATAGGAATCATGGTAGAGCCTGTACAGGGCGAGGGCGGTGTATATCCTGCAGATCCAGAGTTCCTGAAAGGTCTTCGTGAGTTCTGCGACGAGAATGATATGCTGCTCATGTTTGATGAGGTTCAGACCGGATGGGGAAGAACCGGAGACATCATGGCTTATATGACATACGGCGTAAAGCCTGATATGGTATCCATGGCAAAGGCTATCGGAGGCGGTATGCCTATAGGTGCAATGTGTACAAGTGCCAAGATAGCAGCAGCATTTACACCGGGTGCACACGGATCAACGTACGCAGCTAATCCTGTGTGCTGTGCAGCGGCACTTGCAGAGATAGATGAGATACTTGATAACAAGCTTTATGAGAATGCTAAGGAGGTAGGAGAATACTTCATGGAGGAGCTCAAAGCACTCCCTTGTGTCAAGGAGATAAGAGGACGTGGTCTCCTGATAGGTGTTGAGTTTAACAAGCCTATAGCATTTGAGGTAAAGCACAGAGCGTTTGAGAATAAGCTTCTCATAACAGCTGTGAGAGACAGTATCATAAGGATCGCACCTCCACTTATCGTTACTAAGGAGCACTGTGACGAGGCTGTAAAGCTGCTCATCAAGTCGGTGGCAGAAGCACTGCAGGAGCAGTAATACATCGTGATCATATATCAGAATAAGCATGAATTATAAAAGTAATACAGGAGACCATAATGGGAAGAAGTAAAGAAGAGATGGAGGGAGTTACCCTCCTTGGAAATAAAGATGTAAAATACAGAATGGACTATGCACCTGAGATGCTCCAGACATTTGATAACAAGCATCCTGACAACGACTACTTTGTCAAGTTCAACTGCCCAGAGTTCACAAGCCTTTGTCCGATCACCGGACAGCCGGATTTTGCAACTGTGTATATATCATATGTACCGGGTGAGAAGATGGTCGAGAGCAAGTCTCTGAAGCTGTATCTGTTCAGTTTCAGGAACCACGGAGACTTCCACGAGGACTGCATGAACATTATCATGAAGGATCTCATAAAGCTGATGGATCCAAAGTACATCGAGGTGTGGGGCAAGTTCACACCGAGGGGAGGAATCTCCATAGACCCATACTGTAACTACGGCAGACCGGGAACAAAGTGGGAGGAGGTTGCCTGGAACCGCCTTGCAAACCACGACCTCTACCCTGAGAAAGTAGATAATAGATAAGGAGAATCATTGTGGCGGATTACAGAGAGACTGTAGATTATATATTGGGTATTCCGCTTTTTGCACAGAAGATTGGAAAGGAGAATCTTTCCAGTCTTTTGTGCCGTTTGGGGAATCCTGAGAGAGCAGTGCCGGCAGTGCATGTGGCAGGTACCAATGGTAAAGGCAGTACATGCAGAGCACTTGCCCAGATGCTAAGTGAGAAGGGATACAGGGTAGGACTGTTTACATCTCCACACCTTGTGTCTATAAATGAGAGAATACAGATAAATGGTGAAATGATATCGGATGATGATTTTGCAGAAGTGTTCGAGACTGTGAAAGCACAATTTACACAGCATCCATCATTTTTTGAAGTTATGTTTGCCATGGCTGCTGTATATTTTTGTGAACAGAAATGTGACTTCGCGGTGTATGAGACAGGAATGGGTGGAAGGCTTGATGCGACAAATGTTCTTCAGCCGAGACTTACCATTATTACATCTGTTGGAATGGATCATATGGAATATCTTGGCGATACCCTGGAAAAGATAGCTGCAGAGAAAGCAGGGATTATCAAGCCGGGTATTCCTGTCATATATTTTCACCGTGATGAAGAATCAGCGAATGTTATAGAGGATACTGCCAGAGCGCGTAATTCAGCCATTATTCCGGTCGAAAAAGCAGATTATATAATAAATCATTTGGGGAACAAAACCATTGATTTTTCACTCCATAATCGGTATTATAGTTATTGCAATTTACAGATAAAGAAGACATCACTCTATCAGATAGAGAATGTCAGCCTGGCAGTGGTAGCGTTTTCCATGCTTATGGATGATGAAAAAGTACCATCTGAGGTCACGGAGAAAGTGATTCGGACGGCCCTTACAAAGTTCTATTGGGAAGGAAGAATGGAAGAGATAGCACCGCATATATATGTAGATGGAGCACACAATGTCGAGGCGATATCTGCTTATGTTGAGACCATGGTAAGACTGCACGGTGGTGACCATAAGATCCTTGTATTTGCAGCGGTAAAGGATAAGGATTACAGTGCCATGATACAACTGCTGACAGATAGTTTGATGTTCGATCATATCATAGTTACGAGTGTGGACAGCAGCCGGAGGGCAGATGCCTCAACTCTGGCGAAGTTGTTCAGGGAGAATACAGATGCTGATGTGACAGTCAGTGATGTGATAGATGATGCCATGGATATAGCAGTATCACTCAGACAGGAAAGAGATGATACCAACATATACTGTGTTGGATCGTTGTATCTGGTTGGAGGCGTCAAGAGATGGAGGAACAAACATGATCAATTTTGATGAAGAGATAAAGAGATTCAAGCCGGCACTTGAGCTTGATCAGGCAGAGGATGCAATATACAGCAATGATCTCAAGGATATCATGGATGTGATGCAGGAGATGATGAGAGTTGCAAAGGAAGCTGAGAAATAGGAGACTATACGGATATGGCGGATGTACTTAATTGTAAGCACTGCGGTGGAAAGATAGCTGTCACCGGTTATTGCACCAGATGCGGGCTTAAGATAGATTACGTGAATAAGGCTCTCAACTCATCAAAGTACTATTATAATATAGGACTTGATAAAGCGAGAGTCAGGGATATGTCGGGTGCGGAGGAAGCACTTAAGCTGGCACTCAAATATGACAAGATGAATATAGATGCAAGAAACCTGCTTGGACTTGTATATTATGAGACAGGGGAGATAGTTCAGGCTCTCAGCCACTGGGTGGTGAGTGTGAATTATTTCGATGGCAAGAATGTTGCCAAGAGGTATATAAAGGAGATAAAATCCAATCCGCACAGGCTTGAGGCTGTCAATAACGTGACGCGCAAATATAATCAGGCACTGGTATATGCAAAACAGGGAAGTAAGGATCTGGCATTCATACAGCTCAGGAAGGTGTTGTCTGATAATTCCAGATTTATACAGGGCTACCTGCTGCTGGCGCTCCTGTTTATAGATGAGGGCAGATATGATAAGGCCAGAAAAGCCCTTAAGAGGGTCATTAAGATAGACAGGACCAATCCTGTTGCTGTCAGATATTTTAATGAGATGGGTCACACGGATGAGGAGATCATGAACTTCAGGGATTATCCGCAGGAAGATTATGATGTTGAATCTCTGTTTGTGGATGATCAGAAGAAACTGCTGGCAGGAAACAGTGAGGTTGATTTTGATGGTGAGCCTATCCCGGTGGGAAGGTATAAGGATATCAACTTCTATAAATACTCTATAGCATATATTATAGCGGGTGTTGTGTTGGGACTTGCCGCTATGTGGACACTGATAATACCACACAGAGATAAGGCTGCAGATAACTCAGAGAGGGATCTGAAGGTAACATTCAGTCAGGAGATAGCAGACAAGAATGTGTCCATATCAGAGCTGCAGTCGCAGGTGGATTCTCTGAATACAAAGCTTACCAATGCTGAGACAGAGACCAAGACTTTGCAGAACCAGATTGCGAAGTATGGAGATTATGCTTCTCAGATCCTTTCAGAGGAGAATAAGACCAGGGTTCAGTCTGCCATATATAAATATGATAAGATGACATATGAGGCTGCAATAGACGACCTGAACAGGGTTCTTCAGGACACACCTAACAGTGATGTTGCATTGTTCTATAAGGCAATGTGTTACCTTAAGTTATCAGATGACAATAATGCAACGCTTGTATTCAACGAATTGGTTAAAAATTGCCCTAATTCAGTATATTACACCATAGCATGTGACTATGCAGACAGTGATGCCATAGAGGAAGGAAAGACAAATGCGGCAAATGCTGTAAACAAAGCAGGGAATGCTTCATACGATGGAACAGGGGATGCATCGGCTGATGACAACTCATATGATGGCACTGATACAACAGACAGCACTGATACAACAGACAGCACTGATACAACCGATAATTCATATACCGGAGATGGAACAGATGGGGACATAGATGGTATGTAAAAGAGCGAATCTTGAATTATAAGATACAGAAGAAGACAGATCGACCAAGATCTCCTTCTTCTGTTTTTTTGTATATATATAAAATGGAGGCTCAGAAATGAATATTTATGAAAAAATGGGAGATACTATCATAGTATATATGCCCAGAGAAGTGGACGATTATGCTGCAGGAAAAATGGTGGAGGGAACAGAGCAGGCGTTTGCAGAGGAAATGGTCAGACATGCAATATTTGATTTCAGCAGAACAACATTTATGGACAGTTCAGGGATAGGACTGATAACCAGAAGATTCAGGCAATTGAGAGACAGGGGTGGCAGTGTAGGTGTAATAAATGTTAACAAGCGGCTGGACAGGATTCTTCTGATGTCAGGCATATACAGGATTGCAGCCAGGCTGGATAGTGGACAGGCAAATGAGAGACTAAATGATGTAGATGAAATATAAAAAACAAGGAGAGCAGAGATGATGGAGAAGAACAGGTTGATCATGGAGTTTGGTTGTGATGCGAGGAATGAAGCTGTGGCCAGAGTGGTGGTTGCAGCTATGATGACCAGGACAAATCCCACACTAAGTGAAGTGGAGGATGTAAAGACAGCGGTGTCGGAGGCAGTTACCAATTCGATAATTCATGGGTATGGATTGACTGAAGGGAACATACTGCTTGAGACATATATAGAGGGGCGTACGGTGTACATAACGGTTACTGATCATGGATGTGGAATAGAGAATATAGAGAAAGCAATGGAACCTATGTATACGACGGTTACAGACGGAAGCAGATCGGGTATGGGATTTTCTTTTATGGAAGCATTTATGGACGGTTTGGAAGTTATATCAGACCGTGAGAATGGGACTGTGGTGAAGATGAAAAAGATAATAGGAAAAAGTCAGGAGATATATTGATGGCGGATAATCTTCATTTGCTAAAACTTGCAAAAGATGGAGACAGGGAAGCCAGGGACAGGCTGGTCACAGAGAATATGGGACTGGTTATGAGTATTGCAAAAAGATATGTTGGAAGGGGGCAGGATTTGGAGGATCTGGTGCAGATAGGCCTTATAGGTCTTATAAAGGCAGTGGACAGATTTGACACAGATTACGAAGTGAAATTCTCCACATATGCAGTGCCTCTTATACAGGGGGAACTCAGAAGGTTCCTTAGGGATGACGGAATTGTGAAGGTGGGAAGAGGTCTAAAAGCTTTGTATTATAAGGCGGAGAGGTACAGACAGGAGATTAGGAAGGCTCAGGGAAAAGAGCCTGGGGTTGATGAGATATGCAAAGCAATAGCTGTGTCCCCTGAGGATCTTATGATGGCCATGGAGGCGGCATCGGATGTAACCTGTATAGATGAGATAAATGATGAGATGACTGGCAGAGAAGAAGGAGACATGATAGTAGACAGATTGTATATCTACCAGATGCTTGATACTTTGTCGGAGAATGAGAGACGCTTGATAGTCATGAGATATTTTGAAAACAGGACACAGGGGCAGATAGGTAACACGCTGGGGATGAGTCAGGTACAGGTAAGCAGGCTTGAAAAGAAGATACTGGAAAAACTTAGGAAACAATAAAATATGGGATTATTTGGATAAATATCAGCCGTATACATGGATAGACTATTCTTAGAGTACAAGAACAGGAGAAATGTATATGGCTGATATTCTTTATTTAAAATTATCTGAAAGCTGTCTAGCAGAAAAAAGAAAAGTTAAAATAAAAGATGTGGCAACAGTTATGTCCCAAAATCCGGACCTTAAATACGGTGTAGAAAAACTGGAGTTGATGAATTTCTCGGGAAGCAAGGAGCAGCAGGTTATATCAGTGATGTATATTCTTGAGGTTATACATGATAATTATGCAGACTGTCTTGTGGAAATTCTGGGAGCCACAGATGTTGTAGTTTATTACAGAACATATGATACCAGTGATAATGTAAAGCAGTTTCTAAAATTTCTTATGATTTGCTTCATTGCATTTTTCGGAGCAGGATTTTCCATAATGTCATATAACTCTGATGTAAATATGGCTGGCCAGCTTGATGTGATGCAGAATATATTTGTTGGACAGGATGCTGAGGCATTTCCTGTTGCCGGGATAGCGTACTCTCTGGGATTGTTTATAGGAATAATTGTATTTTTCAACCACGGTGTGAAAAAGAAATTTTCAGATGACCCGACTCCGCTTCAGGTTCAGATGAGGCAGTATGAGCAGGAGGTAAATCAGACGGTGATAACCGATGCAGCCAGAAAGAAGGAGAGTAGAGATGCTGATTAGATATACGTTGCTGGCACTGGCGTGTTTTGCCAGTGGTATAGCAATAGCAGGAGGATATTTTGCTTTTATATCACTTATAGGTATATTCCCAAAGCTGCTTGAGAAAGTAAAAGGAGCAAGGCATTACATGATAATAGAATGCCTGCTTGCATACGGAGCGGGTATAGCAAATGTGTTGTATCTGTTCAATATCCCATTGCATATAACGTGGGCGGGATATGCAGTGATCTGTCTGTTTGGCGGAATATTTGTGGGATGCCTGGCCGGCGCACTGACGGAAGTGCTCAATGTTCTTCCGATTGCGTCGAGGAGATTTAATGTCAGAAGAAATATGCCATATGTAATATATGGACTGGCGGCAGGAAAACTGGTGGGATCACTCATCAGTGTCGCAATTATTATGTAAAATATGAATTGCAGATAAGGAGGATATCATGAAATTTGAACCAACGGAAAGTGATTATAATGAATATGTGGAGAATGTTACTCCCACGTCATCAGTGCCGAGAAACTGTCTGTGGGCATTTCTTGTGGGGGGTATCATATGTACCATAGGACAGGGAATATTTGATCTGCTGGGATATATGGGGATCAAAGAGGACGAGGCCTATGCATATGTATCGCTCATACTTGTGCTTGTCAGTGTTATACTTACAAGCCTTAATCTCTATAAAAAGATCGCAAAGTTTGGTGGCGCCGGAGCTCTGGTTCCGATAACAGGGTTTGCAAATGGAGTGTGTGCACCTATAGTGGAATTTCAGACAGAGGGAGAAGTGTTCGGTAAAGGTGTCAAGGCTTTTACCATAGCGGGGCCTGTTATACTATATGGTATATTTACAAGCTGGGTGCTGGGAATAATATATTGGATAGTATCTATATGGTGAACAGGCTAAAAATATTTTTTTTAACAGTTTTTTTTGAACATTGGTTGACAATATGAAAAAAAATCACATAATGTGTATATGTTGACTAAAATGGCAGGAAAGAGGGAATACACATGAAAAAGCTTCTGGCAATCAATCTTTCCTCTGAAAAAAAGGATGTAATATGGCAGATATGTGACAGGATAGGCATGATCCCACAGGAAGTTCCCCGTGCGTACTGGGGGATGAAAGTGAGAGACCTGTGCAGCGAAAAAGAGCTTGAGGAAGCAGATAACATCACATACTCGGGCAGAGACCTTAGCATGGATATGATAGTTCTTGAGGGAATCAGCAGCAGGGAACTGGATATATTTCTTGATGGCTACAAGTCATCAGGGTTGGATCCTGTAAAGCTGAAATCAATGGTGACGGATACCAACAGTAACTGGACTATAGAACAATTGTATTCAGAGCTTGCAAAGGAGTATCTGTTTTACAGGATGAGAGGAAGATAGTCCATAAAAAGGTAAGTAAAGTTATGGCATACAAAAGAAAAAGAGTGTCATCAGAAAATGACAGGCAGAGATCGCAGAAAAAGAGAATATCAAGAGAGCAGAGAAGAAGGAAACAGCAACAGTATAAGATTATAAGCTGGATACTTACGGGAATATTTGTAATTATTTTCTATGCTGTAATATGTGCAGGTATTGGAAATCGCCGACTTTTTTCCAGGACAAGTATAAATGGTCTGGATGTAGGCGGTATGAAAAATGATGAGGCTGCCCGTGCTGTAGATGAGCAGTTCCGTACAAAGTATGGAAAGGCTGATGTCGCAGTAAACCTTGATGGAGAGACCTATACGGTAGATGTATCACATGCACTGAATTATTCCAGTAAGAATGAGATCAGAGATATTCAGGATAAGACACACAGTTTCTGGCTTAGAGGATACAGATTTCTGGTATCGAAAACAACTGGAAGTGAATTCAATATCTATCCCAAGGTGGGAGATAAGTCAGCGATAAAAGATGCAATATCTTCAAGTGACATGGTGAAAGTGGATTTGTCCAAAGATGATGGATATGTCATAGAGGATAAAAAGCTGATGATCATCAAGGGACAGGGAAGTTATTCAATAAACAGGGATAAGCTGGTAAGCCTTATTGTAAAACAGGTGGAAAAGGGAGACTATGACACGGTTATAGAATGTCCTGTTGAATCATCTGATGTAAACCTGGACGAGGTATATGAGAGAGTTCACAGTGAGCCACAGAATCCAACACTTGATCCTGACAATAATTATGATTTGGTGGAGGCAAAAGATGGTGTCGATTTTGACCTGGACAGTGCAAAGACCAGTCTGACAGAAGCTAAGGATGGAGACAGGGTTGAGATACCGCTCACATATACTCCGGCTGATATGACCACTGATGAATATAAGTCGTTGCTGTTCAGAGATGAACTTGGTTCATATAGCACAGAAGTTGAGGGCTCTGACAACAGAAAGACAAATGTAAAGCTTGCGGCAGAATACTGCGATGGAACGATTTTGATGCCGGGAGAATCTTTTTCATATAATCTGGGGGTTGGAGAACTCACTGAGGAACGTGGTTTCCGTCCGGGACCATCATATGCTGACGGTCAGTCAGTCATGGACATGGGTGGTGGTATATGTCAGGTATCTTCTACTATGTATATGGCATGTCTGTATGCTAATCTGGAGATAGATGAGAGACATTGTCATCCATATCCATCGTCATATGTTCCGGCCGGTCTTGATGCCACAGTGGCATGGGGTGGATGTGACTTTATATTCACCAACGATACGGATTATCCCATCAAACTGAGTACCACATATGATGGCTATTCCACATCCTGTACTATATGGGGAACGGTTACAGAACCGTTCAGCGTGGAATTGTATACAGAGACACTTGAGACAGAGCCATATGAGACCAAATACGAGCTGGACAAGAGCCTTGGAAAGGATGAACAGGTACTTGATACAGTTGGTATAGACGGTCTGACAATACAGTCATATAGAAGGGTATATGATGGAGATGGAAATGTAATTTCGGACAGTCCGGAGGCTGAGAGTGTATATTCCAGGAGAGATGAAGTATACAAGGTAGGCAAACTGCCAGGCGAAAAGAAAAACAAAAAGGACTCAACGGAGAAATCCACTGAAAACGAAGAAGATTCCACGGAAAAACAGGAATAAATAAAAGTTGCCAGATCTGCAGGACAGATTTGGCAACTTTTAAAATTAATCTTCAATATCGTCGGTGTCGTCCTCACGTATACGAATGAGCCCTTCCAGAAAACCTGGTTCCCTGGTTCGTATCTCCTGGTTTGTGTACAGGTTGACATAATGAGGACGCAGCTTGGAGTATATGATTTTTTGTTCATTATACAGACTGTAATATCCGGACAACATGTAGCTGACAGCACAGCCTATGGTAAAAAGGATTATTCCATTCGCACCGAACAGTTCTATACTCAGAAACAGCGATGTGAGAGGACAATTGACAGCTCCACAGAAGAAACATACCATTCCAAGCGCTGCGGCAAAGCCCGGATCCATACCCAGAAGTCCGCCTGCCACACATCCAAACGTGGCACCTACGAAAAATGAAGGAACAATTTCACCGCCGCGGAATCCACATCCTATGGTTATGGCGGTAAATAAGGCCTTCAGAAGAAAGGCAGCAGGTTTGGCGTTACCATTTAGCGCTTCAGCAATTATATTCATACCGGTTCCATTGTAGTCAGTGGTTCTGAGCAATATATTGAGAAGAACGAGCATAACGCCACCGGCAAAAACACGGACATACTGATTCTTAAAATACTTTCTGAAAAGCTTGTGTACCATGGCCATAAATATACAGAACAGGCTGCTGAGAACAGCACAGAGGATGGCCAGAAGTATAACCTTCAGAATAACTGCAATATCAACGGAAGGTATGTTGGCGATGTTATAATGATCATGATGTACATTCAGTTTCTGTGTGATAGCATATGAAATAACTGATGAAAAAAGGCATGGAACAAATGCACAGTAGTACAAAATACCGATACTGATAACCTCCATACTGAAAAGTGCTGCTGTTATAGGTGTTCCGAACAGGGCCGAGAAGACGGCACTCATGCCACACAGCGTAAGTATATGCTTGTCACTGTCATCAAGTTTAAATAACTTTCCTATTGAGACACCGATACTTCCACCTATCTGAAGAGCGGCACCTTCACGGCCTGATGATCCTCCGAAAAGATGGGTTATGACGGTAGAAACGAATATAAGTGGAGCCATACGTGATGGTATCTCATCTTCAACACTTCTTATTGATCCTATGACAAGGTTAGTTCCTTTTGAATGTCTTATACCACATATCCTGTAAATAAAAACAATGACGATGCCAGCCAGTGGCATAAAATATATAATGGGATGATGCGATTCGCGAAATCCGGTGGCATATTCAACACATATATGAAATGCAGTTCCTACAAGCCCACATATGGTTCCCATGACAAGTGAGAAAATAATCCATTTTACAAATGTGGTGGCATAACGAACACACCTGCTAAAACAATTTATCCAATATTCTTTTGTAAATTCCACGATAATTCTCCATTCATAAAAATTTGCTGCAGTCTGTACTGCAATGTGTAACCTTTGTAATGTTAAAGCAAATAACGGTATTTGTCCAGTGGTGTCATATAACAAAAAATACCATTATAAACAAATATATATGTGGAAACGCTATTAGCAAAGGAAAATTTTATTTTTAATACAGGGAGATGGCAGTGTATGAATGAGAAAGCAGGAAAACAGAGCATACGTTTTGGAGAGCCGCCGTATATAATCGGTTCAGCAGCAGTTGCTGGCCCAAAGGAGATAGATGGCCCTATGGCAAAATACTTTGACCGTGTCAGTGAGGATGCGACATTTGGAAAGGATTCATGGGAAGAGGGAGAGAGCGAGATGGTCAGGCAGGCTGTAAACATGGCCATTCAGAAATCTGGAATAGAGAAGGAAGAGATAAGGTATATATTTGCCGGTGATCTGCTTGGACAGATTATAGCGTCCACGTTTGGAATTAAAGATATGAGCATACCTACATTTGGATTGTATGGTGCCTGTTCAACATGTGGAGAGGCGTTGTCATTGTCGGCCATGACGATTGCTGCGGGTTATGCAGACAATGTGATAGCGGAGGCTTCCAGCCATTATGGAAGCGCAGAGAAACAGTTCAGATTTCCCCTGGAATATGGAAATCAGCGTCCCCTGTCAGCTACCTGGACTGTCACAGGAAGTGGAGCCTTTGTGGTGTCAAACAGGGAATCAGAAGTATGTATAAAGGGCGTGACAACGGGAAAAATAGTGGATTATGGAGTGAAAGACTCGATGAATATGGGAGCATGTATGGCGCCGGCGGCAGCGGATGTTATATATCAGCATCTCCAGGATTTCGGGATAAAACCGACGTATTATGACAGGATAATAACAGGAGATCTGGGAAAGGTTGGAAAGACAATACTGACAGATCTTCTGGCTATGAACAATATAGATATATCCGGCAATCATATGGACTGTGGTATAGAGATATTCGACAATGATGAGCAGGATACACATTCCGGTGGATCCGGCTGCGGCTGCTCTGCTACTGTACTTGCCGGATATATTTTGAAGATGGTTGCATCCGGAGAGTGGAAGAGAGTTTTATTTGTACCGACAGGTGCAATGCTGTCCACGGTCAGCTTTAACGAGGGGCAGACCATACCGGGTATAGCACATGCTGTTATGATAGAACATCATGAGAAAGGGAAGGATGTGTAAAATATGGATTATTTAAAAGCTTTTGTAGTAGGAGGAATAATATGTGCTCTTGCTCAGATACTGATGGATAAAACAAAACTTATGCAGGGAAGGATAATGGTCATACTGGTGTGCTCAGGGGTTGTTCTGGGGGCGCTTGGAGTATATGAACCTCTGTTAAAATTTGCTCAGTGCGGAGCTTCTGTTCCACTTACAGGATTTGGTTATAATCTGTGGAAAGGCATAACTGAGGCTGTTGATAAAGATGGATTTATAGGGCTGTTCAGGGGAGGCTTTCAGATGGCGGCGGTTGGAAGCTCGGCAGCGCTTATATTTGGATATCTTGCGTCGCTGATATTTAAGCCTAAGATGACAAAGTGATGTGTATAGATGAAATAAAAATGACGGCTATGTATCATATATACATAGCCGTCATAATATTAATATTTATGATTTAGGTATATCAACCTTCATCCGTTGCGTCGTCAGATGATGGTTCATCTGTCGGAGGATCTGTTGAAGGCTCATCAGTAGGTTCCTCGGTGGTAGGTTCCTCCGTAGTTGTGTCCTCTGTAGTTGTGTCCTCCGTAGTTGTGTCCTCTGTTGGCTCATCCGTCGTTGTATCCTCTGTGGTCGTTGTGGCCTTGGTGGTCTTCTTGTCGTCCTTCTTCTTGACATGGATGTTACAGTGTTCCTTCAGAAGAGCTTCATCCCATATATATCCTTCAAGCTTGTAATTACCATTCTCATCCATCTTGTAGATGTATGTGGTTGTCTCAGGACATTCCTTGTTGGCAAGCATGTGTGATTCATTACATACAACAACCTTCTTGACACCTGGACAATACTTAGTAGGAAGCTTTGAGGCGTCAAAGTAATCTGTTACAGTAGGACAACCCTTGGAAGGAAGAAGTCCTGTGTCTGAACATACAGTAGCCTGTACAATGCCATCAGGCATTTCAAATGTGGCTGATGTGTCAAGCCCCTTTTTCTCAATAATCTGATCCATGATATCTCTCCACATATAACACTTGATTGAGCCTGGACTATATGTGATGTTCTCATCATTACCAAGCCAGATAGAAGCGGTAAAGTATGGATTGTATCCACAGAACCAGTTATCGAAATCACCTGATGTAGTACCTGTTTTTCCAGCTGTGTACAATCCAGTACCTGAGTTGGCACCGGAACCTGTACCTCCTGTTACAACGTCATGCATTGCGCTGGTGAGCAGCCATGCAGTCTGTTCAGAGATGACACGGGTCTTTTCAGGCTTTCTGTTATCTATAAGGATATTGCCATTGTGATCATATACCTCAGTATAGAATACCGGCTTTATATAATTACCGCCGTTTGCAATGGTGGCATATGCAGCAGTGATCTCCAGGTTGGTTATACCATTTGTCAGACCACCGAGTGCAAGTGACTGGTTGATATCTGAGAGGATGAGACCGTCGCTGTCAGTCTTTCTGTCTACAAGTGTTGTGAAGCCGAGTTTCAGCAGATAATCATATGCAAGCTGTGGGGTTACATCTGTTATACATTTTACAGCTATGATATTCATGGATTCCATGATGGCGTATCTGATGGTTTTCGGACCCCAGTATCCACCATACCAGTTGAATACCTGATTACCGTTCTCATAATAGTAAGGAGCATCGTCGTAAACTGTTGCCAGTGACATATTACATGCTTCCAGAGCAGGCAGATATGTCGCAACTATCTTGAAACATGAACCCGGCTGTCTGGTAGCCTCTGTTGCACGGTTAAATGATCTGTTCTCGGTCTTGGCACCACGTCCACCTACAAGGGCCTTTACCTGACCTGTGCTCTGTTCCATCAGTGTAAATGATACCTGAGGCTGGACAACAAGCTTAAAACTCTCAAGCAATACGCTGTCACCGGATTCTTCAACCATTGCAGCCTTGAACTCGTCGGCTGCAGCTCTGGCATCTTCTTCACTGCTGTATCTTGCGCTGTATTCATAGCCCTGCTGGTCTGCAAACCAGCTCTCCATATTCTCAACGCTGTAGTTGGTCTGTACCTTTGTCTCCTTGTCCACCAGAGTGAGTGCGTAATTGAGCTGGTATATAGGCTCAGGCCAGTAAGAATCATCGTTTACGACTGAATCAGCAATTTCCTGGATCTCAGGATCCTGGCAGACAATTACTTTCAGTCCACCTGACCAAATCATGGATTCAGCTTCGTCTTCTGAGTAACCCTTTGCCACGAGGTCGGACTGTAATTGTTTGATTACTTCATCGGTGTAATAAGAGTTAACTTCGACCTTTGCCTCAGCCTGTTCCTGCTTGGATACCTTGGCTATTCTCTTATATACCTTATCATTGACAGCCTCATTGTATTCGGCCTGGGTTATGTACTCCTGATCAAGCATCTTAGTAAGGACTTCAGACCTTCTTAATGCGTTGTCGTCAGGATTATCAATAGGATCGTATAGTGCCGGGTTCTGCGGGATAGATGCAAGAACAGCACATTCAGATACAGTAAGCTGTTGAAGTTCCTTATTAAAGTATGTCTTGGCAGCGGTCTCTACGCCGTAGCAGCCCTCACCAAGGTATATGGTGTTGAGATAATATTCAACTATGGATTCCTTGCTGGTCTGTTTCTCTATAGCTACAGCAAGATATTGTTCCTGAATCTTACGCTCGAGGGAATCGAGGAAAGTAGTCTCATTCAGTCCGACATTGAATACATTGTTTTTGATAAGCTGCTGTGTAAGGGTTGAAGCACCTTCGTCAAAATTCCTGCTCTGGAGACCCTTTACAAATGCTCGGGCAATACCCTGAATATCAATACCGTTGTGTTCCCAGAAACGTTGATCCTCGATGGCGACAAATGCGTTTATAAGGTTAGACGGTATAGAATCATAATAAACATACTCTCGGTTGGAATTGAAATTGGCAAGAGTAGCAACCTCCTTGCCGTTCTGGTATACCAGAGTAGTTTTGTATTCGGTAGGTATGAGAGCTTCGGCATTGACGTTTGGGGTATCATCCAGAATTCCCTTCAATGCTCCGAATCCGGCTCCTACACCTATAACTACAAATGCAAGAACAAGAACCAGTATAGTTTTAAACACAGATATGTTGAACTTCCTCTGGTTCCTTGGGAGTTTCGATACGAGCTCTTTCTGAGCTTTCACCGCTCCCTTTTTAGTAAAATCCATAAAAAGACCTCCTTAATCTGATTAAGGGCATACTAATGCCTCTAAATATACACTTCAAGTCAGTATATCAAATATAAGTATAATAATAAAGAAAAAAATAATGCAACAAAACAAAAATTAATAAAAGTGAACATCAAAACAAAAAATATGGGTATATAGTTCAAATATTGACATTGTAAATATGAATAACGATAATATACACATATATATTAAGGAGGACAGATATGTTTGCATCTATAGACGAAGCCATAGAGTACTGGAAAGATGAACTTTCGTATGTGGAGGACGCAAAGGTGACCGGATATGAAGGTGGTTATCCTGTTGTGGAATTTACGATAAGCGATGCTGCCTGGGATCTTGTAAAGGATAAGAAGAAATTCCCAAGAATTGTCAGATCATCCGAGATGGAGGGCGGCATAGAAGTGGGAGTGTCAACCTGTTTTTATCAGACGGCATCTCTGGACTGGAATCCACCGGTCATGCGTATATGTGGTTATCCGGAAGTTATAAACCGAATTCTCAGGAAAGTAATGTAGTTAAGATACCCCGCAGGATACATACAATTGTATTATGCGGGGTATTTTAATGTGTGAAGATATTAATTACCGGGAGGAATAAAAATGAACAGGGAGATCAGAACTGATCTGGCCATAGAGCTCAGGGAGAACGCAGGAGATGACAGTGAATTATCTGGGGTTCGTGTGAAAACGGTTGTAAATGATGATAAAAGCATCAAGACCACAACTATAAAAGTTATAAATGAAAAAGGTGCAAAAAATCTGGGAAAGGCAGTGGGGGAATATATAACAATAGAGTGCGGAAAACTGAAGGAATATGATGAATCCATACATGAGCCACTGATGGTGGAACTGAGAGAAAAACTTAAAAAGCTCCTGGGAAAAGACAGAAATGTCCTGGTGGTCGGTCTGGGAAACAGACAGGTCACGCCTGACTCGATTGGCCCGCTTGTAGTTGATAACCTTTTTATAACAAGACATCTTGCACCGGAGGGAAACAGTGAAATAACTCTCAGTGCGATATGCCCAGGAGTAATGGCTCAGACAGGTATAGAGACCGTGGATATAATACGGGGAATATGTGGCGAGATAGAAGCGGATGTGGTCATAGCGGTAGATGCGCTTGCGGCCAGAAGCAGCCGTAGGCTTGGAAGTACTATACAGGTTACGGACACGGGGATCAGTCCCGGATCGGGGGTAGGCAATAACAGAAAAACATTGAATGAGGACAATCTTGGACGCAGGGTGATAGCGGTGGGTGTTCCGACGGTCATATCTGTTCCGTCCATAATAGATGATTCACTTGATGAGGTCGCTGAGGCATTCAATGAAACTTATGGCCGTAAGATCATGAAAGAATTCAGTGAAAGACAGAGATATCAGATGGCAAGAAGCCTGATAGATCAGGATATGGCCGATATGTTTGTAACTCCCAAGAATATTGACGAGCTTGTGAAGCGCGTCAGCTATACCATATCGGAGGCTATAAATGGAATATAAAAATAAACAGTAATTAAAAGATCTGACCACTCATATATTAAAAGTGACAACAAAAACCGTTATGGTGTGCCGGGAGAGTGACGATCATGGACAATAAGAGGCTGAGTGGCAAGACGGTATATCTGCTGGCATGGCTTATATTGCTATGCGGATGTATACTCGTACAGACCGGGACAGCTGATTATATGTGGCAGATGATATACCAGGGCATATATGGACAGCCAGGAGAAACAGAACATGGGAAAATATACAGGGACAATAACAGGGAGCCTGATGTGTATTGTTACATGGATTACTGGGAAACACAGATACAGGATGTGTGCGCTGATGGAGAAAAATATGGTCAGACACAGGCGGAAAGCACAGCATCATCAGATGATGATAAGTCTGACGCTGAAGATCAGCAGGATAAACAGGCAGACAAGAAGGACAAGGGATCCATTCAGGAATCCAGAAAAGCTGTGACAGCAATGTCAGATATAACTGATTCATATATAGATATGGATGCAGATACACTGTTGTCATATTGCTATAACGCAGTATATCCCAAATGTGTAAAGGAGGATGAACTGAATGCAGAAAATCTGTTGGGAAAGGATCTGTCGCTGGATATGAATACGGGAGGCTATAAGGTCCTGATATATCACACCCACAGCTCTGAGGCATTTGCGGATTCAAGGCAGGGGGAGGTGGATGATACAGTAGTGGGACTGGGGCAACAGCTTGCGGATATTCTTACGAATACATACGGAATATCGGTATACCATGACACCACACAGTATGATATGCTCGGCGGAACCTGGGACAGAAATGCAGCATATGATTATTCCAGAGAGGGCGTGGCGGCTATATTGGAGGCCAACCCAAGCATAGAAGTTATCATAGACCTTCACAGGGATGGAGTTCCGGATGACACTCATCTGGTGACGGAAGTGGATGGAAAACCTACAGCCCAGATCATGCTGCTCAATGGAATGTGCAGGGATGAAGAGGGCAATGATGTGGATTACTGGAGCAATGACAACAAAGTGGATAATATGTCACTGGCATTGCAGACATACCTGGCAGGAAGGGCAAATTACGGAGACATGATGAGGCGTATTTACATAAGCACATGTAGATATAATATGGATCTCATGCCAAGGGCAATGCTTGCAGAGATAGGAGCCCAGACAAATACCGTGGAGGAAGAAAGAAATGCAATAGAGCCATTTGCAGCCATGCTTGCAAAGGTGCTTCTGAAATAGACTATACGGAGGAGTGATTCGCACTTGCAGTTATATGCACATACATGTTATATTAACGTCAAATGCGAGCAGGACAAATACAAGAATAAAAAGGCTGCGCAGATATGGCGCAGAACACAGATAAGGACGTGAAAACATGGAGCACATAGATCAGTCAAAGATAAGAAATTTTTGCATAATTGCACACATAGATCATGGCAAGTCGACTCTTGCAGACAGAATTATTGAAAAGACCGGAACCCTGACAAGCAGGGAGATGCAGAATCAGGTTCTGGATAATATGGATCTGGAAAGAGAAAGGGGAATTACAATCAAGGCGCAGTGCGTCAGGATCATATACAATGCCAGGGATGGTGAAGAATATATATTTAACCTCATAGATACTCCGGGACATGTGGATTTCAACTATGAGGTGTCCAGAAGTCTGGCAGCCTGTGAGGGCGCAATACTTGTGGTGGATGCTGCTCAGGGGATAGAGGCTCAGACTCTTGCAAATGTATATCTGGCCATAGATCATGACCTGGATGTAATGCCGGTTATCAATAAGATCGATCTTCCGTCAGCAGATCCGGACAGAGTGGTAAACGAGATAGAGGATGTTATAGGAATAGAAGCACAGGATGCTCCGAGAATATCTGCCAAGAATGGAATAAACATAGAAGAGGTACTGGAACAGATCGTGAACAGGATCCCTGCTCCACATGGTGATCCGGAGGCTCCGCTTAAAGCACTTATATTTGACAGTCTGTATGATTCATATAAGGGAGTTATCATATTCTGCAGAATATTTGATGGCTGTGTGAAGAAGGGAACAACCATAAGGATGATGGCCACAGGAGCTGAGGCTGAGGTGGTAGAAGTAGGAATATTTGGAGCGGGAAGATTTGTACCGTGTGATGAACTGTCGGCAGGTATGGTAGGATATATAACAGCCAGTCTGAAGAATGTTCAGGATACCACTGTTGGAGATACGGTCACCCAGGCGGACAGGCCATGTGCGGAGGCACTTCCGGGGTATAAAAAGGCGCAGCCGATGGTATACTGCGGACTTTATCCAGCTGATGGTGCAAAGTATCCGGATCTCAGAGATGCGCTTGAGAAGCTGCAGCTCAATGACGCTGCATTAAGTTTTGAACCGGAGACATCCATAGCTCTTGGTTTTGGATTCAGATGTGGATTCCTTGGACTTCTTCACCTGGAGATAGTTCAGGAGAGACTGGAAAGAGAATTTAATCTTGATCTTGTGACCACAGCACCGGGAGTTGTGTACAAAGTCCATACAACAGACGGCAATGTAATAGAACTTACCAATCCGTCTAATCTTCCGGATCCTTCTACGATAGAGTATATGGAGGAACCGTTTGTCGATGCGGAGATCATGGTTACCACAGAGTATGTTGGAGCAATCATGCAGCTCTGTCAGGAAAGACGAGGTGTATACAAGAGTATGGAATACATGGAGGAGACAAGGGCTCTTCTGAAGTATGATCTCCCACTGAATGAGATAATTTATGATTTCTTTGACGCACTAAAGTCGCGCTCCAGAGGATATGCTTCATTTGACTATGAGATGAAGGGATATGTACGTTCAGATCTGGTCAAGCTGGATATTCTCATCAATAAGGAAGAAGTCGATGCGCTGTCATTTATTATACATAAAGATACGGCCTATGAGAGAGGCAGAAAGATGTGTGAAAAGCTCAAGGACGAGATACCAAGACATCTGTTTGAGATACCTATACAGGCAGCCATCGGTGGCAAGGTAATAGCCAGAGAGACAGTGAAGGCCATGAGAAAGGATGTACTTGCCAAGTGCTACGGTGGAGACATATCTCGAAAGAGGAAACTTCTTGAGAAGCAGAAAGAGGGTAAAAAGCGGATGAGACAGGTAGGCAATGTGGAGATACCACAGAAGGCATTTATGTCTGTCCTTAAGCTTGACGAAGAATAAACAGTATATTATATGTGAAAAGTCGTTAACGAGAGTCTTCTTAGTAGCGGCTTTTTTCATGAAAATAAGAGGAAAACATATGATAAATATATTACAAGATGAACAGGGGCTTGAAGAGGACAGCAGTATTGAATATGGGAAAAAGCCCTTAAGCGTATATATACATATTCCGTTTTGTATAAAGAAATGCAAATACTGTGATTTCCTGTCATTTCCAGTGGGAAAGACATGCATGGACGGATATGGGATGTTCAGACGGAAGTATGTGGAGTCTCTGTGTGAAGAGATAGAAAGTTATGCGTATCTTGCGGAGACTCATAATATCAATACGATCTATATAGGTGGTGGCACACCGTCTGTACTTGATCCGGACGAGATCACAGTCATAATGGATACGGTCAGAAGAATATTTGATATTGACGAAGGTGCAGAGATAAGTATAGAGGTGAATCCAGGAACGCTTACAAGCGCCAAAGCGAAGGAATATATTGCAAATGGGATAAACAGGATGAGTATAGGACTTCAGTCCGCCCAGAGCGATGAGCTGAAAGCCCTTGGAAGAATACATAATTACGATCAGTTCATAGCTGCATTTGACATGGCAAGGGAAGCCGGATTCAGAAATATCAACATAGATCTTATGTCGGATATACCCGGACAAAGCATGCGCTCTTATCTGGATACTCTGGAGAAAGTGCTCAGATGCAGGCCGGAACACATATCATCCTACAGCCTTATCGTTGAAGAAGGCACGCCACTGGCGGCTGACAGGACATTGCTGGGGCAGATACCGGATGAGGATGTGGACAGGCAGATGTATGAAGCGACAAATAAAATTCTTGATACCGGGGGATATCACAGGTATGAGATATCCAATTATGCCAGATCCGGATATGAGTGCCGTCACAATATAGTGTATTGGACTCTTGGGGAGTATATAGGTGTGGGGATAGGTGCTGCGTCATTTCTGTATGGCCGCCGCTATACCAACACTGCAAATATTGAAGATTACGTGGATGCAATGGAGAGACATAAGGAACTTGTGACTTTCGGAGATCCCATAGAAAATGCCGGAAAAGCCAGGGACATACTGGAACATATGCGCATTGTGGAGGAAGAGCTTGATTCAGACAGGCTCATGGAGGAATATATGTTTCTTGGGCTACGTATGATATCAGGTGTGAGCGCAGGGAAGTTCAACGACTACTTTGGACGATCCATATACGATGTGTACGGAACAGTCATAGATAAATATACGGCATCAGGTCACCTTGAAGATGACCATGGATTGATACGTCTCACCCCGAAGGGAATTGACGTAAGCAACACTATTCTTGCTGATTTTTTGATTGACTGACGGACGGAAGTAGATGGAATCATAAACAGGCTGAGAAAAACAGAGTAGTGTTGCAGGAACAATCGATAGCGAAGACGTTCTCGCTTGTGGGATTTTGTGCTAAGGAGGAGCAGGCAGACGGTCTTATTGCCTGCGGATCCGCATGCATATAAAAAGCCCACAAGTGAGGTAAGTCGAGCGTGATTGTGTATGCAACACTGCTCTGTTTTTCTCTGCCGTCCGTCAATCGCAACCCTCCGTTGACACACGGGGCGTTCGCCACAAAAAAATCACAAAAAAGTTCTTTATTTTGTTGACAAAACAGGGCGGCAGTGTTAGATTATGTTTAGTGGTTAGCACTCAGATATGTTG
>JAQYAS010000093.1 GCA_029338615.1 Clostridiales bacterium
TTATTGATCTAATGTTGCCATAATCATACAGAAAAGACAAGTCAAATGTTGCTGATTCAGAATAAACAGCAGCCTCAAGTATGCGTTTGTTCCTGATCTGACCCTTTATACCCTTGCAATACGACTCAAACGAATCATACACATAGAATTTCTTTACATAATAATTATATTCATCCGATGTACACTCCCGATAAAACTGTTTTTCCCAGCTGTGTGTATGTGCCATTATATCATCACTCACATTGACGTATGTATGCTTTACATACTCTCCCATATCCGGAAGTGAATCATCCCATGTAAGATCCACATTATACCACCTGCCACCGAGTTCTATCTGATTCCATGCATGAAGTCCCTCATCGGTGCTTCCCACTACTATATCACATTTCACACCCAGACAGGACATTATAAGATAAAAAGCCTCTGCATATCCATCGCACACTCCCTTGTTCAAAACCAGCACTCCATACGCCGTGTATGCATCATCCTGAACATCCGGATATCCGTACTTACATCCTGACACTATGTAATCATGCACTGCCAGCTCTTTGTCAAAATCACTCATTCCGGCTGTTATATAGCCATCAATAAATGCACTGATCTTGTCGTATATCAGACTTGCTCTGTCATTGCCTTCAGGTATTTCCTCGTTATACAGATACTTTCTTATTACATAGTAATTCTCTGACAGATTATAATTGAGCTGTATTGCCAGATATTCACCTGACTCTATTATAATACGATATGTATCAACTGTTCCATATGCAGAATCTATATATTTGTTGATATTGTGCACATCCGTCTTTTTTACATTTTTAACATAATACACCCCACTGTCGGTCCCCGACTCCATGTCGCTCACAACCGCCGCTCTGAACTGAACAAGACCATCCATCATATCATCACCCTTTATCAGATTAAAAAATACCCATCTGAATCCGGCCATGATCACCGCCAGTCCGCATACTATGCATACAAACAGCACAATTTTTTTGTATCTTCCCACTTATACCTCCAAAATCATCCTATACAAATAATCATTTCTCATCATTCTATCATTTGTATCAGAAGCCCGCAAGTATCATAATATAGACAGTTTGGAACATCAAATGTTGATAATGATTGTTTTATGTTGTAAAATAAAAACGCTGTCTGGCCAGAACATATCTGTTCTGTACAGATCATTTATCATTATTTAATAGAAAAGAGGATCAGTTATGGCGCAACTCTGGGGCGGTCGCTTCACAAAAGAAACAGACAAACTTGTATACAATTTTAACGCATCTATTTCATTTGATCAGAAATTTTACAGACAGGATATACGTGGCAGCATAGCTCATGTGACAATGCTCGCCGCTGTCAATATACTTACCGAAACTGAGAGAGATCAGATCATAGACGGACTGAACAGCATATTAAAAGATGTCGAAAACGGAACACTGGAGATCTCATCAGAGTATGAAGATATACACAGCTTCGTAGAGGCTAACCTTATCGACCGAATTGGTGACGTGGGTAAGAAATTGCACACCGGAAGAAGCCGTAATGACCAGGTTGCTCTCGATATGAAGCTATATGTGCGCGATGAGATAATCGAACTCAAGGAGCTCCTGTTCAAACTGCTCAATGTTCTTCATGACCTTATGAAGAAACACATCAATACCTACATGCCTGGATTCACCCATCTACAGAAGGCTCAGCCTATTACTCTTGCACATCACTTTGGTGCATATATGGAAATGTTCAAGAGGGACTACGACAGAATGAATGATATCTACGACAGGATGAACTACTGTCCTCTCGGATCAGGTGCCCTGGCAGGAACTACATATCCACTTGACCGTGAACTCACAGCTTCTCTGCTTGGATTCTATGGTCCTACTCTCAACAGTATGGACTCCGTTGCAGACAGAGATTACTGCATAGAGCTGTTATCAGCTATGTCAACTATAATGATGCATTTATCACGTTTTTCTGAGGAGATCATTATATGGAATTCCAATGAATACCAGTTTGTTGAACTTGACGATTCATACAGTACCGGAAGTTCTATCATGCCTCAGAAGAAGAACCCTGATATAGCTGAGCTTGTAAGGGGCAAGACCGGACGAGTTTACGGAGCTTTAACTTCTCTTCTCACCACCATGAAGGGAATCCCACTTGCATATAACAAGGACATGCAGGAAGATAAGGAGCTTACATTTGACGCCATCGATACAGTCAAGGGCTGTCTTGCCCTCTTCACCGGCATGATCTCAACCATGACTGTCAACAAACCTAAGATGGAGGCATCTGCCAAGAATGGCTTTACCAACGCTACTGATGCAGCAGATTATCTTGTCAATCACGGCGTTCCATTCAGAGATGCCCACGGAATAGTCGGCCAGCTTGTTCTTACATGCATCGAAAAGAACATATCTCTCGATGAGCTCAGCCTGGAAGATTACAAAGCAATCTGTCCGGTATTTGATGAAGATATATACAAGGCAATAAGCCTGGAGGAATGTGTTCAGAAGCGTAATACAATAGGTGCTCCGGGACACGCTGCCATGGAAAAGGTGATTGATGCCAACCAGAAGTTTCTTGACTGGGCTGCAAACGACTCAGTCAATCACAGTAAGGAGTGATATTTATGAATAAAACTACAAAGGCCAGATATGACATGGCAGAAAAGATGCTCAGAGTCAACATTTCTCTGGATGAGGTTGCCATGATGACCGAACTTCCAATTGAAACTCTAAAACAGATTGAAAAAGATATTCAGAAAGACGGTCTTGTCACCAGACACGATGTCAAAGATGTGGATATCGATTCCGGATATCTTATATAGTTTTAATCCTATAATATAACACAACCAGGTATGCCCCATACATTAGTACATGATGTATGGGGCATACCTGTAGTATTTATGCTATTTTTCTTCCAAATATCTACGCAGACTTTTAATTGCATTTTTTTCAAGCCTGCTGACCTGTGCCTGAGAAATACTTATCTCCTCAGCTACTTCTGTCTGTGTTTTTCCTTCAAAGAATCTCAATCTGACAATATTTCTTTCCCGGTCACACAATCTGTCCATGGCTTCGCGCAGATCAAGATTCTCCACCCACATCTCTTCTTTATTCTTTGCATCTTTGATCTGATCCATTATATACAGCGTATCTCCGCCTTCCTGATACACCGGTTCGTACAGTGACAGAGGTGCAGATATAGCATCCAGCGACATGACTATATCTTCCTTTGGTATACTTATCTCCTCCGCGATCTCCTCTATGGTTGGTTCTTTATCCTTTGTTTTTTGAAGATTCTCCTTTGCATATATAGCCTTGTATGCTATATCTCTGAGAGAACGTGACACTCTGATAGAATTGTTGTCTCTCAGATATCTCCTGCACTCTCCAATGATCATCGGAACAGCATATGTCGAAAATTTTACATTTAGACTTCTGTCAAAATTATCAAGAGCCTTTATGAGGCCTATACATCCGACCTGAAACAAGTCATCCGGATTTTCATTTGAACTTCCAAACCTCTGTATAACGCTGAGCACCAATCTGAGATTTCCCTCTATAAATTCCTCTCTCGCAGAAGCATCCCCCTGATCCATCCTGTCAAACAATTGATTTTTTTCCTCTTCGGTAAGATATGGTAATTTTGATGTATTTACACCGCATATGACTACTCTGTTACATGCCATACCAGAACCCTCCTGTATTTGCATGCCAAATTTTCACTGAAAACATGACATATCCCTAACAGTAGGATTGGCATTATCTGATACATTTATTCACTGTCAATATAAAAAGGCAGCAGTAAAATATATAACATTTTGCTGCCGCCTCTTTATATATATCATCGGATATTAATTCTTTCGGAATTCCTCAAGCTCAAGTCCCTCGTTGTGCTGAAGTACCTGATCAATAACCCACTCATTTGCAAATAACAACAGTGGATTACCCTTCATATCCTTAACCTTCTTGACATCGCTTACTCTCTTGAGCTTTGTGACATCAATTGTCGGATCCTTAACCCATCTTATATAGTTATATGGAATCGGCTCAAGCCTTATCTCACATCCATATTCATTCTCCAACCTGTACTTTAACACATCAAACTGAAGTACACCTACCACTCCAACTATGATCTCTGAAAGTCCTGCTGTATACTCCTGGAATATCTGGATCGCACCTTCCTGAGCTATCTGGGTAACTCCCTTTACAAACTGTTTTCTCTTCATACTGTTCAGCTGTACAACCCTGCAGAAATGTTCTGGTGCAAATGTAGGTATTCCCTCATATTCAAACTTTTTACCGCCCGTTGTAAGTGTATCTCCAATCGAAAACAGATCCGGATCAAACACACCTATGACATCACCGGCATATGCCTCCTCGACTATCTTCCTGTCCTGAGCCATAAGCTGCTGCGGCTGGGAAAGTTTGATCTTTCTTTTGCTGGCTGCATGATATACTTCCATTCCGGCTTCAAACTTACCTGAACAGATTCTCATGAATGCAATTCTGTCTCTGTGCGCCTTGTTCATGTTTGCCTGGATCTTAAACACAAATGCTGAAAAAGGTTCTGTAACAGGATCTATGATACCCTCTGTTGAATTTCTTCCAACAGGAGGCGTCGTCATCTTCAGGAAATAGTTAAGAAACTGCTCAATACCAAATGTATTGAGTGCTGATCCGAAAAATACCGGTGAAAGCTCTCCGGCTCTAACCTTCTCTATATCCATCTCATCAGTTGCTCCATCTATAAGCTCCACTTCCTCTTTGAACTGATCATAGAGATATGGTCCAACAAGAGCCTTGAGTTCATCATCATCAACATGATAATCCGTCTCTTCAGCCTTTTTAGCACCACCTGTGGATATTGCCTGGAATGTAGACACAACGTGAGTATTTCTGTCATATACTCCCTTAAATTCTTTTCCTGATCCTATCGGCCAGTTGACCGGACAGGTTCTTATTCCGAGTACGGTCTCTATATCATCAAGCAGTTCAAAAGTATCCCTGGCATCCCTGTCCATCTTATTGATAAATGTAAAAATAGGGATATGTCTCATAACACATACTTTGAAAAGCTTGATAGT
>JAQYAS010000094.1 GCA_029338615.1 Clostridiales bacterium
GATGAGATCATATACATTGCATTGGTGATCTTCTGAGTATCCTTGATACTCTTTATTCTATTCTGGATTTCTTTGGTATTTGCCAATCAAATCACCTCTCAACGAATCTTCTAATTTCTCCTGTAATCTATCTCTCGATAAACTCCTTAGCGGCTGCAACTATCTTATCCTTCAGCTCATCTGTAAGTACCTGCTTCTCCTCGATCTCATCCACGATATCCTTGTGGGCACTGTGGAAGTACTCAAGCATCTCAAGTTTCTTCTTCTTGACCTCTGAAACCTCTACTGGAAGGAATACTTTATTGGTAGCTGCTACCAGAATGATAACCTCCTCGGCCATTGACAGAGGATTGCACAGAGGCTGCTTTAAAAGCTCCATAAGTCCCTTGCCGTACTGTAGCTGCTCCTTGGTGTTCTCATCAAGGTCTGAACTGAACTGTGTGAACACCTCCATCTCTCTGTACTGTGCCAGATCGATACGGATACTTCCTGCGGCCTTCTTCATCGCCTTTGTCTGCGCTGCACCACCAACTCGTGATACCGACAGACCAACGTTGACAGCAGGTCTCATACCTGAGAAGAACAGATCGCTCTCGAGGAATATCTGTCCATCTGTGATAGATATGACATTTGTAGGTATATAAGCAGATACATCACCTGCCTGTGTCTCTATAATAGGAAGGGCTGTGATGGAACCTCCGCCCAGCTCATCCTTCAGCTTACTTGATCTCTCAAGAAGTCTTGAATGGAGATAGAATACATCTCCAGGATATGCCTCACGTCCTGGTGAACGTCCGAGAAGCAGTGACAATGTTCTGTAAGCAACTGCGTGCTTTGACAGATCATCATACACTATCAGCACATCCTTGCCCTTATGCATGAAATACTCAGCGATAGCTGTACCTGAATAAGGTGCAATATACTGAAGTGGTGCTGAATCACTTGCTGTAGATGCAACGACTATCGTATAGTCCATCGCATCGTATTTGTTCAGGTTATTTACAACCTTGGCTATGGTTGAAGCCTTCTGGCCTATAGCCACATATACACAGATGACATCCTTGCCCTTCTGATTCAGAATGGTATCTATCGCGATGGATGTCTTACCTGTCTGTCTGTCTCCTATGATCAGCTCTCTCTGTCCTCTACCGATTGGGAACATGGCATCTATTGAGAGGATTCCTGTCTGAAGCGGCTGGTTGACCGACTTACGATCAACTATGCTTGGAGCAGGATTCTCTATTGGACGGTAATCATTTGACTCGATGCTGCCTTTTCCATCTATAGGTGCTCCAAGGGCATCAACTATACGTCCGACAAATGCATCGCCTACAGGGATACCTGCACGCTTGCCTGTTCTGCTGACCTTTGTTCCTTCCTTGATTCCTGTATCACGACCGAACAGAATACATCCTATCTCTGTTCTTCTGATATCCTGAACCATACCTTTGACGCCATTCTCAAAGACGACGATCTCACCGTACATGGCATTGTCTATACCGTATACGGTTACGATTCCATCACCTACATAGATGACCTTACCGACTTCTTTGTCCCTGGAGTCAAAATCATAATTCTCTATCTCTTCTTTGAGTATAGAAATAATATCCTCTGAACTAATTGAACTCAATTTATCACCTCATAACCAGTTTCTGTCTAAGGGATTTGTACCTGCCCAGAATGCTTCTGTCGTACTCGCGGTCTCCCGTTCTTATGACAAATCCACCTATCAATTCTTTTTTCTCCACCATGGAAAGCTGTACCGCTTTGCTTCCATACTCTTTCATAAGGAAGTTCTCGATACCGGCTTTCTGCTTATCAGTTGGCGGTGTGACATAATAGAGAGTTGCCGAAAGGATATCCTGCTGCTCTCTGGCATACTTCTCATACTCGTCAAATATGTCATGTATCATGTCAAATCCATCGTTGTCACACAGAGTCTTCATGAAATTCACCAGATCCTTGTTGTCAAATCTGTCAAATACTCTGTCAACGACCTTGCGCTTGTCTGCATGGCTGACCACCGGATTTGCCAGCGCATATACCAGCTCCGGACTGCCATCCACCAGCGTCTTTATCTCCTCCACCATGTCCTGACTGATTCCAAGCTGATAGAGGACAATTCCGTAATTAATTGCCTTCTGTGTCACCTGAATCACCTACTTCATTCAAAAACTCGTCATACATGGCAGCTCCTGCTGATTCTGCATCACCTTCACCGCCCACGATCTTGCCGGCTGCTGCCATGGCAAGCTCTGCGATCTGTGACTGCATATCAGAAAGTGCCTTGTTCTGCTTGATCTCTATGGTCTTCTCCGCATCCTTTATCATCTTGACCGACTTTGCATCAGCCTGATCTATGATACGGCTGTACTCATTATGGGCCTCCACACGGGATTTCTCACGGAGATCCCTGCACTCAGCGTCGACACCTGCAAGGGTATCCTCATACTGAGCCTTGAGTTTCATTGCTTCAGCCTTCTGATTGTTGGCATCTGATATGGTGCCAGCGATCATATCTTCTCTCTTCTTGATGACATCGTTGATCGGTCCTATCAAGAACTTCTTCAAAAGAAGAAACAGAACTATTAAGTTGATAATGGTGAATGCTATTGTAGAAAATTCTATATCAATCATATAGCCACTCCTATCTTTCTGTTTCTATTATCTGCATCTCTTCTTCAGCTCCAGATTTCTATCAGATATTTCTATTAAAATATCCATCTGAACTAAAATCTGATTATTTAAGAAGAATGATTGCAAGAAGTCCGATAACGAAACCGTAGATAGCTGTTGCCTCTGCAAGGGCACAACCGATGATAAGAAGCTTTGTGATCTTACTGTCTGCCTCTGGCTGTCTTGCTACAGCCTCAACTGCCTTTGATGTTGCAAGACCGATTCCAAGTCCTGCGCCAAGTCCTACTAATGCTGCTATACCTGCTCCAATTGCTAATAATCCGTTCATATCATTTTCTCCTTCTTTTTTTCATTTTAAAATTACAAAAATCTTTACTCCATCGCTTCCTGCATATAAAGCGTAGTCAGGAAAGTAAATACAAATGCCTGTAAGAATCCATCAAAGAAATCAAAATACAGGCTGAGTGGGATAGGGACAATGAGTGGAACTACTGCCTCTATCAGCTTCATGATGACAAATGCTCCGAGAACGTTACCGAAGAGTCGCATACACAGCGACAGCGGCTTGATGACAAGCTCAAGTACATTGAGCGGTGCAACTATGGCAACCGGCTCTGCAAAGCTCTTGACCCAGCCTTTCGTTCCCTTTCCTCTTATTCCTGCCACCTGTACGAGTATGATACTCATGATGGCCAGCGAGGCTGTCACATTCAGATCCTTTGTCGGTGGTTTAAAGCCAAATACACCCATGATGTTGGCCATGCCGATGTACAGAATAACCGTTATCAGATAAGGAACATATTTCATGCCTGCCTCTCCGATAACACCTTTGAACAGGTTGTTAAAGGTAGTTATTATGGTCTCCAGCACAAGCTGCTTCTTACCCGGATTCTCAACCTTGAGATTCCTTACAAGGATAATCGACAGCAGCACAAGCACTGCCATAATGATCCATGTTACCACCACAGATTCTGTTACCGGTATTCCACCAAATATTGGTATTGTAAATACTGTTTTGCATTGGAGTTCATTGGATAACTCTTCTGCCAGATCCGTAAGACATCACTTCCTTTCACACTGTTTTGTTGTATGTCAAAATACTATCTCTTTTTATTATTGGTTTATTATAGAAATAGCATTCCTGGCATCTGCCTCAGTTAACCCCGCAAGTACGTTCTCAGTGTCGATCCAATGAGAATCGAGTTCGTGAGCTTCCCAGTCCATATCCATGTCATCCAGTATGACATATCCCTCTACGGAATTCACAGCCACATAATCCTTGACTGCACATGCTCTGGTATAATCTCCATACTTGTTTCTGAGCTCATCCCCTGAAGAAGTTGCCCCATATACTTCCATTCCAACATCCGCAAGTCTGTCTATCAGTTCCCTTACGTGTGCCTTACTGATATCCTTATCAATCACCTGTTTTCTCCAGTCACTGGTCATGACCAGCTTCGCCTGTGTGGCATCAACTATCACCTTAAGATTTGCCACATTCTTTGGATTGATAAACTCCCCATGCTTCTCGCACAGAAATTTCTCCGAATTCAGTACGCCGTCTACATCAAAAAAAACTACATTCATACGGTCATACTCCCCTATCTTTTTTCTAAAAAGCTACTCTCGCTCCTTGCTTGCGTATTTTATCACCATTCAAAACAAATTTAAAGTCATATATTTGCCCTTATAGTCAAATTTTAATCATTTTTTATTTTTGTATTGTTTTTCGTAACAAAAACAGGTTTTTGTCACAGTTTTCGCAAGAAGCCCGCATAAAACCTAGCTTTTTGCCAGTTTATACTTTTTTAATAATTTTAACGTTTCCTTTATATTTAAAATTTCATCCAAGATCAGGCCGCGTATTCTTCCAGGGCTGTATATCATCTGCTATATATGTGGTATCGATAGCGAATACGACCGAACTTCACTGCTTCTTGCTGAGGCAGGGACCGCAACGCCCTTATCGCGGTCGGCGCCGAATGCAGATAGAAGCGGCGAAGTGAGGGAAGTAAAGCGTGATACTTCTCTATATAATTCATCCCGGACCAGGTCGCAGCTGGCAGAGCGTGCTTGCATTCTGTGTGGGGTATCGATAGCGAATGCAACTGAGTTTCTGTGTTTCTTGCCGAGGTGTAGGCCACAGCGCCCTTATTGTGGCCGGAACCGAGTGCAGATAGAAACGCAGAAGCGAAGGTCGCAGAGCGTGATACCACACACAGAATCTATGCACGCTCTGCCAGCCGCGGCCGTCCGTCCCCACACACGAAAAAAGGCTATCTTCATACCGACGCCCAACGCTCGATATGCGATAGCCTTGTTCCCTCTGCCGAATCCTGCCACCCCCATTGTGACAGATCGTTGTAGAAAATGACCCCCTTGTCATCTCTCGATGTAACAGATATAAATATTATATCATATGTTATGTAAAATGTAAGAGATGTTATTACACCCCCTTATCGATCAAGTGCGCAACTGCGTGTATATTTTTACACTTTTGACTGGACAACCGCAATTTTACTATATATAATGTAATATAGTAAGATTTTTAGGGGAAAGTTACATGCAGCAATATTATGATATAAGCACAAGACTTCGCGAAGTTATGGCCGAGCGCAATATTACTATCAGTCAGCTGGCTGATATGACAGATATTTCCGAGGACACGATCAAGGCCATCAGAAGCGGCAAGACCAAAAGTCCAGGCATACAAATGATGATATCAATAGCAGACGCACTTGGATGTACCATGGACGGATTTTTACATAGGCAGAGTCTTTCCGATGATGAACTATATCTGCTTCGCAAATTCAGGACTCTGAACATACATGGCAAACACATGGTATTGCTCATGGCTGATTCTGAAGATCATATGCAGAAGCGGGTATTGCCCGGATCAACGCGCAAAGTTCCTTGTATATCATCCACGCATACTCTGTCATCCAACACAGATTATGCCACGCATGCGACAGAATTTATCGACCTGCCCGTAGATTACTTTCCCAGCGCCGACTATTGTCTGCGCTTGACCACCAATATGCTTCATCCTATATATATAAAGGACGATATAATTGCCATAGAGAAGAATTTTCCTCATTTCGGCGATATTGCCATTTTCCTTAACAAAGATGGCGTTGAGATGATACGAAAATATACCGAAAAGGATGGCACACCTTATCTCGAAGCGATAAGCATATGCGATCGGTCCATGTATCTGACAAACGATATAATATGCCTTGGAACCGTTCTCGGCATAATTCGTGTGGAAGACACATCACGTCCTCCATTCGAATCATAACTCATGATCCTTCCCAAAGGTTTCTTTATATACAAGCACGACAAAGCGGCCATCACATGGAGACATGTGATGGCCGCATCGCTGTATTTATATCCTAATTATATATGTAAGCTGTCTTTATTCCATTCCACCTGTTATGAGCCATGGTGACGGCTGTGTAACAAACATATTATCTTTATTCGTCTTTGATACAGATATCTGTATAGCTTCCATATTCTTAATTCCAAGCTTGTCAAATATAAGCTTTGTCTGTGCCAGGATTCCAAGATCCAAAGTGTAAATCACAAACTGCATATTAGGGTTAATCTTGAGAAGTCTCTCCATATCAGACTCCAGATAATGATTGGCAACTATGAATGCAAGCCTTGGAACCGGAATACTTCCAAGTGATTCCTCGCTCATATCCGGGATGATCTGTACGTTATGTACTCCGAATTTGTCTACATTCTCCTCCATAGATCGTCTTGAACCCTCATCCGGCTCCACTGCTATGATATTGCCCTCACTGGCAACTATGGCAGCCTCTATGACGATACTCTCAGCCTGAAGTGCAAGTATGGTGTCGTGTGTATCGACATCCAGCAGACTCATGATCACCGCTCTTATCTCCTTGCCAACATAGTGGACAGTTCCAGCAGAGAAGAAATCATTTGCGATTCCGTATCTGACAGACTCTCTGGTCTTCTCATTCATAATAAATATAACTGTTGGTCCTGTTATCTTTTTATTGAGCACTTTCTCTATCTTGTCGTGCTGTATCTCGCCGCCAGGCTCCACGCCCTCGGCATACCACATGTCATACTCGCCAAATCCCTTCTCCCACAGAGTGTAGAGAAGATCCTCATGGCTCTCATCTGTAAATATAAGCACTCTCTTGTGAGTGTCTATAGTCGGCACCACATTCTTCTGCTTTCCGCATATATTCAGCATCTTAATCTTCTCAGGGCTGACCTTCATCATATCAGCAAAATATCCAAGCCAGCTGAGCATATCCTTATTCCCGTACATAACCATAACCCTCCTTGTTTTCCGTCCAATCATCATTGCAGCCCGACTCCATATCCCGCGGGCAGTTAGCTATATTATACTATTTTATTTAAAATCTGTATAGCAAAACCGACAAATAGCACAAAATATTATTATAATACTCCATCCGGCAATTGCATCTAGCTTTCACGCAAAAAGAGACACTGAAAATATCAACTTTCCAGTGTCTCCCTAAATCATTCATGATCATTTATCGATATACTTGCTTTAAGCCTCAAACTTCTTTACGAGGATACTTGCGTTGTGTCCTCCAAATCCCAGTGAGTTGCTCAGTGCATATATAATATCCTTATGAACGCCCTCACCCATTGTATAGTTGAGATCCATCTCTCCCTCAGTCTCTCTGAGTCCAACAGTTGGGTGAATGTAAGAGTCCTCTATAGACTTTACACATGTGATAAACTCTACTGCTCCTGCTGCGCCAAACAAATGTCCTATCATTGACTTTGTTGAATTGATGTTAACATTATATGCATCATCACCCATAGCATACTTGATTGCTCTGGTCTCAAACAGATCATTGTGATGGGTGCTTGTTCCATGCGCATTGATATAATCAACCTCTGCAGGAGTAATTCCAGCCTCCTCCATGGCAATCTTCATGGCACGACCGGCACCACTTCCATCTTCCTTTGGGGATGTGATATGATATGCATCACATGTTGAACCATATCCTACAACCTCTGCAAGTATCTGTGCACCTCTTGCCTGAGCATGCTCAAGAGACTCAAGTACCACTACACCTGCTCCTTCAGCAATTACAAATCCACATCTGTCCTTATCAAATGGTATAGACGCCCTCATCGGATCCTCTGCGCTTGAGAGAGCTGTCATGGAGATAAATCCTGATACATTTGTCTCACAGATAGGTGACTCTGCTCCTCCTGCAACCATGACATCCGCCTCGCCAGCCTGTATATATCTGTATGCCTCTCCTATAGAGTTTGTTCCCGTTGCACATGCTGTAACAATATCTGTACATTTTCCCTCAAGACCAAACTGTATAGCAACATTACCTGCTGCCATATTGGAGATCATCATAGGAACCATCATAACACTTACTCTGTTTGCTTTGCCCTCGACAACCTTCTTGTGCTCCTTCTCTATAGTTGCCACACCGCCAAGGCCGTTACCTATACAGGTTCCGATTCTTGTCCTGTCTTCCTTCTCAAGATCCAGCCCTGCATCCTTTATAGCCTCACCTGTTGCTGCAATGGCATACTGGCAGAATGGCTCCATACGTCTCGCTGCCTTTGGATCCATATACTGCTTTGGATCAAAGTTCTTCACCTCAGCAGCAAGCTTACACTTGTAATCACTGACATCAAACTTTGTGATCTCACCGATTCCAACTGTATTCTTCTTTATATTCTCCCAGAATTCCTCTACATTATTTCCTATAGGTGTCACTGCACCCATTCCTGTTACGACAACTCTCTTCATCTCATACCTCGTATTTTTATTTGTTGCAGTCAATAATATGACCGTTCTGATTCTCAGATATATAAATTTTACCACAACATAATATATATAACAAGGTTAAATAGTTTTGAATACTACGTCTGTTTATAACTGGAACACAACAACAAGCATCATCTTGAACTGTTCCTTACCATATACAGCGTGAGGATGCTTTGCCGGCATAACTATAGACTCGCCCTCATGGAGCTCATATTTCACACCATCGATCGTAACCTCACCCACACCATCAAGGCATGTGACAAATGCATCTCCGCCTGACTCATGAGTACTTATCTCCTCATCCTTATCAAACGCAAAAAGTGTAATACTCATGCAAACATTCTGTGCAAGTGTCTTGCTGACAACCTGTCCTTTCTGATATGCCACCTGATCCTTGAGCTTAAGCACTTCCGATGTTTCTATATTCTTCATTATTGCCATATTTGTTTCCTCCTTTTACATCCGGCTGTTTAAATCCGCATTTATAATTTTTTATTATTTTACCACCATTGCCAAATAATATTTGTTGATATTTCAACATTTTAGATTATTTGTACATAATTTACATATATATGACACATTCTAAATATAAACATAGAATTATCTTTTGTTAACATAGTTTTATTCGGTTATCATTAATTATATGAGGGTGGATTTGGATTCATTTTAGTTTTAAAGGAGCTCATATCTATGATTGGCGAACAATTACGAATGTTGCGCATTGCCAGTAAAATGACGCAAAAAGAGCTTGCGGGTGAATTGTCAGTAGCTTTCCAGACGATCAGCAATTGGGAAAACAATTCAATAGATCCGTCTGTCAACATGATCCTCCGCATTGCCGAGTATTTTAACTGTTCCACAGACTATCTGCTCAAGGGGGAAGGATCCGGTGCCAAATATATTGATACCACCAGCCTTACAGAAAAGCAGCACGCACAATTGCTGGGTATAGCCAGGGAATATTCCAGACTCAATAAATCCCAAAGCGAAGATTGAATGTATGTTAAAAAACAGAGGTTACAACATTGTTGTAACCTCTGTTTTGTTTATACAGGCAATATTATATTAAAGGCTCATTCCGCCATCTACTTTGATGACCTGGCCAGTTATATATGATGCCTTATCTGAAGCAAGGAATGCTGCTGTCTCAGCGATGTCTGACACTTCACCAAGTCTCTTGACTGTGATATGGTCAAGCATAGCCTCCTTTGCCTTGTCTGAGAGCGCATCTGTCATATCTGTCTTGATGAATCCAGGAGCGATAGCGTTCGCTGTGATTCCACGGCTTCCAAGCTCCTTTGCAATAGACTTGGTGATGCCGATCACGCCAGCCTTTGACGCAGCATAATTCACCTGACCTGCATTTCCCTCTACACCGACTACTGATGACATGTTGATGATACGTCCATACTTCTGCTTCATCATGGTTCTGTATACATGCTTGATACAATTGAATGTACCCTTAAGGTTGATATTGATAACGTCATCGAAATCAGCCTCCTTCATGCCGAGCACAAGATTGTCTCTTGTGATTCCAGCATTGTTCACGAGAATATCTATTCTTCCGTATGTAGAAACTGCAAACTTCATGAGCGCCTCAGCCTCTGCAA
Source organism: Clostridiales bacterium (assembly GCA_029338615.1). Lineage (GTDB taxonomy): Bacteria > Bacillota > Clostridia > Lachnospirales > Lachnospiraceae > Coprococcus. The sequence goes on from JAQYAS010000094.1 coordinate 10,054, forward strand.
AATCTGCTACGTTCGCCTTAAATGCCACGGCCTCTCCGCCTGCTGCCTTGATCTCCTCCACCAGGCTGTTGGCACGCTCCTCTGAGCCGTTAAAGTTTACTACTACCTTTGCGCCATATCCGGCAAATGTCTTTGCTATCTCACGTCCGATACCTCTTCCGGCACCTGTTACCACTGCTACCTTGTCCTTAAGCATTCAGTTCCTCCAATTTCGCTAAATCGTCTACAGTTGCAATATTTATACTCTTAACCTCTCTGTTGATCTTCTTCATGAAGCCTGTGAGAGTCTTGCCCGGGCCAACCTCGATAAATGTGTCAACGCCGTCTGCGATCATGTTCTCTATTGTCTGCTGCCATCTGACTGATGAGTACACCTGTCTCTTCAGAAGCTCCTTAACCTTGGATGCATCTGTAATCTCCTCCGCGTCTGCATTGCAGTAATATGGAGCAAATCCTTCTGCCACATCTATACCCTGAAGGAAATCATAGAGCTTCTCACCTGCTGGAACGAGCATCTGTGAATGGAAAGGACCGCTTACATTGAGTGGGATAACTCTCTTTGCGCCAGCCTCTGCAAGTGCTGCTGATGCAGCCTTAACAGCCTCTGCCTCACCTGAGATAACTATCTGTCCAGGGCAGTTGTAATTTGCGATCTGCACCTTACCAGGTGTGTTCTCACATATCTCAGCGATCTTGTCAGCGTCCATAGCTATAACTGCTGCCATTCCGCCCATTCCGAGAGGTACTTCGTTCTGCATGAGGATACCTCTTCTTCTTACAGTCTTGATACCATCGGCAAGAGTCATTGCTCCTGCTGCAACAAGCGCACTGTACTCACCGAGTGAGAGACCTGCAAATACATCAGCCTTGAGGCCTGCGTTCTTCAGGTGCTCATAGATAGCAACCTCTGCAGCAACCATGGCTGGCTGTGTATACTCTGTCTTGTTAATGTCATCATTCTCCTCGAAACATATCTTCTTGAGTTCTATATCCAGAACGTCATCTGCCTCGTCGAATATCTTCTTGCTGTCCTCAAAACTGTCATAAAAATCCTTGGCCATGCCCACATACTGTGCGCCCTGTCCCGGGAATATAACTGCTGTCTTACCCATGTCTTATTACCACCTTGTCTAAAATTTTGTATGTATATCACTTATACTCTGTCTTCTTTGTGATCCTACCAGAATCCGGATTGTCTAAAACCCGGACAGCACTCATTATAAAACAGTAAGTAACAAAGCGCAAGTGGCAAGCACACTCAGCCCACTTCCCATCATGCTTATGCACACATGTATGCGCGGCAGCTATGTTCTTGGATATGTATTATTGCACAAAAAAAGATGTCACAACATGTGGCATCCATAAAATCAACAAATATATAATATAACCTTGCTGTGGCAGTCAGGGCACTTGGGTCCTGGCTGTCTCGCAAAGTCTCGTCACGTCTGATACATGACAACTTTGAATAACATAAATGTATTCAAAACAGTTCAATCTGTTCGGTTCTGTTCAAGTGAGCAATACTGATTATTACTCCTCAACACCCTTGCTCTTAAGGTAATTAAGTACATCCTCAAATGTAGCTACATCATCGAGCTCTTCAGCAGGGATCTCAACATCGAACTCGTCCTCAAGCTTCATAACGATCTCGTACAGATCAAGTGAATCAACACCAAGATCATCCTTGAAGTTTGTGTCAAGCTTCATCTCATCCTGTGAAACGCCTAACTGCTCCTCGAATATTGCCTTAACCTTATCAAACATGTTCTAATTCCTCCTAAAATATAGTAAATGTTACCATTATCCTCGCGGACGCTTATACTATAACCTAAGGCTACAGTAAAGTCAACACGAAGATTTACTTTAAATATTTGTTGTTTTTCCTGGGATTTTTCCCCATTTTTGCTTTGTTTTTCTTATTATTTTTCGCTATCTGTCTTGATTGCTCCAGTCTCATATATGAACTTGACCGTGCTTGTAGTTCCGTCTATCGCTCCACCGAAGCTTGTGTACTTTGTATCATCTGAGAACAGGGCTTCTATATAGTCTATATCTGCCTGATAATTGCCGGCAAAAAGACTTGTTATCTTCTTAATTCCCTCTTCATTAAACTTCTTCATACCATCGCTGAGCGTCTTGGATCCAGTC
>JAQYAS010000095.1 GCA_029338615.1 Clostridiales bacterium
CCTATAATGTGTGTCAGGTTGGATACGTTATCCCTGATAAATACTCCATCTACAACCTGTCCGCCGATATACAATATGGCAACAAGTATGAATGTTAATGGAATAGCCCCATCTTTTATACATGCGAATGAGGATAAAAGGATAAATGCGAATACCACTCCGCTGGCACCGAGAAGTGCGGTTCCCGGGAAAAACATGAAATGTACAAGACCTGTCACAAAAGCAGTTACAGCTGTGACAAACAACAGGTCTTTTGAACCATATTTCTCTTCCAGCAAAGGTCCGATCACAAGCAGCAGTGTCATGTTGTTGATAAGGTGACTCCAGCTTGCGTGACCAAACACATGGGCAAACATGCGGACGTAGGTTAAAGGATCGGTGAGAGGGGCTCTGTATACTTCAAATAGAAGAAAGTTACTTTTGCCGCCTGTGAGGATGCTCAGGAGATAAGCTCCCAGACAAATGAGTGCAAATGTAAGTACCACAGGTGAGTTAAAGGATATTCTTAATATGGTTTTGGATTTTGTCTTTGACATGGATCGGTTCCCCTCTTCTTCATATAGTATAGAAAAATATTACCAGCGGTCATCCGCTGGTAATATTTTTTTAGGCGTCATAATCTGGCATATCGTTGAAGTACATCTTAAGGAAGTTTGTGCTCTGCTCAAGTACACGCATAGTTGATGGAAGAGGCACGGCAATGAGATCGTTAAATTCATATTCCCCTGCGGCGGAGTCTATCACATGCCCCATCTGGGTTTCGTTGTGCGTATAATCCGCATTGAATCCACCATATTTGTTGCCCCTGGCGTCCATACGTATCCATTTCTTCAGATCCGGGTGGTACACGGCATTGAGTGCATGCATTGCCATCAGACCTCCCTTATGTTTCATTCGAATATAACAGAACCCTGTATAGAAATTATTGGCACGAAGCAGTGCTGCCAGCAGGTTAGCTTTGGAGTAGCTGATGCCTGTGCTGGCTTCCAGTACATCGGAAGCGCTGATGGTAATAGCTGAAAAATTGCTGTCATAGGTGTGAGAAATTTCATCACGGACAAAATAGTAACATGCCTGAATGATCTCGTCGCTGCTCTTGCATGGAGCTGCCAGTTCCCTGGCCTTTTCAGCAACGATAGGATTATCATAATTCACGTATTTATCATATTGTAAATATGCAGAATCCTTATTTCTCTGAATTAGTTGCATTGTGTCATCTCTCCTTTATTACTTGAAATATGTAGAACTTCAGATAATATGACTCATCTGCAGCCCACAAAATCGGGTGGTCGGGAGCTTGTGTTCTGAATTCAACCTGGCGAAGCCTTACATGTGAGTTGGCAGCGGCCTGGCGTATAGTTTTGGTAAAAAGTTCAAAGTCCATGAAATGGGAACATGAACAGGTGGCAAGGAAACCGCCGTCTCTGACAAGTTTCATTGCTCTGAGATTGATCTCACGATATCCCTTTACAGCGTTCTTTATAGAGCTTCTGGATTTGGTGAAGGCGGGCGGATCAAGTATGACTACGTCAAATTGTTCACCCTGAGATTCCAGCTCTGGAAGAAGATCAAATACATCTCTGCACTTAAATGTGACAGTACTTTCAAGACCGTTAAGTACTGCATTTTCTCTAGCCTGGGCAATAGCCAGTTCTGATGCGTCAACTCCGATGACGCTGGAAGCTCCAGCTATTCCGGCATTCAAAGCAAAAGATCCTGTGTGTGTAAAACAGTCAAGAACCTTTGCGTCTTTACATATCTTTTGAATAGCAAGACGATTATACTTCTGATCCAGAAAGAAACCGGTCTTCTGACCATCTTTCACATCAACTATATATCGAACGCCATTTTCATTTATATGAACTTTGGTGTCAAATTCGGCACCAATAAATCCCTTATATGTATCCATCCCCTCGTGTTTTCTGACTTTTGCGTCACTACGCTCATAAACACCCTCGATTATTATACCATCATTTTTAAGTATAATTTTTAAAATATTTATTAACAAATTTTTAACTTTATCAATTCCAAGGGCAAGGGATTCCACAACAAGGACATTTTCAAATTTATCGATTACGATGCCTGGAAGAAAATCCGCTTCGCCAAATACTATACGGCAACTGCTTGTATCTACAGTTTTCTTGCGATAGTCCCATGCGTCCTGAAGGCGCCTGGTGTAGAATTCCTCGTTGATCTCGGCGTCTATATCCCTGGTAAGGATTCTTACGGTTATCTTGGAATTGGTGTTTATAAATCCCTTTCCAAGAGGGTATCCGTCAAAATCTTTTACCATAATTATGTCGCCATTTTCGAAATGTCCGGTTATGCAGTCTATTTCATTGTCAAATATCCAGGCTCCACCTGATTTCAACAGGCGTCCTTCTCCCTTTTTTAAAGTTACGATAGCACTCATATTCAAGAAAATCCTTTCTGTATTTATAACAATAAAATTTATTTTATCATAGATTGGGAATAAATCACAGAGACAGATGCCAGTTAACACAATTGTAACAAAATTCGCTATGAAAAGATATACTTGTAAAAGTTATGTAACATGTAGTATACTACCAGCGGAGCGCATATAAAACGCTATTATTGTATAAATCCACCGTAAGGTGAAAAGGAGGACAAAATATGTCTAAGATAAAAGATCGACTTACAAAAAGAGAAAGAATCAGTTATATAAAGCTTGTGATGTGCGGACTGGTGCTTACATTTATGGTGATGTTCTCAGCTAATATGGTTTCTTATGCTGATGAGACTCCGGCGGGAGTGGATGATGTATTAGCCACCACAACAGATGCTGGAGTCAACGGTGTGGTGCTGGATTCTGATGGCTATTTCAGATATTATGAGAATGACCAGGTTCAGACTGCTCCTGGATGGAGAAGAATAAGTGATACAGAAATGATATACATTGACCAGGAAGGCCATGTAACCAGCACTTTTTCGAGGAACGGAGATGTTATAAATATAAATGAATACAATGTGAGCACAAAGGGCTGGGATCTTGTGAGAAACAGATGGATTTCCATAGATAATGGAAGATACTACATGGATTCGACAGGAATATGTTCGAAGTTGTATTACACTGACAGCCAGAAGGCATACAGGTTTGCAGGAAACTCATTCAGTCTTGCTGATAACAGAGAGGTTGTGTTAAATGATGGCAGAACATATTACTTTAACTCAAAGGGCATCAGAGTTTCTAAAGCAGGATGGTATACAACTTTCTCAGGGACAGAGGTAAATGTAGACAGCAACGGTGTAGTATATACAAGGATTTACAAAGATTCAGGAATATACAGAATAAGTGTATTTGATTCTTCCAGTAAAGAATGGGTGCAGAAAGCAAATCTCTGGAAGAAGTCAGGCAGTAAATTATATTATTTCTCAGATGCTGGCGAGGGTATAACAGTATACAATCTGTCAACAAAGAAACTGTACATATATTCATATGATTCAGATAATTATGTGCTGGCAAGGAATGCGGTTTCAAAGCTGAATGAGAAGTATTACTACTATTACAACAAGAGTGGTGTGAGAGTTACTTCTGAGGGATGGCAGACACTGAACTCAAAGGTGAGCTATTATGTTGGATCAAAGGGATATATCACTCTGAAATATACCAATAAGTCAGGTGTCAGAAAACTGTACAGTTATAATTATTCAACAAACAAGTGGACACTCAGAAAAAATCTGTGGAAGAACGTAAGTGGCAGCAAAATATATTTCAATACAAAAGGTATTGCTACCATTTATTACAACACAAAGACAAAGGGCGGATTTACATATTCTTCAAAGAAGTGGAAGCCTATAAAGAAAACTATAAAGAAAATTGCCGGAACGAATGTGTATTTTAATGGCAAAGGTAAGAGAGTTACAAAGAAGGGCGTGTATAAGACGTCTGATGGATACCTTGCTTATGTGAATGGCAGGGGAAATGTATACAAGAGGGAATATGATCTTTCGGTCAAGAGATATTACACGATAGACCTTGGACATGGTAAAAAGACTAAAGTGTATGGATATTATGATCTCGATGGAGCTAAAAAGCTGATGAAAGAGGTTAATCAGCATCGTCAGGATAATGGATTTTCAGCATTGTCGGCAAATACATCTATGACAGATACAGCAACTACGAGAGCTATCGAGATAAGTAATACATATAGTCATTACAGACCAAATGGTACACTTTGTATTAACTCGATGTATGAGTTGTATGGAGAAAACCTTGCCTGTGGATTTGCAAATTCAGAGCTGGTGTTCAGGGCATGGAAGAAATCTTCAGCTCATAACAGCAATATGCTCAATACTTCATATAAGACTATGGGAGCGGCTGTTTTTGTTGCGCTGAAGAACGACAAACAGGGATACAAAAAATACTATGTACTTACATTTGGAAAGTAAAATATGACTGCTAAATCATCCAAATTAAATTGAATTATATGATAAAATAGAGTACCATACATAGTATAGAGTATAGCTTGAATGTTGTATTGAAGACTAGCTAGTTTTGGGATTGGAGATTATGTGTGGGTTTCGTATATTCTTTGCTTCACAGGTTAGCATGTGAAGAACAGGAACAATTTGATAACAGAGTAGCAAGAATGCTTCCGTTTGTTGCGGGAAAAGTGTACTTTGACCTCAGAAATTATGATGTGCATACAGGAGAGTTTAATGTATACATAGCATGGGATGAAGAGGTAAATGAACATCTTGCGTATTCCCTTCCTGAAGGAGGATATTTTGTAAAAGCTACCATGACACAGGCAGAAGATCTGCATGAGATTGGTGATGGAGTACCTGTGTATATGAAACTTACATCCATAAATGGTCAGTTATATCCATATAGAACATATGTGATCCTTAATGGAAGACCTTTCAGTGTAGAATTTGGTGGTGGTGACCTTATACCCGTAGATGACAGGTTTCAGATGCACTCACCTGAGAGAAAATCTGATGGAAGCCGGACAGGCAGCCAGCGAGGTACACTTGGCAGCAGTCAGAGGCGGACAGGCAGCCAGCGAGGTGCGCTTGGCAGCAGTCAGAGGCATGTTGAATGGAAAAATCCGATGGGGGATGTCCGAGTTGTTGTGGACAGAGATTCAAATGATATAAGCAATGAACTTATGTTGGAATTTCCACAGGAATGGCAGCTTATAAACAGACAGCGGCGGCCTTCACGCAGGGTTGGTGGCAATGCCAGATTTGGATATGGTCTGGACCTTATATGGGATACGGAGGATTTATGACAGAGATCAGAGGTTTCCATACTTTATGGACTTTGCCTTATTTTCAAAATAGTAAATACGATTCATATAGCATGCAGGATTATGAACTGCTTACCATGATCCTGTCTGCACTTATGTGGAGAAGAAACAATGGCCCCATCACATTGTATGGTGATGCAAGGGCCATTGATTATGTTGAGGGACTGGGAATATCGCACATCTGGAATGGCGGACTCAGGGAAATAAAAGTTCCGGACAGCATTTCACCAAAAGTGTTCTGGGCAGCAGGGAAATTATATGCTTTGAAGGAAATGGATATGCCGGCTGTTATGGTAGATCTGGATCTTATAATATGGAAAAAAATATATGGATATATTGATGGAACGGATATATGTTCAATACATCGGGAAGGTATATATCCTGAGGTATATCCTGACAGAGATTTTTTTAATATGAAAGACAGCTATATATTTGATCCGTTGTGGGACTGGGGAGCCCCTCCGGTCAATACATGTATGCTCTATATATCAGATGATCAATTTAAGAACTATTATGTGGACAGTGCTACAGATTTTATGGAAAACTGTGACGAAAAAGAGGAAAACTTGTGTCATATGGTTTTTGCAGAGCAACGCTTGCTGGCCATGTGTGCAGGCAAGAAAGGAAAGAAAATATCATCTTTTTTCCCTGAGGCTGCTGATATTGAGAAACAGGACATATTTACGCATTTGTGGGGATATAAGAATATTCTTAAATTTAATTTTGAAAAGAGGATAGAGTTTAATAACATGCTTTGCAGAAGGATAGAGAAGGAATTTCCTGAGGAGAAGCCTGTTATAGAGAGCCTGGAAATTTTTATCGAAAATTTATAGAAAAACATGGGTACAATTACTTCCAAACATTTGACAGTTGGAGTATAATTGAATGGTTAAATATGTATAAAAGCAGAATAAATAATGCAAGGAGATAAGTATGAAAAAGAGAGTAGTAATAACAGGTATAGGAGCAATCACCCCTGTGGGTAACACAGTTGATGAATACTGGAATTCACTCAAGGAGGGAAAACATGGCTTCGGACCTATTACACAGTTTGATGCTTCAGCATATAAGTGCAAGCTTGTGGGAGAAGTTAAGAACTTCGTTGCAAAGGACTACATTGATCCAAAGTCTGCCAGACGTATGGCCAGATTTACACAGTTTGCAGTAAAAGCAACACAGGAGGCCATGGCAGATTCAGGTATTGATATGACAAAGGAAGATGCCTACAGAGTAGGAACATGTATTGGATCAGGTGTTGGATCACTTCAGGAACTTGAAAATGCATATGGCACTATTCTTACAAAGGGACCGCTTCGTGTAAGTCCATTTGTAGTTCCTATGATGATAAGCAATATTGCGGCTGGTAACGTTGCTATCCAGTTTGGTCTTAAAGGTAAGAGCATAGATGTTGTAACAGCATGTGCTTCTGGTACCAACAGTATCGGAGAGGCATTCAGAACTATTCAGTATGGAGATGCGGATGTCATGGTAGCCGGAGGTTGTGAGGCAGCAGTTTCACCTATCGGTATATCTACATTTGATTCTCTTACAGCGCTTACATCATCCACAGATCCTGACAGATGTTCTATTCCTTTTGATAAGGACAGAAGCGGATTTGTTCTCGGTGAAGGAGCCGGAATAGTTATCCTTGAGGAGCTTGAGCACGCAAAGGCAAGGGGGGCGAAGATATACGCAGAGCTTTCAGGATATGGATGCTCAAGTGATGCGCATCATATTACAGCACCTGAGGAGTCAGGAGAGGGACCTGCAGTTGCCATGACAAATGCAGTTAAGGACGCAGGGCTTCCACTTGATGCAGTTCAGTATATCAATGCACATGGTACAAGCACACATCTTAACGATCTTGTTGAGACACGTGCTATCAAGAAGGCATTTGGCGATCACGCAAAGGATATCAAGATCAACTCAACAAAGTCGATGACAGGCCACCTTCTGGGAGCTGCCGGAGCAATTGAGTGTATTGCATGTGTGAAGAGTATAGAGGAAGGCTATATCCACAGAACAAGAGGCCTCATTGAGAGCGAAGAAGAGCTTGATCTGGATTATTGTAAGGAGCCGTGTGAGATGGATGTCGATGTTGCAATAAGCAATTCACTTGGATTCGGCGGACATAATGCGTGTATCGTAATACAGAAGTATAAGGAGCAGTAATATCATGTTATTTATAAAGAAGAAAGCAAAGGACGCGGAAATCCTTGCAGCCAAAGATGCTGAGAAGTCCAAGGTCACAGAGAATGTCCAGGAAGCACCAAAGATAGAGATGGTAAAGTGTCCGAAGTGTGGAAAAGAAGTCGATAAGGAAAGAGTTAAGAACGCAAAGTACATCTGTTATGAGTGCGGTTCTTATTTCAGAGTAAAGACAAAGAACCGTATCCGCATGGTTACAGATCCTAAGTCATTTGAGCCATGGTATGAAGATATGCCGGGATCAAATCCTCTTGGAACAGAGGGTTATGAGGAGAAGGTTGCAGCAGCACAGGCAAAGACCAATCTTAAGGAAGCTGTTACCATAGGAAAAGCAACAATAAATGGAGAGCCTGCAGTAGTGGGGGTATGTGATGCGAGATTCCTTATGAGCAGCATGGGTTATGTAGTTGGAGAGAAGATTGCAAGAGCTGTCGAGAGAGCTACAGAGGAGAAACTTCCGGTATTTATGTTCTGCTGTTCAGGTGGTGCACGTATGCAGGAGGGAATTATCTCTCTCATGCAGATGGCCAAGACTTCTGCAGCATTTAAGAAGCATTCTGATGCAGGACTTCTGTATGTATCTATACTTACAGATCCAACAACAGGCGGTGTGACTGCCAGCTTTGCAATGCTTGGAGATATCATACTTGGTGAGCCTGGTGCGCTTGTAGGTTTTGCAGGACCGCGAGTTATCAAGCAGACTATAGGTCAGGAGCTTCCAGAGGGATTCCAGAGATCAGAGTTCCTTGTTGAGCATGGAATCATAGATGGAATAATCACAAGAGATAAGATGAAGGACACAATGTACGATCTTATCGTAACTCACAAGCAGAGACAGGGATACGCAAATTTTGACAAGGCTTCAGACGATGAAAAGTTTGATATAAGTGAGATACTGAAGGAGCGACTCAAGGATGACGAGCCGAAGACACCATGGGAGAAGCTCAAGGGTGCACGTCAGATGAGCAGACCTTCAGGATTTGATTATGTGAAGTATATATGTGATGATTTCCGTGAGATACACGGAGACAGAACCATGAATGATGACAGAGCCATCGTAGGTGGTATCGGCCATATAGATGGCCAGCCTGTAACCGTCATATCACAGGTTAAGGGTGGTTCAATGGCGGAATGCATGGAGAGAAACTTCGGTATGCCTCTTCCTGATGGATATAGAAAGGCTCTTCGTCTTATGAAACAGGCAGAGAAGTTTGGCAGACCGATCATCACATTTGTAAATACACCTGGTGCGTTCTGTGGCCTTGAGGCTGAGGAACGTGGCATGGGTGAGGCGATAGCGAGAAACCTGTACGAGATGTCTGCTCTCAAGGTTCCGGTTCTCTGTATACTTATTGGAGAAGGAGGAAGCGGTGGAGCGCTTGCACTTGCAGTAGGTAATGAGGTATGGATGCTTGAGAATGCAACATATTCTATCCTTTCACCTGAGGGCTATGCATCAATTCTCTGGAAGGACAGTAACAGGGCAGAAGAGGCTGCGGAGGTTATGCAGATAACTGCACAGGATCTTAAGAGACTTAATGTGATCGAACAGGTTGTGCCAGAATACGGCGGGGCTGATGAGGCGTCTGTTCCATATATTGGAAAATATCTTAAGATGAATATCAAGGAATTTCTGAAGAAATATACAGATATGACTCCTGAGGAGATTGCACAGGACAGATACAAACGATTCAGAAATCTGTAAATATTGACCATACTGAAAAAGTATAGAAGAATAGAGGCACTTATGCGGTGGGAACAATATTTCTATCTGCTGAGTGCCTTTTGTGTGTATGCTTATGTTGAAGTGGAGAGAGTTTTTTGGTACACTTTATATAAATGACTTGGTCAAATGTGTGGAGGACTATATATGAAAAAACAGGCAAAAGTGGTGTTGATAGTTGTTGTGGCTGCGATAATAGCCGCAGCAGCAATTCTGTTGTACAAATATATAAAAGGCGAGGATGATCTGCTCACACCTGTAGGTACCAGAGCTGAATTCGTGGATAACACTTCAAAATATCCATCAATGCTTAAAGTTGATGGCAGCACGATCGTCAACGCAAAGGGAGAACAGATTATACTTAATGGAGTGATGGTTCCTGAGCCTCGGATCCTGGCAGAGAAAGATCGTTTTAATGAGGATTTCTTCAAAGACGTGTTTGATATGGGAGGCAATGTAATAAGGGTCCCTGTTGATCCTACTGAGTATAAAAGAGATGATTATTATCTGTGGAGGTATCTTGACAGGATTGTTTCATGGGCTGGAAGAAATGACAATTATGTCATCATTGATCTGGATTATACCGGTAATCCGATAGATGGAAGTGGAGATGAGATGCCAGATATGGATGAAAATCCCTTGGACTATTCGGCTCAGTTCTGGAAAAATGTTGCGGAATATTTTAAAAATACCCCGAATGTTATATTTGAGATATATAATGAACCATCAGGCATGAGTGACACAGAATGGAAGAGATGTGCAGACAGTCTTGCGAGCGTTATAAGAGATGCAGGGGCTAAGCAGATGATAATAGTTGGAAGCCCTAACAATTGTTATGATCTTGGATGGATAGTGGAACAGGGTGTAGAGGATGATAATGCGGCATATTCAGTACATGTATATCCGGACAAGGTATTCTGGCAGAAGTTTTTGTCAGGATATGTTACAAGCTATCCACTTGTTGTCACCGAGTGGGGATATTCAGATGATGATGTAGAGGTCAAAAATGAGAAACTCAGGGGTACAAGAAATGTATTTGGCATAAAGTTCTCTAATTACATGAAGAAACATGATATCAGCTGGGTTGCAGCAAGTTATGACTGTGATACTGAACCTGCAATGTTTACCAGGAATTTCAAGAGCCTGACAAAATGGGGAAGTTTTGTTGAGGAATTGCTGAAGGGCGATGCGGAATAAAAAATACTAAAGGAGAATAGACGATAATGGCAATTAGAATATTGGGAACAGGCAGTTGTCTGGCAGAGAAGGAAGTATCTAATGATGAGTTGGCAAAATACGTGGACACATCAGATGAATGGATATCTTCTAGAACCGGAATCAAAAACAGAAGAATAGCAGTGAATGAGACAACTACCGGAATGGCATCAGAGGCAGCTCTTAAGGCTCTTGAGATGGCAGGAAAGGCAGCTGAGGATGTGGAACTGATAGTTCTGGCCACGGTGACTCCGGATTATTATACCCCGAGTGGTGCGTGTCAGGTACAGGCAGCAATAGGTGCTGACAAAGCGATAGCATTCGATGTGAATGCCGCATGTTCAGGATTTGTGTTCGCATTAAATGTTGCAAAGATGTATATAGAGACTGGATTCGTCAGAAATGCTCTGGTTATAGGGGCGGAAACCCTGTCTAAGATAATAGACTGGAAGGATCGCGGAACCTGCGTGTTGTTTGGCGATGGCGCAGGAGCTGCTTATATAGAGGAGTCTGATAAGGGAATAATAAGTATAGTTCAGGGTTCCATAGGAAAAAAAGGTATGGTTCTGAATTGCGAGAGCAGGAAGACAAACAATATATTTGTTCCGGGTGAAGTTGAACCTGATTATCTGTATATGGATGGTCAGGAGGTTTATAAATTTGCGGTAAGACAGTGCCCAAAGTGTCTTATAGAGGCACTTGATAAAGCAGGAATGACAGCGGATGATGTGGACTATTTTGTGCTTCATCAGGCTAATGTGAGGATTATAGAGTCAGTTGCCAAAAGACTCAAGGCGCCGTTGGAAAAATTCCCGACAACACTTGATTACACGGGAAATATGTCTGCTGCAAGCGTACCAGTACTTCTTGATCAGCTTGTAAGAGAGCATGGTCTCAAAAGAGGTGATAAGATAGCCATGTCGGCATTTGGAGCAGGGCTCACATATGGTGCAGTGGTTATGGAGTGGTAATTTGACGTCACAGTGTTACATTGTTATTAAAAAACACCCAACGTATAATAGTTGCAGTCACGTTTGTTACTATTATACGTTGGGTGTTTTTGTGGTTATAAAATATCAGTCAGAATAATATTATCTTTCGCTGATAGGAACATATTCCTTAGGTTCCACAAGACTTGGATATGCAGGTCTCATGATCTTATATCTGTTGACCAGCTCCTCCATGCGATGAGCACTCCATCCTACCACACGGCCGATGGCAAAAAGAGGGGTGTATAATGCATATGGAATCTTGAGCATCTTGTAAAGAAGGCCACAGTAGTAATCTATGTTCATACATACGCCTTTGTATATCTTGCGTTCTTCGCTGATAACTTCAGGAGCAATTCTTTCTATAAGTTCATAAAGAGCAAATTCTTCTCTTTCATGCTTTTCCTCGGCAAGCTTTCGTACATATTCCTTGATGATAATAGCTCTTGGGTCTGACAGTGAATATATAGGCTGTCCCATACCGTATACCACACCACTCTTGTCGAATGCCTCTCCACGGACAATCTTTCTGATGTATTCTCGAACCTGGTCTTCGTCGGTCACGTCATCGACATTGCTGTGGATGTTCTTCATCATCTCCATGACTTTGAGATCTCCGCCACCGTTAAGAGGTCCCTTCAAAGAACACAGGGCAGCTGCCACAGTGGCATATGTATCTGATCCGGATGATGTGACAACACGCGTTGTGAATGTTGAATTGCTTCCGCCGCCGTGCTCCATATGGAGTACAAGCGCCAGATCCAGAACCTTTGCTTCGAGCTGCGTATATTTTCTGTCTGAACGGAGCATGCTCAGTATATTTTCAGCAAATGAAAGTTCGGGGTCAGGTTTGTGTATATAGCAACTCTTACCCAGTTCATAGTGCCTGTAACCCTGGAATGAATATACAGCAAGTCTTGGAAATACACTTATGATCATGAGGCACTGCTGGAGAACGTTATCCAGAGATATATCGGTCTCGGACTTGTCATATGATCCGAGTGCAAGGATACTTTTGGTCATATTGGATATGATATCCCTGGTTGGGTTCTTCATTATGACGTCCTGGATAAAATTGTGTGGGAGATCATAGGCCAGGTTAAGAACCTGTTTGAAGCTGGCAAGCTCGTCTGCATCGGGAAGTTTTCCGAAGAGAAGAAGATAAGTGCACTCTTCAAATCCATATCGGTCTTCAGATACAAAACCGTCGATAAGCTGTCGGATTTCGTAACCACGATAGTATAATTCTCCGTCCATTGGTGTATGTTTGCCGTCTTCCATCTTGTGCGCACGGCTGAGGGAGATGTTGGTGATACCAGCATTTATTCCGATTCCGTTGAGATC
>JAQYAS010000096.1 GCA_029338615.1 Clostridiales bacterium
TGACAGCCTCCATTTCTAAAAAATATCCCCAGGTGGAATATCTCCGCTCACATGAGCCATAATAGCCCTGTTCATGAATATCATAGATATGAACATTGTAACAAGCCATACCATGAACGATGATATCATATAATCAAGTGCAGTGTTGACAGACATAATAAACATCGCAAGTGTCTGTGTATACACGCATATTATATATACCTTTCCATATGAAAGTCCGGTGTTAAGATTTCTGGCAAATGCATTTCCAACTATGCTGAATATCAGAGCCAGAAGAAGCTGTCTTCCTGCGCATCCTATCATGACGCACAGGAACATAAATACTATATACAGATAAAAAACAGGTGCACATGCAGCTAGTTTACTGTTGTCAAATCCCTGAGGGAGCATCATATACTTAAGTGGTGTCTTCATATATTCATACCCACTGCCTCCACTGACCATGCCAATGGTAATATTCTCACTTCCTATGGCCACATACACTCCATCGGTATCAAGATCATCAAGGTCGACCTCCGGTTTCTCCGTATTGATATAAAGCGTGCCATTTCCTATCCCTATCTGTATATCTCTCTCCATCGATAACTGACCATCCCTGTATGTGAAAGCAGGAATCTCGTTGGTCGCAAGATTTCGAAATCCACCCACCTTATTAACCCAGAATATAGCATCTATTCCAAATTCTATAAATGCCAGTACAAAAGACAACACCACTATAAACCACACCAGTCTTCCTGTTTTGAGTTTTGTGAGCTGCTTATAATTCTTTGGACTGCTGACGGCTATCGATAACTGATCCAGCAACGTCACCTTCTTATATTCTTCCTGTTCTTCCATATAAATCTCCAACTCTAATAATTATTGACCTGCGAAATGGAACCGCTGCTACATTGGATCTATAATTCCAAGCTTCACCATAGCCTTGTATATTCCATCATTCTCCGCATCGTCTGTGACCATCATAACCTGCTTCTTGAGCTCATCCGGCCCTTTCGCCATGATTATGCTGTTCGGACAATATAATAACATAGGTGCGTCATTGTTGCCATCACCAAATGCATATGCATTTTCAAGCGGAATATCAAAGTAATCCAGCAGATACTGTATGCCGGTAGCCTTGCTGAATCCCTTCGGAACTATCTCACAGAAATCTGGGGCTCTGTCTATATATTCAAAATTCTTAGACACATATTCGCGGAACTCCGGAACTTTCCTGTTGTCATCAGGAATCCAGCAGCAGAACTTGTCGAATTCAAAATCATCAGAGTCCACATTCTCCCCAACAAATATACCATTTGCGCGGAAGTATCTGACCATCTCCACCAGGGGACCACTCTCCATGTTCTTTCCATCCACATACACCTTATCACGATGCTCAAACATTCCGTACATATTGTATCTACGGCATGCATACGCTATGTCCCTGCACACATCTTTGCTGACATCGTTGTGAAACAATTCCTTTCCATCGTAATATATGGATGTTCCACAGCCGCACACAAATCCATCAAATCCCGCGGACTTTATCTCATCCGTCACATTACAGTACACTCTTCCTGTATTGATAAACACCAGGTGTCCGTTGGCCCTGGCCTGTGCCAGGGCACGCCTTGCGCTGTCCGGAAAGTATCTTCTTCCATCCTCGGTTATCAGAGTCCCATCTATATCAAAGAATAATATCTTCCTGTCTGTGCTTTTCATATATTATTTCCATCCTGTCATATATTTACAGGCACATGTATTATAACTACACGTGCCTGTGTCATTTCTGCATACATTACAATCTAATCTGTATGTTGTATCTGTTATTTTACAGCTGCTTCATAAGGTCTATCATCTCAAGTGCTCCCATTGCACAGTCATAACCCTTGTTACCTGCCTTTGTACCCGCGCGCTCAATCGCCTGCTCTATATTCTCTGTAGTCACAACTCCGAACATAACTGGTACACCGGTCTCAAGTGATACTGATGCAACACCCTTTGAAACCTCGTTGCACACATAGTCATAGTGGCTTGTTGCACCACGGATAACAGCTCCCAGACAGATAACAGCGTCATACTTGCCGCTTGCAGCCATCTTCTTTGCAATTACAGGTATCTCAAATGCTCCCGGTACCCATGCCACTGTGATGTCATCTGCATTTACATCGTGACGGAGAAGTGCATCCTCTGCACCACTTACGAGCTTTGAAACTATGAACTCGTTAAATCTTGCTGCTACTATACCTATCTTTGCTCCATTTGCTACTAACTTTCCTTCTACTTTATTCATTTTAATTTATCCTCCTTCTATATGGAGCAGACGCATGAAAATGCGCTTACGCGCGGCGTCTGCGTGCTTCACAAGGATTCCTCCCGCTTATGCGGGTCCCTCCTTATGAAAGATTATGGAGCAGACGCATGAAAGTGCGTTTACGCGCGGCGTCTGCGTGCTTCACAACATTATTTTAAACATCATTTAACATATGACCCATTTTTTCCTTTTTGGTCTTGAGATAAAATGCATCAAACTTGGTTGGTTCAATCTCTATCGGAACTCTCTCCACGATCTCAAGATTATAGCCCGCAAGACCGTATACCTTGAGTGGATTGTTGGTGAGAAGTCTAATCTGTCTGATTCCAAGATTCACAAGTATCTGTGTTCCTATAGTGTAATCTCTTGCATCATCAGGGAAACCAAGCTTGAGATTTGCCTCAACGGTGTCAAGTCCCTGATCCTGAAGCGCATATGCCTTTATCTTGTTGATAAGGCCAATTCCTCTGCCCTCCTGTCTCATATACAGAAGCACGCCTCTGCCTTCCTTTGCTATGGCTTTCATGGCCGCATCGAGCTGCTGTCCGCAATCACACTTCTGTGAGCCAAAGCAGTCTCCTGTAAGGCACTCGCTGTGCACACGGCACAGAACAGGCTTGCCATCTGCGATATCTCCCATTGTAAGTGCCACATGATGTTCACCATTCAACTTGTTGATGTATCCACAGATTGTAAACTCACCGTACTTTGTAGGAAGCTTTGCCTTGGCAACACACTCTACAAATACTTCGTGCTCTTTTCTGTACTGTACGAGCTTCTCTATGGTGGATATCTTCAGGCCGTGAACCTTTGCAAATTCCACAAGGTCATCCTTTCTCGCCATGGTTCCGTCGTCCTTCATGATCTCACAGCACAGTCCGCAAGGCTTAAGACCCGCAACCTTCATAAGGTCCACCGTTGCCTCAGTGTGGCCATTTCTCTCTATGACTCCACCTGCAACAGCCTGAAGTGGGAACATGTGTCCCGGTCTTCTGAAATCATCAGGCTTTGCATTCTCATCCACAAACTTTCTTGCTGTATAGCCTCTCTCCTCGGCTGAGATTCCTGTGGTGGTATCCACATGATCCACTGATACTGAGAATGCTGTGCAGTGGTTATCTGTATTGGTTATACACATTTGTGGGAGATTCAGCTTGTCTGCATATGATGCATCCATCGGCATGCATATGAGGCCTCTCGCCCACTTTGCCATGAAGTTGACATTCTCTGTTGTAGCAAATTCTGCTGCACAGATGACATCTCCCTCATTCTCTCTGTCCTCGTTGTCGAGCATGACAACAGGCTTTCCTGCCGCAAGATCTGCAGCGATCTCCTCTATCGAGTTGAATTCAAAACTCATCACTCTACCTCCTTAAAATATCTGTCTACATAAATCCATTTTCTGCCAGGAACTTCATATCAAGTCCTGATCTATCTGAAGCTTTCCCATCCGCACTATCACCTTTATACGGAATTAGAAGCTTTTCTACATATTTTCCCACTACATCATTTTCCAGATTGACCACCTTGCCCGGCTTTCCATCCAGCAGTGTCGTCTCCCCCGCCGTGTGTGGAATGATCGACACCTTAAAGCATGTATCATCAACATACGCAACCGTGAGACTTATTCCATCTATGGCTATTGATCCTTTCTCAATGATGTATCTGAGTATCTTCGGAGAACAGTCTATGGTCACCCACACTGCATTGTCCTCTCTCTTAAACTCCCTGATCGTTCCGGTTCCATCTATATGGCCTGACACTATGTGTCCACCAAATCTTCCACCAGCCGCCATGGCGCGCTCCAAGTTTACCCTGCTGCCACTGGTCAGCTGCCCAAGCCCACTTCGTCTGAGTGTCTCCGGCATGACGTCCGCAGTAAAGATATTTCCCGATATGCTGGTTGCAGTGAGACATACACCATTTACCGCGATGCTGTCTCCCACCTGACTTCCCTGGAGAACCCTGTCTGCCTGAACCGTGATACTACAGGAGCTTACACCTTTATCTATCTTTCTTATAGTTCCTATCTCTTCAACTATTCCTGTGAACATGTATGACCTCTTTTCTATGTCATGTAACAAACCAGTTCTTATCTCCACCAGTCAGTTACCATTTCACTCACATGATTCAGTCCTGCTTCTGTATCTGAGCATGACGTCTTCATCAAATCTCCTGACCTCATCAAGTCTGAACATATGCGCATCCGCAGGCGCATCCACACCCGTTCCAGATACCGGGCTAAATTTACCATCACCGCCAAATATCTTCGGAGCTATGAACACACATGCCTCATCCACAAGACCTTCCGATATCATGCTGTAGTTGAGCTCTCCACCACCCTCCAGCAGTATTCCGTCTATGCCCTTCTCACCAAGGGTTGTCATAAGCTGACTTAAATCCACATGTCCATCCACAGCTTCGGTCTCTATAATGCATACACCTTTATCCTTAAGTCTCTCACACTTTGCCAGATCTGAAGCTCCTGCTGCCGTGGTTGCAATTATTGTATCTATCTCTCCGGCAGTCTGTACTATCTGTGAATCCTCCGGTATTCTGAGTCTACTGTCACAAATTATCCTGACCGGATTTCTAGCATTATCATTATCCCTGTCTGAACTTTCTTCTATTCTGCAGGTCAGCATCGGATCGTCCGCAAGTACGGTTCCTATTCCAGCCATTATACCTTTATGCCGGTTTCGCAGCTCCATAACATACGCTCTTGAAGCTGCTCCGGTTATCCACTTGCTGGCTCCTGTATGGGTTGCTATCCTTCCATCCATGGTCATGGCATATTTCATTGTCACATATGGCTGTTTATTCACTATATACTTGAAGAAAATACCATTTATGGCATCACACTCAGCCTTTAGGCAATGTGTGTACACCTCTATTCCGGCATCCCTGAGCCTCTTAAAGCCCTTTCCTGCCACCATCGCATTCGGATCATCAGAACCACAGTACACCTTTCTTATCTTATGCTCTATGATCGCATCCACACAAGGCGGCTGCTTACCAAAATGGCAGCAAGGCTCAAGCGTCACATACATAACGGCTCCTTCTGCATCCGTCTGGTCCTTAAGACTGGCAAATGCTGCACGTTCAGCGTGAAGCTCTCCATATCTCACATGGTAGCCCTCTCCTATGATCCGGCCATCTTTCACTATGACAGCTCCGACAAGCGGATTGGGATTAACCGCTCCGGTGCCACACTTTGCAAGCTCTATGGCATGTCTCATGTATGACGGATCAAATTCATCATCTATATCATAATTTTCCATATGAACACCATCCTGCTTAATACATCTCCAAACAGACCATCGAATATTGCTCATTCAATACTCCAAGATATCTGTTTAAAACACAAGAGAAAACCCCGAAGATAACTTCGGGGTTTTCTCTTGTCCTGGCATCTGTTATTCAGGCACGCCATATCAGCTGCCACCAGATACCATGTTCTGAATATATAATACTTCTCTCATCCAGACTATACTGTCGGTTCCGGAATCACACCGGATCATGCCACACGGCTCACGGACTTAGAGGATAACCTCAACACCGTCGGTGGAGAATTGCACTCACCCCCGAAGATTTATCATCATATGCAGTTGTCTCTTAAAACGAATATATTGTATTCCATATGTCATCGGAATGCAACTGTTTTTTAATGTGTTTGATTGGTAAATTTTAAAGCTGCGAATTGAACAGACTCTTGATCTTGTATACGATATCATCACTGTCTGCGTTGATGGTTGTCGCTTCATTGACCCCTGATATCTTTGCAAGTTCATCTGAATCCGCATCACTGCCATAACCTATCGTGTACACCGGAATTCCTGAATCTCTGAGAGCACCTGTTATATCATCTATAGAATAACCTATATTGGCATATCCGTCACTCAGAAGAAACAGCATACATTTTGCATCCGGATGCTGAACTTTCGCATCAGTTATCATCTTCATAGCCACCACCACTGCATCATATGATGCAGTACCACCTGAAGCAATAAGATTGTTCACCGCTCCTTGGAAATAAGATCTCTGATTGAGATCAAACTGTGCAACAGGCACTTCCACA
Organism: Clostridiales bacterium; assembly: GCA_029338615.1. Lineage (GTDB taxonomy): Bacteria > Bacillota > Clostridia > Lachnospirales > Lachnospiraceae > Coprococcus. The sequence continues at coordinate 6,372 of JAQYAS010000096.1, forward strand.
GTCACATCACTTGCATAGCTGACCATACCGATATAATTATTATCATTGATATACTGAGCACCATTAGTCAGGCTGCTCTTCAGCTGATTCATAGGATCTCCATCCATCGAACCACTGCAGTCCGCTACAAACACTGCTATGATATCCCTGCCATTATCCTTTATTTTCTTGTATGTCTTAAGTCCCTGTGTGACCTGTGCACCAGAGAATTTCTCTGCGGAAACATAGTCATCGTTTGCATTGAATCCCTTCTTCGCTGCAATGGCCTGCATGTCACCGCTCTTACAGTAATCCACTACAAGCTGTACAGCCTCAAGTTCCGCTGCCGACTTACCCTCCTTATCACATATGTACACCGGATTGTCATGTCTCACACCAAATGCAATAAAATCATACATTGACACAAGATTGCTGTCGTTGATATATGCCTGATACTCAGACAGCATCGCATCAAGAGTTCCATTTGATGCACTATCTCTCATCTGCTGTGTTGTATATGCAACATATGGGATATTCGAATTAAACTTTGTAAAGTTATCATCTCCATCCTGAAGAAGTGTGAGCAGAAGGTTCAGTCCCGTTGCACTCGTCTGCGGATTGGTGTATCCCATGGTGATCTTGTTGTCCTGAACATCCTTTATCACATCAGTCGCATTCTTGTAACCACTGTCCTTCTTCACAAGGATTCCCGCAGTATTACCTACAAGCCGATCCGCATACAACTCAAGACTGCCATTGTTTGATATCGCGTACTCGCCGAACAGCGTATTACTTGGAGTATACAGGTCTGGAAGATATTTACCTGATATTATGTAGTCAGCTGCTGTTCCTGATGGCACGGATCTTACACTCATAGATACTGACTTGCCATCTGCAGTCTTCACTCCCGAACCGTTAAAATTATCCGCTACATCTATAAGCCATGAATCGTTGTCCTTTCCTGCCTTCTCTCCGGATGTAAATATCTCTACATCAATATCCCCTTGTCCTTCAACAGCCAATGGATACTTATCTATCTCCGGAAGTTCTTCATACAGATCAGGAGTATCAAGTGTTACTGTTCCCCTGACTGGTACCGCTTCACTCACATCTATATCTGCATATAATTCATCCAGAGTCATCACTTTCCCCGATGGTACATCATTACCGCTGCCAATTATATTGGTGACCCGCCTGCCAACTATTCCTATGACAACTGCGATCATAGCAATTATCACCAACACTCCGACTACCACTATCCCTTTCGTCCTCTTGTCCATTTCTTCCTCCTTTTACTTTCCCTGGCCGTTGACATCCTGCCTCATGCTGTTCATACATTCTATAACATCATCCACGTATTTCATATCCAGTGAACTAAGGTTTGTATCTATGTCAACCAGCTTCTCCACCAGAATATTGAACTTTCTCACCAACTCGTCTCCCTGTCTGCACAGATTATCCAGATATATCGGCTGCGGCCTCGTATAGTAATCATACGTCTGTATAAAACCTATGGCACTGTCCATGTTGATCTGCGCCTGCTCCTTTATGTCCTCATAAAGGTTACGGACACCGCTGCCCTCATCCACATTCTCCTGAAAATATTCTTCCCTGGACATTATACTCTCATACTGTCTGTTAAGTCTCTCTATCTGTGCATCAAACAGATGCCCTCTGGCACTGTCCTTAAGTTTCTCCGTAGACCGTCTCCCTCTAAGTATATGTATATTAGCCATTATGGTGAACACCAGCCACACTATACTGAGCAGGATACCTATAACTATTCCCGCCATGCTGTCGGCCAGGACAAACACCACAATTGCCAGAGCGAACATTATCACTCCCATGATATTGACCGCTATCAATCCCATCATTTATCCTCCTAAAGTAATGTTAACTTCACACCGCATCCGCAGGCTCATTGTTCCTACGCAACGCCTGAAGGCATCTTTCAGCGGAATCTGTTATTATAAGGTCTCCAAAATCAGCAAACTCCCTCTTTACATTTCTTATGAGCATAACCGCAAATTCCCTGTCTGTCTCCTCCACGCATGACAGTAATTCATGGTAATCCACAGGAACATCCTCATATATGCGAAGAGCCACAGTCTCTGGCACAACAACGAAAGTCAATGATGTATGTGTCTTATCTGCTATGAAGATCTCTGCCTTGTCTGCAAATTTCATAAAATCCTCAGCTTGAGAATGGAATCCTCCACCATCAAGGTCTGTATATATCCTGTCTCTGTCCTTCACAACACTTTCCAGATACAGATACCCCTTGAGAAGTAAAAGTCCCATAAGTCCATCAGAAATATTAAAATCAAGTATGCAGCCATATCCTTCACCACTGTCTGTAAGCACATGATATACACACTCAGCAATATCATCATCACTTAGTCCACTATATTTATAAGCCTGTTCTACCCCATCTTGAGTAATGAGAACCGTCTCCACATTTCCTCTTATGGTCCTTTTCTTTTTTATACTTTCGACTGGTCTTGTTGCTATCTTGAACGCCTTAAGGGCATTTACCGCATCATCTATGCTCTTCTTTCCCGCAAACGAAGTCTCAAACATTTCAGAACTGAATGACACTGGCGATATATTTCTGTATATTCTCTGTATCGATATATCATTTTTCTTCATTATCGCACTTATAATGTCGATATCTGTTCTCTGCCCCACCAGATATCGTTTGATCTCAGACTTTAACTTTCCCCTGTAATCCAGCTCATATTCCGCATTTGTTATATCATTTCCCGAATACCACCGCTTCTCAAGATACTTGTAATTACCAGGGTCCCGCAGTCTGTTCAGTGCACTGCTTTTCAATTCATTTATCTCTTCCTCGTCAGTTCCCAGTTCATCCGCAAGTTCCGACATCCCACACCTGTCATGCCTGTAACCATACAGCTTATCTATCACAAGTTTCTCCCTGTAATTCAACTTATCGATAAGTTCATCGAACATACGCCTGCACATACCATCCTGTGAATAGGACAGTGTATCAGCCTGTACGCCAAATACAGAGCTGTATAATGCTTCATATGGACTTATCACATCCAGCATATATCTATTATTTTCTTTTCTCAGAACATACGCCCTGTGCAATATCCCACACCCCATTCTATATAAGTTCTAATTTTTATTATACATGTTTTGCTCTAAATTAAAAACACGAAAGTGCATGGTTAAAGCATTTTATTATTTTATTAAGTGCTTATACACCAGGTTGTCCACCTGTGATATAATGAGCGCAAGTGAGCCAACATGCTTGCATGATTGGCGAGCGGCGAATTGGATCATGATAGTTGCGATAGCAACGGAAAGCACCGTGGGTGCGAATCATGATATAATGAGCGCAAGTGAGCAGCCTTGCTTGCACATATACATATTTGGGAGGATATATATGATCAGATTTCTGCCGGATGAATATTATTCATCCACTTATAAAATAGATTTCAAGAAATATTATGACAAAGGCTACAGAGGAATACTGTTTGATATCGACAACACTTTGGTGAGACACAATGAGCCCGCAACCTCTCGTGCGATCCAGCTCATGGAACAGCTCAAGGCCATAGGTTTTAAAGTCTGCCTGGTCTCCAACAACAAGGAGCCAAGGGTAGCCGCTTTCAACAAAAAGCTGAAAGTGAATTACATATATAAGGCAGGCAAACCATCAAAAAAAGGTTATATCCGCGCAATGAACGAGATAGGCTGCAATATAGACAACACCCTGGCCGTTGGTGATCAGATATACACCGATATCATCGGCAGCGCAAGCCTGGGCATACACACTATCCTTGTCAAGCCCATTGATACAAGCCACGAGGAAATACAGATCACTTTAAAGAGGATCATCGAAAAACCATTTATATTCTATTTCCAAAAGAAGCACGGTATGGTCAGATAATCTTGATTTTATCATCCATAACACAACATAAAAAGGCTGTATGCACATATCAATCTCCGATATGTCCATACAGCCTTTTATGTCATACTGCAGCAGCTTTAGTCATTATAAACTTTCTTAAATTCTGTATATCCCTCTGACTCAAGCATGTTTATCTGCTGTTTCATATTCTTTCTCATCATCTGGATGGTCACCGTCTTACCTGCCTGGCGAAGCTCCTTTGCCTCTCTGAATATCTCAAGCTTCTTGTCCAGTGTCACATCCTTATGTATGAGAATCGCAACATTGTCTGAATCTATCTTATATCCATTCTCAAGCTTATCCTTAAGGATCGTGATGATTCTCTCAAAGCCGATAGAGAATCCAGTTGCAGGAACATCCTGTCCGCAGAAGTTTCCAACCATCTTGTCATATCTTCCACCGCCGGCGATGGAGAAATTGTAATCATCAATTGTAACCTCAAATATAGGTCCTGTGTAGTATCCCATACCTCTTACAAGAGTTGGGTCAAATACGATCTTTACGCCATCTGCAACCATGGTTCTGGCACTTGATATGATCTCGTCCATATTGGCGATCACCTTTGGATCAAGGCACTGCTCATCTATACCCTTGCAGAAATCAGCGCAGCTCACATCTCCGAGATTCTCGTATATCTCAAGATACTTATTTACCATCTCTGCATCGTATCCATTCTCTGTAAGCTCTGCTCTTATACCGTCCAGACCGATCTTGTCATACTTATCAAGGCTGATGAGTATGGATGCAATATCATCCTCAGCAAATCCGGCATTTCTGGCAGCTCCTCGAAGTATCTGTCTGTCATTGATATGGATAGTGAAATCTGTTATTCCCACCTCAGAGAATATTCTTGAAAGCATGTCAGATGTCGCTGCCACAAGCTCTATCTCTGCAAGATTGGTATTGTCACCGAGTATATCTATATCACATTGAGTAAACATCCTGAATCTGCCCTTCTGTGGCTGATCTGCACGGAATACAGGTCCGATCTGAAGTGCCTTGAAAGGGCTTGGAAGCTGCTCCTTATTATTGGCATAATACCTTGAGAGAGGCAGTGTCAGGTCGTATCTGAGACCGCTGTCAGCCAGCTCTCCCTTGCCTGCGTCGATGGCTCTTGCGAGATCTGCGCCTCTCTTCATCACCTTGAAGATAAGCTTCTCATTGTCGCCACCCTGCTTGCTTGTAAGATTCTCTATATGTTCCATAACAGGAGTCTCTATCTGTGTAAATCCAAATCTGGAATAACTTGTTTTGATCATTGAAAGCACATGCTCTCTAAGCCTCATATCAGCCGGAAGCTGATCACACATACCCTTTACCGGTGTCTTGATGAATTTTGCCATTTTTAATCCTCCTGATTTCTTCTTAATTACTATCAAATCCAACCTATTCTAGCATACACAAATAATTTTTTCCACCCTAAATGCTGATAAGCCCCTCACAGATATACTGTATATCAGTATTCTCTGCGAAGGGCTTATATTAATTAACTTATTCAGAAATACCAGTATTATTTCAGAAGATCAAAATTGAGCTTCTTGATAACTGTAAACGCCTTGTTTCTAAGTTCCTCACCTGAGAACTCATCCAGCTGTACATTCATATCCCAGTTATACTTCATGAGTGTATTCATGAGATCCTCAATATAATCCTTGACATACTTTACATTGCTGTCGCTCTTATCCCTGAGCTGTACTACTATATTGTCTATAGCCTCAATTATACCTGACTCCTGCTTCTCTGGTGCCTGTCCTGATTCATCGTTAAGCTCGATAACCTTTCCTGTCTTGGTGATTATTACCTTCTTATTAGGTGCCGCTGCGGCCTTACTCTTCTTATTGATCATGTGATTGATACACTTGATAAGACATGCAACCGAATATGTCATCTCCTCGTTGGATGGCTTGTCTATACCCTTCAGTGTATGCTGATGATACAGATACTCTGACTTGCACAGCATCTCCTCAACAGCAGCTGTCTTACACAGAGATACCAGTTCAGCTGACATAGCCTGCTGCTTCTTACCAAACAGTCCGCCACCCTGCTGCTCATTGTCTTCCTTATACTTCTCTGGGAGCATAGTTCTTGAATATGTCTCCTGCAGATACTTCTTTGCTATATTGATGTCATAGCTCGATGCCAGAACGTTCTTCTTCACACTGTTGAGTCCGTTAACAACCATATCCTCAGCTGCCATGAACAGTAATATCTTCTGTCTGTTGTCAAGCATAGAGTATACTTCTTTGTTCTTGTTGTTCTTCTCTACTATTGACTTCTTTCTAACATCAAATACCTTGATCTTCTCCTTTACACTGAAGAAAGCCTTGAGCATTGATGGATTGGCATTAAGGAAGTTGCAGCACCATGTAAGCTCAATATACTGATCCTCGATCTTGTTGGAAACCTCGTAAAGGCTGTATCCCTCAAACAATACGTTGAGTGCCTTGGAGAGAATCTCCAGACTTTCATACTTCTCCTCATATGACTTCTGTGTTATATCTGAATTGACATAAGCCTTGATACCACACTCGATAAAGAGTTTATTGTACTCGTATGCTCCCTCCGGTATATTCTGTCTGCCACTGAGCTGTGCTCCTGAACCCAGAGTCTGAAGTACCTTCTTAACCTCCGACTCATTCTCTATTGACTGATATACCTTCTTGGTAAATGCACAAGTCTCTGTGAGGAGTGAATCTATTCTCTTGTTGTATACTTCCTGTTTGGATATCTCTGATGCAACCTTGCTGCTGAGAATCTTAGCAGCCTCTGTGCTGGTCACATTCTTGATGAGCTCCTTGAAATTGGAGTATACTGACAGGTTGTCAATTGGTATGTATTCTGCATTCAGTCCGTAGAACTGGAATGCCTTCTCATACTGCTTGTTTGCAATATAAATAGAAAACAGATTGATAGACAACTGTATTTTATAATCGTTAGGTGCATGAGCATCCTCTATGACATAATCATACAGAACCTCAAGGTTGCTGATATAAGACTCTGAACCTATGTCTGCAACTGATATATCCATCTCCATAACAACATTGATCAGATCAAGATATCCAAGCAGAGCCTTATCAAAGTTCTTTGGTCTGTCATCATCTTCCAGTATCTGATATGAAATATTGATAAGAAGTGGTGCTATCTTCTCACCGATCAGCTTCATGCACTCAGGAATCTTCTCCAGCTGAAGCAGATAGAGAAGCCATACACTGTATCTGTAAACTCCTGTAGCTGATACAGGTGCATCAATATCGGTAGGATCAATATCTCCATACACAAATCTGAACAATGGCTCGATCCACTCTTCTATAGCATAATGTCCTGTAGCCTTTATATTGAAATCCACAAATTCTGCTAACTCGTACAACTTGGTACACTGTGCGCGGACTTCATCATCTACTGTCATGGTTGACAAATCAAAATTGGAATCCTTCAAACTGTCAATAACCAGAGTGTAGAAGCCATCCTCTACCTGGTCATTCAGATAACGAATAAGAGTTCCCTTATTACTGGATGCCGCAATTGACAATGCGTTATCCCCTGCCTGTCCTATATTTGCTGGTAACATAATATGTCTACCTCCTTTTGTTGTCACATATATTGTATGATTCTTAGTATTTTTTCGTCAAATCACTACTCCAAATATAACATATTTGGTAAAATCATTCAACAAAGTTTTTGGTTATTACTGATAACTAGCATTGTGCATAATTACTCAAAAATTATATCACTAAAATTTTTATTTTTTTTGTGCACTTTTACATCAATGTCAGTCAAGTCCTGCCATATGCAATATAGCCATGGCATTTGTAGTAGTACATCTGCCATCTTTCTTCTTATAATCAAATTTAAGCTGATCTCCCTCATAGTACTCCTCAAAATGATAATTTGCCGCAGGAGTTCCATCATCAGCCTTCAGATCACAGAGTTCAAAATCATGGGTTGACACAAGCGTCATTGAATTTGATCCTGACAATTTCTTAATGACCTGTGTAGCCCCAACTATTCTGTCCGCAGAATTTGTCCCCTTGAATATCTCATCTATGAGACACAGCATCGGCCTGTTCTCCTTCTTATACTCAACCATAGTTTTGATCCTGAGTATTTCTGCATAAAAAGTAGATATACCATTGCTTACATCATCCGTCACCCTCATAGATGTAAATATCTTCATGACATCAGCTTCCATATAGTCAGCGCACACCGGAGCACCAGCATATGCCAGAACCAGATTTATTCCAAGTGTTCTGAGAAATGTGGTCTTACCCGACATATTGCTTCCTGTTATGATAGTTGCACCGCCGGTAAAATGTGCGTCATTTTCAACTACAACATCAGGTGCAATAAGAGGATGCCTCATACCTCTGGCATCCACATGTACCCTGGCCTGATCTCCCACCTGTGGATAGCTCACCTTTCTGGTTCTTGTCAGAACTGCAAATGACATAAGCTCCTCCATACCGGACACAGCACTTATCCATCCCTCAACCTTATCACCATTCCGGCTCTTCCAACGATCCATCATAGCTCCAAGATGGAAATCCCACATAGTAAATCCACACAATATCTGATGTACGATTGGATTGTACCTGATATTAAATGCCGCACTTATTGTCCTGAGCTTTTTGATTGCCCCAAGAGCTCCGGAATCCTCTGACAACCTCCCCTGAATATCCTTGAGCAGACTGCTTTCAAACTTTTCCCGGGATATCATCTCGAACATCCTTATATAGTCCTCTATCACATACCCAAAAGATATCATGGGCATAACTGCCTGTCCTGCCACACCCGAAAACAGCCAGGAAAAAAGCAGTACAACAAAGAACGACACCAATGTCCATCCCATGTTGATCTTTCCCATAATTCCCAAAATCAACGCAATGACCGTTATCGCTGGAAATACAAATCTGAGTATATTGAATATCATCGGAATATGGTCATCGCCATTACAGTATGCAACAAACTCATCAGTCGTATACTTCTTCTTTTTTCCCATATTTGTCTTGACACCCAAAGTCTCAAATCCCATTGAGAATTCTTCTTTGGATGCAAGCTCCCTGATAGCATCCTGTCTCCGTTCTATCTCATGTATATCAGACTTTGGATTCTTTATACTATCTGCAAGAGTTCTCCGGCCCTCCTCAGTGCCCGCTGTACAGATGAACTGATAAAGTGAACTTGCCCCCAACAGATCCATATCTCTGGCAACCAGATCCTGATCTTCCAGATACTCAGATCCATTTTCCTCAAACTGCTTCCAGCCATCTCCAAATCTCTCTATATATCTTCTTATAACCTCCGCCCGTGCTCTCTTATACTCCAGTTCTTCACTGAGTTTGCCATGTATGAATACCAGTGCCACAAATGCAGCAGCTGCCACCAGCCCCACCGCAAGCAGTACCATGCGGCTGTCATATATTCCGACTATAAGTGCGGCCACCGCCACCACAAACATGATAAACCTCGCCCCCGAATATGTTGACGAACGGCTCTCAAGATTCTTTATACTCTTACCCAGTTCTTCCTGCTGGGATCTATATTTCTCCATACTATCGTATACCCTCCTTATGGAATATTATAATTACTCATTACAATATCATACACCATTATCGAAGTGCAAATATTAAAAGTCTGTAAAAACTATACAAAAGTCTTATATTTGCGGTTATAATGAATACATATTAAAATAAATGGACAGGTTATATACAACGTGAAAGGAGTACTAACATGAAGAATTTAACAAAACTTGCGCTTACACTGGCTGCTGCAGGCAGCGTATGTTACTTATTCAAAGACAAGATCAAGACATCAAAGGCATACCAGACTGTTGAGTCCAATGATACCGTTAAGAAAGCAAAGGCTACAGCCACAGACACATATCACAAGGTCAAAGATTCTGAGACCGTTAAAAAGATCAAAGATTCTGAGACAGTTCAGAAGATAAAAGATTCTGAAACTGTTCAGAAAGCCAAAGAGACTATCAAAGATACCTACCACAAGGTAAAGGATTCCGAGACTGTTCAGAAAGCCAAAGACACCGTATCTGACAAGTATGATAAGATAAAGGATACTATCAAAGATAAGATGGATACGGTCGACGATAGCGACCGCGAATACTTTACTCTTCATGAGCATACATCCGGAGACACAACGGCTGCAACAGAGGACGAAAGTACAGCCAAAGCTGTAACCGAGACAGTTGCTGAAGCTGAGGATGTGCTTGCTGAAGCTACCGGTGCTGTAGTCAGTGCCGCCGAAGCCGATGACAGCGAGGTTATCGGTGACGAATACATGGGACTCTCAGATGTGTCCGAGGATCCTGCGGTACTCTCTGAACAGGACAAGCTGGATGTATAATAAATTATTATAAATATTATTTATATCTTTACACCGGAAAAGGGGCTGTGAAAAAACTCGATTGAGTTTTTTCACAGCCCCTGCTCTTTGCGATCTCTCAGATATGATAACGCCTCCTCCAGGGCCTCTTCCGGCGGGATATTCTGTTCGTATGTGGCTCCGGCCACATGCGCCCTCAGAAGCTTATATATC
>JAQYAS010000097.1 GCA_029338615.1 Clostridiales bacterium
TTGTTATAATCAACAACGCACTTCTGCAATATTCCCTGTCGATTACCAGTTACGATACCTAATTTTTTAAACAATGTTTCAAATCTACTATTCATATTAATATTTCCTGATTCTCTAGGCATAATATAAATCGGTTTATGATATAAAATAGAAAATATCATTCCATGATAAGAATCAGTTATCACATACTGTGCATTACTTATTAAATATAAAAACTCTGACGGACCATTATTAAACCAAGGGCTTCCCTCTCTTAACGAAATCAATCTCATATTTTTTGATTCGGCGAAACTAGTTATCTCTTCACTTTCATTTATTTGTCCAAGGGAATAACATAATATATACTTATCAGGCAGAATACCCTTGGGTTTTCTAGAATACTGGTTCCAAAAATCACTATCAAACATAAGCGTCGGATCAATCAATGTTTGAATATTGACATTCGTATACCTATGTAACAAATCTTCTGTTTTCTCTTCTCTAACAGAAATCTCTCTGAAGCCATGTAAATACCATCTATATAAAACTGACTTTTTTATAGGAATATCATCTGTTGCCATACTTGGCGCATATGCAATTCTCTTATATGCTGGGGCAAACTTCAAGAAAAAAGTCCAGTTCACATCTGATGAATATGGCGACCAAACCTGATCACTTCCCACTACAAAATAATCAAAACTTCTTAATCCCTGAGGTATTTTATATTTTCCAATTTCCCCCTGATAATATCTAATAAAATCTGCATCAAACTGTTTAAAAATTTCATGTCGATCTTCATTTTTAATTTTATATTTTCTTGGCATAACTTGCGGAATCGTATAAGATTTAAAACCAAGCATTTCTATTTTATTCTGAACAGCCAAATTCTGTAATCTTTGTCCGTAGTTATCCCCATATGTGAAAGTCAAAATTCCCACTTTTTTCATAGCTGGTCTCCTCTTTCCTTTTTCCTAGCAGTCACTCCAAATACAGTTAAACAAAACAACATAATAATTCCAATTGTATTGTCCGTCACCATCTGAGTATAAAATAACATAAATAAAAGTAAAAAAAACAAATAACCTTTATCAAAATAATTTTTTTCTTTATCACATACTATCATTATGCACTTTCTAAAAAGCTCGAAGAAAACTACCATTGTAAAAAAAAGTCCACTTAAACATAATAAAGCACCAAAATCAGCTTGTCCAAAGTGGCGAAATCCTAAAACATCTCCTGCATGCCATGTATATGCCCCCATGCCATACCCTAATTTTAGTGCGTTATATTTTTTGAATGCATAAATCACCATATATATTCTATCTGCACTTCCATAGCCTAATACTTCATCTGTTTCTAATGCTTTAACAAATAAAGTAAGTGCATATCCAAACTTATTATAGATTGCACTATGCACAGATGGTATAAAACAATACATTCCTATACCAATTAGTATTAAAACTATTGCACTTGCAATTACTTTAAACAATACTCTACTAACTTTTTTACGTGATAAATTCATTCGATTCGTAATATAAAAATAATAAAAAATAAGAACTGGCAACTCTAGATAAACAGCCTTATTATCATTAATTCCAGATATAATTATCGTAAAAAGAATTAAAAAAAGGATATAACCACGCATAATATTTTTATATTTTCGATTATAACAGCAATAATCACTATAATACAAATCTAGTAAAATAACAAAACACAAAAAAAGTCCAAATTGAGGTGTTGACGAATAACCCATTAAACCACATATTAAATCCTCACGCATCGGATTACTCCACGTAGATATTCCCTCCATAAATCCTTCAACTTTCACTTGAACACAGGCAACTACTATGTTTGCAATTAAACACAGATTAATTAGTCCAATCGACTTTTGTATAATTAAAAATAGCAGATCACTATTATGTTTAATTATATATGAAATGTAAACCATAGGCATTAGCGTATAAATAATTGCCAAGAAGTTAGACATGAATACATCTAAGTGATATTCCCTACCAACCTTTGCGCTTATATAGCCTATCATAAAAATCAACATCACGCACCCGAAATCTACAACTATATCCGTGTAAATTCTGCCTGTCTTTAGAGTCACTACAATCAAGCGTAATAATATCAAAAAGCATATGACTTTTATTCCATAACTAGAAATATTTAAGAAATTAAAAATAACAACTTGTAGAAACAAAACCAATATAATACTTATATCAATAAGTTTTACCATTTTTATTCGCATCAAGTCGTCTCCTCTCTCTATGTTCTTTTACCCAATTACACCCTTGATGAATTACACTTAATACGCAATATCTATGTATATACGATTGCTCAGTGTCACATAATAAATTACAATCACTCGAATTGTGGGGGATCAATAAATCAATTTCATCATTTGGCCTATAATTCATCCAATACTCATTTCCACATTTTTCTATAGATTTTCTAAAATTTTCAGGATTTTTCATAAGATCCACTAAGTCCTGTATATTATCGAATATCAAACCACTGTTTTCTCGTTTAACACACTGCGCTATATTTCCTGAATCAAAGTATGTCAATATTTTTGCACCTATACTTCTCATCTCATAATATGTATAACTATATGTTTCTTGACACTTAGACCATAAAAAAGCCACGTCTATTTTGTTTTTCAAAGCTGCATCTGACATTGCTGTATCCCCTTGAATAGATGCATCCACAAAAACATCTGTTATATTAGAGGTGTTCATATTTGATGCCCCAAGATAATAAAACCTATAATAAGGGCTATCAGAAAATTCTTCAATTAATGTATTCCATTCAGAAATACCTTTATGTTCAAATTTACCACCAACATATGCAATTCTTAATGGAGTGCCCATAGAATTTATCTTTCCTTTATGCCCCAATATAAGATGTCCTCTAATATAAATGCGATTCTTCCAATTGGGATAAGAGACAACTATATTTCTCATTACACTTTCTGAAGGAGCAATAATTCTTTCTATTTTTTTATCGATGTTACTATAAAATTCCTTTATTGCATGTTGACTAACTAATGCCCTCGCTTCATAACAGCAACCTTTACATATATTAGAATTTCTACCAAAGTTCTTACAACAATTTTTTTTATTTTTTAACAGTATCGGTGATTCTGGGCATACCGATGTATAATCATGCAACCATAAAATTATTGGTAAATCTATTTTATTTATAAAATTAAGTAACTTATCATAGTCATGATTTAACAAATTGTGTATATGAACTCCAATATACTCAACATGTTGTTTTTCCTTTATTTTTTTCATAACTTGTAGGATACCTTCATAACTATATATACCGACAAATTTTTTGTCAAAGTTAATCCCCACTTTGCCGTTCATGTTACACAATTTATTCAATCTACTATTATCCTCAAATGAGAAAATTTGCAGATAATGTATTCCGTTACAATTTAAGAGATTTGCTATCTCCCTCATGCACTTTTCTGTTCCCGCATTTCTATGTAAATAATTTGAATGCGAAATCGCTATTATACACCTTTTTTCATCCATTTTTCTATTCCATACCTTCTTGTATCATTTGAAGCAATTTGTTAGGTGAATACCGTCCGTCATATTTATAGTTCACATTTTTTTTATTATATTTTAACAGTTGTGGAATCTCATCAACTTTATTGAAAAGATGCATGTAATCACTATTATAATATGGCGTATTCTTTACACTTGAATTGTTTGTGAGCAGAATCTTGTTATATTGCACTGCCTCAAAATAACGCAAAGATAAACCATCTTGTTCCGGTATTTTCACATCGACTATGCCATTTGACTGTGAAATCTCTTCTATAACCTTGACATATGGAATATATTCATTATATTTTAATCCCTCGTCATTTATAATATCTTTGTCGTCAACATCGGTTATTCTAAACAAACATCTATACCCCATATTCTTCAATTTATAGTAAGTATCTATAATATTTTTATATCTATTTTTCTTTTTACCCACAAAATAAAAGTCATACTTTTTTTCTCCAACTGGCACATTACAATTTGAATATAACGACGGAAAATATTTTAATCCATAATTTACAGAATCTTGTTGATCAAATGAATATATCCAATCCATTCCCATCGCCTTAAGTATCTTATTGACTATATTTTTATTTGTACTAATATCATGCTCACACGAATTTAATAATATCAAGCAGTATGATAAATTATACTTTTTTTTCATTTTGTGCCAGAAATACCTATCTGTAAGAATTCTCATTGCATCCGAAAATATGATGATATTACTATAATTTGCATCAAATTCTATTTCATTTACCGAATAATACTTTCTCCAAATACTTTTTCCAGGAGAATTCATATACAAATTCAATTTATAACTATATTGTTTTTGCTCAATATTATCATATATTCTTTTCAGTGGAAAATTTTCTTTAATGGGAGTATCCAAATAAAAAACATTACTCCTTAATAATGCGTCTTTCCACATAAATTTGACATAATCACTTCCCGTTCCTATAATATAAAACCTATATTTATCATTCTGAATCATTCAACTATTGCTCCTAATTTATAATTAATTCACATTTCCCTTATCAGCTTTTCATATAAAGAATGTTGTACTAAACTTTCAGGCATTTTATATGTGAGCTTATGTACCGCACTCATCTCGCAAATACTGTTAAATAACAATTCATCATACTCTTTATTAAGATATTTTTGCATTAAAATCGGAATGCTTCCTGGCACATTAAGCATATCACTCATATCCATAGGATACTTATCATTTGCCATTTTCATAAACAAAAACATAATAAAATAATCTCTAATTTTATTTTCCTTTCGCCAATACTCATTCATCAAATCAAGTGTGGTTTGCAAAATCCTATTATGTGCATTTGCCTTTATGAACCAACTTTCACCAACTTTTGTTACATCATAATCATTAGATTGATATATAAAGAAATCCGCTTCGGATATATAGATAGGAATACTTCCAGTCAAAAAAACTGTCGCATCCATCCATATGCCTCCAAATCTTGTCAAAACACTTAATCTTATAAAATCCGAAAACAATGTGTTGCTGATAATTCCTTTTTTCCATTTACTTATAACATAATCTGGCAAATTAACATATTTTAACAAATTGCTTTTATCAATGACACAAACATCCTTATCCGACATCCACTTTTTCACAGACTTATAGCAAAATTTTACAATATCTGGTGCATTTTCAATTCCTTGCAACCAACATATCCAAACCTTATTTGAAAAATTACCACTATCCTTGCTTTCATAGTTAATTTCATTCAAAAATTTTGAATAGTTCTTATTTAAATAATGATACACCCTATTTCTAACTTCTAAATCCTGCAACTCATGATTCGAATAACCCGCTTTATCAATTAAGGCACATACCATCTTATATTTTAAATTGCCATATTTTAAAGCACGCTCTAATGCCCCTTTTATGCCTCCATCCAATTCTCTAACCATTTTTATTCCTCTACCTTTATAACAGTTGCTGGATTTCCTACAACCGTTGCATTAGCTGGAACTGACTTAGTAACTACAGCACCTGCCCCAATCACAGCATTTTCTCCTACTTCAATATCACCTAAAATTATTGCATAGGCTCCAATTTTTACACCATCCTTTATTTTTGGGCATCCCCTTCCATTTGTTCCTATTGTTACATGATGTTGTACAAGAACATGTTTTCCAATACAAGCATCTTCATTGACTACTACTCCCAATCCATTATGTGCAAACTCGACACTTGGAGATAATCTTGATGTAGGATGCACATCACAATAAAAATAATGCTTACAAAACCAATAAATAAATTTCCTATAAATGTTATTTTGTTTTTTTATTGCAGATCGCAAAAGTCTATTAATATTTAAATCCACTTCTATACCTTCTTATATTTCCTCGTTAGCCTTTGTCTCCATAAAAGCCACTATATTTTCCATTCTAGTCCCCTGTTTTAGGTCCTCTGAAATTTTAATACTGCCTTTTCTTAACATTTCTTCAAGCCCTGGTGTTTTCTGCACTGTTTTTATTGCTTTAGCAATCTCATCAATATCCAGCGGATCAAAAACTATTGAATTTTCAGGGAAACACAAATTCTCATTGAAAGGTCTATCACTTGAAAGTATCGGACATCCACATCCAATGGCTTCTGCAGTTGCAGTACAACTTCCTTCGGCCAAAGTTGGCAAAACAAATGCGTTCAGTGCACTATAGAAATAGGGCAAATCCTTGTGAAGTACAGGCTTTGCCCATACACATCTTTGCCCACCAGGAACGAGTTTGCCATTACCAGCACAAGCAAAAAACACATCGTCCAACTTCTCGCAAGCGGCTTGAAGCCGTAGTGATCCTTTTCTTTCATCAAAACTTCCCACAAACCCCACAATAAATTTATCCATGTCCCATCCCATATGTTTTCTAGCTTCCATCATATCAATTTTATGAAAGCGCTCTTCCCGGAAACAATTTGGGTACACCACTGTGATATTATCGCTAACAATCCCACTGTCTACTACATAGTGCTTGTTCTGATTAGATACAGCAATGACCCCCTTCAAACCTTTTAATTCTTTTTTTAGATAGTTATTACCATACTTCTCGTCGCCATAGTACAGTGCCTCTCCGTGTTCCATAAATGCAGGAATGTGGTACTTCAGTCCCAACCGAGATGCCACAACAGATGTGGGACATAAAAAGTAAGCATACAGGAAATCGGGCAGCTGATTCATTTTTTTTAATACACTCTCCACCGCAATTTCATATGCTTTTGTGGTAAACAACACGCGCTGTTTCAGCAATATGTTACCACTTTGTCCGGCACTGAGATATTTCGGTCTGTAAACTTTTACAGTATGGGCATTTTCCGTTTTTTCAGTAGATTCATACGCAAGCTGTGCATATCGATAATTAAAATTCACAGGCATCGGACACACAACACTACACTCATACCCCATATCCGCAAATTGCCAAGCAAGTTGCTGAATAAACATATTCGTTGTCGGTTCAATTGGATTAGGATATTTATTTGCCAAAATTAGAATACTCTTTTTCATAAAATCTTTAGCTCTCCCAACTATTTTCATCACCTATTCTGCTTAATAGAATTTAGTATTTCCTCTGTACGATCTCCAAACAATGGTCCATGATGAAGTTGATGGAAGTTCAGCCCGCACCAACTCAAATTCAACTCAATCATTACTGGTTCTTCGTTTTCATCCACAGTAAAATCCCACGAGATTAGACCAAAATATGGTAATTTCTTGTGTTGTTCTTGTATTACTTTCACAATCTTATCATAGCATGGAATACAACCCTTCCTAAATTCAAATCCTTGCGGATGTTTCGTGTATATTTTTCCAGTCCCATCATATGCAACATCTGATAAATGGCCATTCTCATCCACTCCACAATTGATGCCACCCGAACATTCATTGTCCACACAAGCGTTTCCCACTCCCATCCGAATAATGGTGCTAAGGATTGACACCTCACCATTTTCAAGCATCGACATCACTCGGATTGTGTTAATCGACTCTTTGTGTAGCGCTGCTAATTGTGTATGCTGCTTCAGTGGAAGTTGAACTATGTAGTCCTTACCATATTCAGCAAATATTTCCAAGCACTGCTGCTTGTCAAATTCTTTTACAGAAACAAATCTAACATTTTTTCCTCCACCAGAATCTCGAGTTGGTTTAATGATTACCCTATCTTGCTCTTGAAACAGATTACAGGCTGCTTCTTTTGAAATCATATTGTACTTTTCATCATAAAAAATACCATTCATGTTCACGAAAATCGAACATGGCTGCTTTATCTCTGGATAAAGCTTTTTGAACAATGCTTTATCCACATATGCCGGTTCAAGGGACATATCATTATAATATCTCTCAATTACATCATAAAAATAATTTTCAGGTATATAACGGACATCCTTTATTCCATTTACGCCGGTGTACCATCTGTGAAATACTGTGGATGGAAGATTCTCATATCTCTTCCAATACGCTTTAACTTCTTTTTTATATTCTTTATCAATCTGCTGAATATCATTTATCTTACAGTATTTTTTTGCTTGTTTCTGAAAATGATATTTAGCAAATACCGAAACACTTTCATCGTTTAGCCACTTTAACGTTTTTTTTATCATTTTTTTCATACTACATTTCCTTTCTCGCATAATACTTTTTAATACAGCAAATGAATCCCACAATAAGACAGTAGCATACAACTCCACCTATAAATATATTTTCCGTATAGTCACTCACTATATTGTCTAATTACAGAAATTATCGCTGTGACAATTCCATACTGCATCTGCGTTGACACATGATTGATATGGCTACATCCTGCACCAGTTGAACTCAAAATAGTTGCATCTGAGATTGGACTTATATGATCTCCACATACACAACCACAAAGAACTGCGGCAGTAGTGATAGCTGTTAATGGTAGCAATTTATCACCAAATACAGATACTGTAATAGGAAGCAAAATAGCAAATGTTCCCCTCGATGTTCCCATTGAAAAAGCAAACAGAAGCGCAACCACAAAGAAAATGCTGGCATCAAATTCAGTGAAATGCTATATTTTTCAACTATTGACGCAACAAATCCTCCTGCATTCAAATAATCTGTTCCACAAATGCCACTCAATGTCCATGCAATTGTCAAAATCAATGTTGCAGGAACCATATTGATAAAACCTTAAACAAGTCTGTCCAAAATTTCTTTCGGCGTTACAATCTTTCTTGGCAAGTACAAAAGTTCAACAAAAATCACTGAATACGCAATACCCATAGCCAATCCTAAAATCGCATCACAATTTGCAAAGGCATCTCCTATGGAAGCTCCTTCAAATAATCCTCCTGTATAAAGCATAGAAAGAATAGAGAATGCAATCAAAAATACTACTGGAAGTATCAAATCAAGAACTTTCCCACGTCTTTCGGTATTGGTTTCTTCATTAGCCGCAATATTCAACTCCCCATTAACTGCTTCTCTCATCTTTCCAAAATCAGCAGAAAAAAGAACAGCCAGCAATATCATACCCAATGAGGAGCATTAATAATAATTACAAAAAATGGTTTTCATAAATAACTGAAAGCCATCAATAGTTGATCCACCTGGCAATGACGAACTCATCGCAGCCGGCCAAGAAGAAATCGGAGCAATGATACAAATAGGCGCAGCAATTGAATCAATAATATATGCCAGCTTTTCTCTGTAGACCTTATTTTTGTCAGTAATTGGGCGCATTACCATTCCAACCGTAAGACAATTAAAGTACTCATCCACAAAAATAATGATTCCAAGTGCCATTGTCGCAAGCATTGACTGTTTTCTCGTTTTTAACTTTTTGCTAGCCCACTTTTCATACTCATGAGTTGCTCCCGACACATTCATTAAATGAACAATCATGCCCAATAAGACAATAAAAAACAAAACGCCCATATTGCCATAGACTTTGTTGCTCATTATATCGAACATCGTTGTCATTGTGGTAAACGGATTAAATCGGCAGTAAATGCCATATCCAACAATAATTCCAATAACCAAAGATAAATTAACTTCTTTTGTTATAAGACTAATGATAATAGCCAGAATTGGCGATATAAATGCCCAAAAGCTCGCTCCCATACATTTTTTTCTCTTGTTTTTTCTCAAATAAGCATTTATATTTTTCTCAATTTCACGCTAATTTATATTGCCCGATTTATGTCATTCCAATATGGAATTTCCAATTTTTGACCAAACCTTAAGTCTGTTTCATATTTGATATCCGGATCAAATCCTGAATTAGGGGACA
Source organism: Clostridiales bacterium (assembly GCA_029338615.1). GTDB lineage: Bacteria > Bacillota > Clostridia > Lachnospirales > Lachnospiraceae > Coprococcus. Next base: position 9,822 of record JAQYAS010000097.1, read on the forward strand.
GTGTTATCTCTCCAAAGTAAATCTTGCCTTTAATGTTGTACAAATCAATTCTTGCAAACACAAAATCTTCCGATAACCTTTTTGCAATCTCAATCATCTCATCCAAATTTTCAGGTTTGGGAATATCTATATCTCGCAATTTTTCATCACCTTTATCTAATGGTTGAAAATTCCAATTCTGATCGAAAAATAGATATGAGGCCCGATGAGTATTATTACTAAACCTATCTCTACAAACAAGTATGACATCTGGTTTTCCATTGAAACAATAGATTTTATAATCCATAGGAACTTTTCCGTTATCCGAAATAAATTTCTCACAAATAATCATAGGTTTAATATTTCTATATTGATATTCACGACCAATATAAAAGAAATTACTTTTTAATGATCTTTCAATTTTTCTTTTTGCTTCTTCATGATTCATTTTTTCTTTATCTGTACAAACAACCAATCCTCCTGAATCATGATTGCATTTTAATACAAATTGCTTTGGGAGTGTAGAGAAATCAATGTCACTGTATTTTTTCCACCTTCCCAACAATGGAATTAAATATTTTTCTCCTATTTTTTCCTTTACATAATCTCTAACCAATAATTTATCTGATACAATTGACTGTAATGGGAATCTATAATTAAACTTTAACCATTGAAGTTTTTCATTTAATGTTTCCGGATTTCGCATATTCAATTTTCTACCAACCCTCAACCGATAGTACAATTTTATATATGCCTTATCTGGCAAGAACCTTAGGCTTTTTTTTACAAAAGTCATAACCTTTTCTCTATTCATATCAAACAAGTTCCTTTATGTATTTTTCTATGCTATTTATGATTGCATCCGTATTGGATTCATATGCCGCATATCTCGTATGTTTTACTGTTTCCATGGCTTCTGCCAATTCGTCTATATCTCTGCATGGACAAATCAAATTTAAATCATCAAATTGCTTAATCAACTGCAACTGGTGATCATCAACATGTTCCCCATATTTTGCAAGACGAGGAACTGCAATGACTTTCTTTTCTTTTTTTACTGCACCAATGATTGCCCCTGTTCCACCATGAGTAATCACAATATCCGCCTTACCCATTTCCACGCTAAATTTTTCTCTGTCCAAAAATTTATTATAGCGATAATTTTTGGGAACATAATCACTGTAACCAATCTGTGCAAATACATCTTTTCCACAAATAACCTCTTTTTCGCACAATTTGTCCACAGCTTTAAGTAATCTATTAAATTGAAATTTTTGAGATCCCAATGTTATAAAAATTTTTTCTGCCATTTAATAAATTCCTCCTAAATATATAGCTTTAGGATAGAATTCCAACATTGGTTTCCATTGCACATAAAACTGGTCAGCAAACTTGTATAGAAGCTTACCTGTTTCGGTAGGCGATGTAACCTTTGCAAACGATTCTATATAAATCAGTGTTTTCCCCATAAACTTTGCAATAAGGCAAATAGGAATCATAGCCAAAACACCTGTGCATATAACTACATCCGGCTTTTCCTTTAAGTAAATCTTTAATGACATAAACCCATTTTTTATCATTCTCCAGATAAATGTTTTTTCTCTACGATTCACCTGATGCATATAATATGTTTTTTCTCCTTTTGCCTTTGCATCATAATCAGTTTTCTCTGTAACGACAAAACTATCATACTTTTCCATAAGAGGCTTTAACATCATTAGTTGTTCATAATGACCGCCTGACGACGCTGCGAAACATATTTTAATTTTCTTACCTCTATCCACTTTTCTACTTATTCCCATTTCTTAATCTCTCTGAAAAATATCTCTTGTATAAACCTTTTCTTTCACATCATCAAGGCACCTATCATAACGGTTTGCTATGATAGCCTGACTCATTTCCTTGAACTTCACCAGATCATTAACCACAGTGCTACCAAAGAAAGTATCGCCATCTTTCAAAGTTGGCTCATAGACAATCACCATTGCTCCCTTAGCCTTAATTCGCTTCATAACTCCCTGTATAGAACTCTGACGGAAGTTATCACTATTACTCTTCATAGTCAAACGATATACACCAATGGCCACAGACTTTTCCTGTTGTGCATTGTACTCGTTGTCCTCATCATAGCCATAGTAGCCAGCCAGCTTCAAGACACGATCAGCGATAAAGTCTTTTCTTGTTCTATTGGATTCCACGATTGCTTCTATCAGTTTTTCCGGTACATCTGCATAGTTAGCTAGCAGCTGCTTGGTATCTTTCGGCAGACAATAGCCACCATAACCGAAACTTGGATTATTGTAATGACTGCCAATACGAGGATCCAGACAAACTCCATCAATAATCTGTTGTGTATTCAAGCCTTTACTTTCTGCATATGTGTCTAATTCATTGAAGTACGCAACACGCAATGCCAAATAAGTATTTGCGAATAATTTAACCGCCTCAGCCTCAGTAAATCCCATAAATAAGGTATCTATATTCTCTTTTATAGCTCCTTCCTGTAGCAGTCCAGCAAACTCATGAGCTGCTTTCATCAATCTCTCATCATTCATATCTGTACCAACGATGATACGAGAAGGATACAGGTTGTCATATAAAGCCTTTGATTCACGTAAAAACTCAGGACTAAATATAATGTTCTTGCTATTAAATCTCTCACGGATAGAAGCAGTATATCCAACCGGAATCGTAGACTTAATTACCATGATTGCATTTGGATTGTATTCCATCACTAGCTTAATGACAGTTTCAACAGCTGATGTATCAAAATGCTGCGTATGGCTATCGTAATTTGTCGGAGCAGCAATTACAACAAAATCTGCATCGGAATATGCCATTTTTGCATCCAAAGTTGCAGTCAAATCCAAATCTTTTTCCGACAAATATTTTTCGATATACTCATCTTGAATCGGAGACTTTCGATTGTTTATCAAATCCACTTTTTCTGGAACAATATCCACAGCTGTCACATGATGATTCTAACTCAACAATGTTGCTATCGACAATCCTACATAGCCAGTTCCCGCCACCGCAATTTTATAATTTTGTTTCATAAATTTATCCTCCTAGAAACTATATATAACCCACCTTTCAGGAACAGATATGTACACATAATATCTAATTTTATCTCAAAATCTAAACGTCCCCTTCAGTCCATCCCACTCCTGATCCTTATCACTAAGATTCAGCAGCGTTCCGTCTTTCATCCTATACCCTTCAGCACTGGCATTTCCTTTATACTCGCCAACTACCTCAGGCCACTCAATATCTATCTCAGGATCATTCCATGCCATTCCGCCCTCATCGTTCGGATGCCAGAAATCATTCACCTTGTAACAGAACTCAGCCACATCAGAGAGCACCAGAAATCCATGTGCGAAACCTTCCGGTATGAGGAACTGTTTCTTATTCTCGGCTGAAAGCCTAACTCCATACCATTTGCCATAAGTCTCTGAGTTACTTCTGAGGTCAACTGCCACATCGAACACCTCGCCGCGCACAGCTCTCACCAGCTTACACTGTGGATAGTTCTTCTGGAAGTGGAGTCCTCTGAGAACTCCCTTTGTCGACATGGACTGATTGTCCTGCACGAACTTTACATCTATGCCTGCTTCTTTCATGTCTCTCTCATTGTAAGTCTCCATGAAGTAGCCTCTTGCATCTCCGTGAACTGCAGGCTCTATGACACACAGTCCTTCTATTCCGCCCACATTCTTCTCTACCTTTACCTGTCCCATCTTCTCTGTTACCTCTTAAGCTTTAATAATCTATATCTTTCAAGTACCTTGCCAGTGCATCCTGCCATGTCGGAAGTGATGTGAACCCTGCCTCCACCAGTTTGCCCTTGTCGAGTTTGCTGTTGTATGGCCTTGCAGCTTTCGCCAGGCCATACTCTGCTGTGGTGACCGGAACCACCTTCGTAGTATATCCAGCCTGCTTATATATCTCGCAGGTGAAGTCATACCAGCTGATGTAACCACCCTCGTTGGTTGCGTGGTACTTGCCGTACTTTTCTGTCTCATTCATATCTATCAGAAGTCTTGCAAGATCATATGTATATGTAGGTGTACCAATCTGGTCATTCACCACACGGACTGTATCATGATTCTTGCCAACTGACAGCATCGTCTTGATGAAGTTCTTGCCATTTCTGCCGAACACCCAGGCGATTCTCACTATGAAGTACTTGGAGAGCAGCTCTGTCACTGCCTTCTCACCCTCAAGCTTCGTCTGTCCATACACATTGAGCGGAGCATATTCCTCACAGTCCGGTTTCCAAGGCTCTGTGCCCTGTCCGTCGAACACATAGTCTGTGCTGATATATGTCATCTTGCAGGAAAGCTCCCGGCACACCTCTGCTATATGCCTTGTTCCACCGGCATTGATAGCACGAACCTTGTCTATATTCTCTTCATCTTCTGCAGCATCCACCGCAGTCCACGCTGCGCAGTGAATCACCGCATCAGGCTTTATATCTGTTATAACCTTTGTCACGGCATCCTTGTCTGTGATGTCGAGCTGTACATAGTCTGCACTCACAACTGCCGAGCCATCACGCACGCCGCTGTACTCCGGCTGGATGTCCGAGCCAACGCCCTCGTGTCCTCTCGCAAGCAGTTCATTCATCACATCATGTCCAAGCTGTCCGCCGACACCTGTTACAAAAAATCTCATAACAACCTCCATGATACATGATAATTGACTGTTATAAATTCATATTACATATACCATAAGCAGACATACGAGGCCGCCGGTACTTAGGTGGCTATGAAATAGGCACCTTATGTACCGCTACGAGCCGAAGTCGAGCGAAAGCGCTCTGCGGTGGTATTGTAATATGAATACCCAGTCAATTATCTATTCCCATACATCTTCTCATAGTAATTCTGATACTCACCACTGATGATGGTCTCCCACCACTCACGATTGTCCAGATACCACTGTATTGTCTTCTTAATTCCGTCCTCAAATTTTGTCTCAGGAAGCCAGCCAAGCTCGTTGTGTATCTTTGTAGGGTCTATGGCATATCTCATATCATGTCCTTTTCTGTCTCCCACATGGGTGATAAGGCTCTCTGGCTTGCCAAGTTCCTTACAGATGATCTTCACTATATCTATATTCTTCTTCTCATTGTGTCCGCCTACGTTGTACACCTCGCCGACTCTTCCCTTGTGGATGATGAGGTCTATCGCCTTGCAGTGATCCTCCACGTAGAGCCAGTCACGAACGTTCAGTCCCTCGCCATATACAGGAAGCGGCTTGTCTGCCAGCGCATTTGCGATCATCAGTGGTATCAGCTTCTCAGGGAAGTGATATGGTCCGTAGTTGTTCGAGCAGCGGCTGATGGTGACCGGAAGTCCGTATGTCCTGTGGTATGCCAGAACCAGAAGATCTGCACCGGCCTTGGAGCTGCTGTATGGTGAACTGGTATGTATAGGAGTCTCCTCTGTGAAGAAGAGATCCGGTCTGTCAAGAGGAAGGTCCCCATATACTTCATCGGTACTTACCTGATGATATCTCTGTATGCCGTACTTTCTGCAGGCATCCATGAGAGTTGCTGTTCCTATGATATTTGTCTGAAGGAATATCTCCGGGTTCTCTATAGAACGGTCTACATGGCTCTCCGCTGCGAAGTTCACTACTATGTCCGGATGCTCCTCCTCGAACAGCTTGTATACGCCCTCTCTGTCACAGATATCCAGCTTCACGAATCTGAAGTTCGGGTTGTCCATAACCGGCTCAAGTGTTGACAGGTTGCCGGCGTATGTCAGCTTGTCAAGACAGATGATCCTATAGTCCGGATATTTATTTAACATGTGGAATACGAAGTTGCTTCCGATGAAGCCTGCTCCACCTGTTACTATAATTGTCATGTTCTTATTCTCCTATTCTCATCTATTATCCTAAGCATTTTGTACACACACTTATCATATGAATACAAGTCTGACATTATCTGATGTGCGACATACGAGGTCGCTGGTACTCAGATAATCGTCAATATAAAACATATTGTCGATTATCAGCGACAACTGGCAAGCCAGTTGTTGCACGCACTGCAGACCGAGTTGAACGCAAGTGTTCGCACATTGATATGTCAGAGCTTGTGTTCATATTCATATCCTATAATACCAAATGCGTCTCTTTAATAAAGGTGCTCCTGGTACTTGCCATCAAGGACATCTTTAAGATACTGTCCATACTGATTCTTCTTCAGCACTTCATATACCTTGAGAACCTCTTCCATGCTGATCCAGCCATTCAGGTAGGCTATCTCTTCGAGGCAGGCTATCTTTCTGTGCTGGTGCTGTTCTACGGTCTTCACGAAGTTGGTGGCATCCACCAGGCTTTCGTGTGTTCCGGTGTCGAGCCATGTGAATCCCTGACCGAGAAGCTCTACGTTCAGGTCGCCATGCTCCAGGTAGATGCGGTTGAGGTCTGTGATCTCAAGCTCACCTCTGGCGGACGGCTTAAGCCCCTTCGCATACTCTACAACCCTGTTGTCGTAGAAGTAAAGTCCTGTGACACAGTAGTTGCTCTTCGGTTTTACCGGTTTTTCTTCTATGGACACTGCTTTGCCATTCTCATCGAATTCCACGATACCGAATCTCTCCGGATCGTCCACATAGTAGCCGAATACTGTGGCACCCTTTCCACTCTCTGCATTTGCCACGGCAGCGTGAAGTCTCTTCTTAAGGCCATGACCGGCGAATATGTTATCTCCGAGCACCATCGCCACACTGTCATCGCCTATGAAGTCCGCTCCTATGATGAATGCCTGTGCCAGTCCGTCAGGTGACGGCTGTACTGCGTATGACAGCTCTATTCCAAACTGATGTCCGTCACCCAGAAGCTCCTTGAATCTCGGCGTATCCGCAGGTGTCGATATGATAAGAATCTCCCTGATTCCCGCATTCATAAGCACCGACAACGGATAATATATCATCGGCTTGTCATATATCGGCAGGAGCTGTTTGCTCGTTACCATGGTCAGTGGGTACAATCTTGTGCCGGATCCTCCGGCGAGTATGATTCCTTTCAATCTCATATCCTCCTCATTGTCTATCTTCGTTTGTGCCTTCAGCACATGGGCACCTCTTACTTCGACCCTTCTCTACCAAGCACAACCTTAATAGTCTTAAGCACTATCTTCATATCCAGGCCAAACGACCAGTTCTCTATGTACTCAGTATCCAGTCTCACCACTTCTTCAAAATCTGTGATATCGCTTCGTCCACTCACCTGCCACATACCCGTGATTCCCGGTTTGGTGGCAAGTCTCGTCTTATGGTGCATCTCATACTCCTCAACCTCAGACACCAGTGGCGGTCTTGTTCCCACCAGTGACAGATCACCCTTCAACACATTGAAGAACTGTGGAAACTCATCTATTGAGAAATCCCTTATATACTGTCCTATGCCTTTATGTTTTGTGCCGTCCGGCAGGATCTTGTTCCCTATGACTCTGGGATCAAAGTCCATCTTGAACATCTTGGAATCACTCATGGTGTTCTGCGCCATGAGTTCTTTCTTCCTCTCCTCAGCGTCCAGATACATACTTCTGAACTTATACATCTTGAATTTCTTGCCATTAAGTCCCACTCTCTCCTGAGTGAAAAATATAGGGCCAGGGGATTTGATATATATCACAGGGCCAATGAATACGGTGAGTATCAGTGTAAATACGCTTCCCACAAGACCGCCAGCTATGTCAACCAGCCTCTTGAGCATCATCTGTCTTGGTGTGGCATAGTTCATGATGGTGGTCACCACGGTCTGCTTGCCAACCTTCTGTATGATCTGCTTGTCCCCATGAGCTTCCACGATAGATGATATACACATATGTACAGTGATTCCTGCTTCAACGAATGAATCTATGATTGGCTTTGCATAATCATAAGCACCTCTCACATCCACATATATCTCATCCACCCAGGCAGTTCTGACATACTCAGATGCGTCATCGTATCCGGCAACCACCGGAACCTCCTGCACTTCCCTGCCGCGGAGATCCTTGTCCAACACGATCACTCCGGCTATGTCATACTGGGCATAATTGTTCTCCTTAAGTTCGGATATCACGTCATCTGCAATCTTCGCAGTGGTCATCACCAGAAGTCTCTTGCCCTTGCCCTTCTTCATATTGACTATCAGATATCTCTTCCATGCGCATCTGACCAGGAATATCAGGCACACATACACCACGCCCATGAGAAGTATAGACATTCTCGAATAGCTTTCACTTTCCTTGACTACAAACATATACAAAAGTACGAGTGCGACTACGACACATCCATTCTTGAACGCAGCCACAAATTCCCTGTACACGCCGCGCTTGAGGATGTTCCCAAGGTTGCTGATAAATATAAGTGATATGATATCCGCCAGCTCTGTGATAATGGCCAGCGTAAGATAATCTCTGTTGGAATACGGGTTGACAAACCCATGTCTGATCTGGAATGCGACCACGAATGCGATCTGAACGCAGATGAGGTCAAGCAGCATGAAATCAAAATGCTTGAGCCATCCTTTTGCTCCTTTCTGATACATCTTCTCTTCCCTCCGTGTCTTGTGAATGCTTCATCGACTGTTATATGATTGGCATTGCTGATAGCCAGTCTATACATGAAATAACTGAGCAGACAATCCTTCAATCATTTCATCTGTATACTGTCTATATACAAATAATGCAGATCAGCAGCACCGGAAGCCCTCCGTGGCGAGAGCCCCGACGCTATATGATATCCGTCAGAGAATATCTGCTGTCTGCACAAGTAACTAAAGATAAATTACTTTACAACGTAAGTCTTCTTGATTGTCTTAGCAGCGTAGTTCTTTGTTGAAGCGATCTTAGCAGTAATTGTTACCTTTGTTCCCTTCTTTACGCCCTTCTTAACAATGATCTTACCGTTCTTTACAGAAACCTTCTTGTTGTTAGTTGTGTATGTAACCTTAGCCTTAGCCTTGATTCCTGATACAGCAACCTTCTTCTTGGCACTGTTGACTGCAAACTTAGCCTTTGACTGAGCTGCCTTCTTGATTGTGTAAGTGATTGTCTTTGTACCTGTGAAGTTACCCTTACCTACAACCTTAACTGTGTACTTACCAGCGTTTGTAGCCTTAACTACACTTGACTTGGCAATTGTGTAATCAACACCCTTCTTAAGAGCCACACCATTGAATGAAACCTTAACTGATGTCATCTGCTTCTTGCCATTGTATGTCTTAGCTGTTGCTACAGCCTTAACGCTTGACTGAGCTGCCTTCTTGATTGTATATGTAAGTGTCTTTGTACCTGTGTAAGAACCGATACCAGCGATTGTTACCTTGTATGTACCAGCTGCCTTCTGTGTAAGTCTGCCTGACTTAACAGTAAAGTCCTTACCATATACTAATGTCTTACCGTTTACAGTAATTGATGGCTTCTGAGCCTTTGCTGTGTAAGTAAGTGTAGTCTTGTTAAACTTAGCACCATTTACATCAACCTTTGCTGGTGACTCTGCTGCAAATGCAACAGTAGGAACCATCATTGCTACGCTCAGAGCTACTGCTAATGCTTTCTTAAATTTTCTCACGATAAATTCCTCCTTCCCTAACGGATCGTAAAATTTAAATTAATATATATGATATAACTTGCTGCATGCCACACTACAGTTTGTTGTATCCAATGTGATGATAATAAATATTACTTCGACTAACTCTTGCTCTTCGAAGCTGCGGCTTCCTTGCCATAGTTGCCATACCCATAGCCATACTGGCTGTAGTACTTTCCATACTTGCCATAATACTTCTTGTATGCCCTGCCGGTGGTCTCCACTCTGTTGAGGATGACTCCCAGCAGCTTGCAGCCTACCTGATCCAGCTGCTGCAGCGACTGCTTGATGAGACTTCTTGATGTCTCACCGGCTCTGACTACCAGAGCTGCACCGTCACACAGTGATGATATCTGTGCTGCATCTGCCACACTTCCAAGTGGTGGCGAATCTATAATAACATATCTGAATTTTTCTGCAAGTGAATTCAGCATCTCTGCGAATCTTGCATCCTCCAGAAGTGCTGACGGATTCTCCAGAAGATTCACACATGGTACCATGTATGCATTCTCTATCTGGGTCTCATATATGACATCCTCCATCTCAGCCTGGCCTGACAGGTAGTAGCCGAGATCCTGAACCTTGTCTGTATTCTTCAGATGATGTCTCTCCTTGATAACTGACTTTCGAAGATCCACATCCACCAGTACCGCAGGGAATCCTGCCTCTGCCAGCATCTTCCAGAGATTGATGGCTATACTGCTCTTGCCCTCGTTCGGCATGCTGCTGGTGATCAGTATCTTCTTTGTATTCTTACCGCAGAACTTGATATTGATTCGAAGCCTGTTCATGGCCTCCTCCACGGCATATGGCAATTCCTGGAACTCAACATCTATTCTCTTCATGCTTTGTTCCTCCATTTCTTTGTCTTTTCATCTTCCTCATCGTCTGTTCTGAATTGATCACTCTCAGGAATGACAGTCAGAGGCACGATACCGAAGTACTTCTCCATGTCATCTGCATTGTGAATGGTGTCATCCATAAGGTAACCAACGATGATGAATATACAATATATAAGTGCTCCAAGCACAGCTCCTATGGCTGTGAACTTAATGTAGCTTGGTCCCACCTGGCTGTCTGCGACCCTTGCAACCTGTGCTATGTTAGGAGCATTGGTGCTCATGGTGTCCGGCAGATACTGCACTGCCACATCTGCCAGTGTATTGGCTATATCGCAGGCCTGCTGCTTATCTGTGCTGGTGACTGTAATCTTCAGCACTCGTGTATTGGTTGGATTCTCCAGTGTGATCATCTTGGAAAGCCCTGTGTAATCCATATCAAGACCAAGCTTGGCTATAACCTGATCGAGTACCGGGTAACTGAGCACCAGTTCCTCGTAATCCGCTGTCAGTGATGAACCAATATTCAGATCCTGCAGATCAACCACAGAATCCTTGGATGCTGATACCACATACAGCTTGGATGTGGACTGGTATGTCGGTTTGATCATGAAATACGAGTATGCATTGAATAAAACTGCGCCTATGAGCAGACACAGTATAATGTATGGAAGCTTCTCCAGAAGAGCCATACCCATGTCCAGCAGATCTATCTCCTTGTCGTCATCTTCCATAGCTTTATATGCACTCACCGCTGCGGGCTGCACACCTGATACCGCATGTGCGGTGTTCTTAGCAGAACTCATATGTTTCCTCCCTGATGTAAATTATTTGTGTTCTTACAGATATTACTTATATTCCCTGTAGAACAGATCCACGATAGTCTTCTGAAGACTCTCCTCGTCCGGATGGAACTCCACAAATCCCAGATCACTGGTCGTCTCTGTTCCATCTATATGGGCTGATCCGTTATCCTTTTCCTGGAGCACCATAAGTGCCAGCTTGGAGAACTTCTGAGCTCCCAGGCTTGTCACCATGTAATCCCCAAGGGAATCATATATAGTAAGTGGATACTTGTTATCTTCACTGCACCTGGCTGCCAGCTTGTTCTTCAGGTCAGCCTTGTACATCTCCTGCCTCTTCATACGCTGTGTGTTCGTCTCATCGCCCACATCATATCTGTCATGTACGAAATGCACAGCCTGTTCATCCGTCAGGGTGATGGTCTCACCCTTCTTCAAGGTCGGATCTACTTTTGAGAAGTCATCCTCTATAGTGACCGTCACTCCTCCGGCCAGGTGGTTGATGATGCTTATCGCACCCATATTCACTGCAGCGTAGCCGTCTATCTTCTGACCTCCAAGCAGCCATGATACTGATTTTACCACATTCTCACAGCTCATCTCAAGTCCATCGCCATTCTCATGTGCCAGGGAAAGCTGAGCCTCACTTGTGGCAATATATGTGCCATCTGGTTCCAGGGAATCCTGCTGAACCATGGTGTTTCTGTCTATTGACAGTGTCTTGTATGTGCCATCAGTGAGATCTCTCACCATGATCATGACCACATCACACCTTCCGGCGCCCTCGTAGTCAGTGACTTTACTGACTTTGTCCAGATTGTCAATTCCCATGAACAGGTATGTCTCTATGTTCTTCTTCGGAACATACTTAACACCGTCCACCTCTATGAGACCTTCTGCAGCATCCGTAGCCGTAGCCCGGGAACCTGCACTGCCATCCACCGGTCTGAGTGCTATAACAGCAGCCACCACCAGTACAGCTAATATGGCGCAGACTACACATATGCGTCTGCACAGTCTCTTTTTCTCAGATAATGTCATACTCCTGTATGCCATATGTATCTCTCCTTCTTAATAACTCACAGAATGTTATCTTAGAGTGCTGAGCATCAGCAGATCAGAACCTGCTGTTGGCCACTTCTTCTCACATACTATAAGCACAACAAGTGCCACAAATAATATGGCACTGATGATTATCGCTACCTTCTTGGACATTACTACATCCTCCGTGTCTTGTGTTGATATATTATGTTATCGATGTTACTGACTGTCACTAATTGTGGATCTTATGTCTGTCGATCAGATCCTCACCATACGCATCTATGCGCTGCAGGATCTCTGTTCCCAGTTTCTTCTCCAGCGCCTCACGGCCCAGCCAGAGATTAGGAACTCTGTGATGCATACCATGGCAGTCACTTCCCAATATATGTGCCTCATTCTTCTTGAACATTTTCATCAGCGTTCCCTTCTGCCTGAAATCAAGCAGTGTCTCCGCATTCACCTGCACGGTGACCGGAAGCTCAAGCAGCTGTTTCACATATGGCTTGTTGCCCGGTATCTTTAAGAATCGCTCTATGTGAGCTAATATGATATGGAAATGTCTCTTTTCAATCAAGTCTCGTACTTCCTGCACTACAGAATCACTCCATGTCACGAAAGGCATTTCGAGCAACATGATATCTGTTCCTTCTATTGTAAGTGCATCCGCCTTCTCCGCACGGCTTATGCCCGCAAAGAATGCGACCTCTGCCCCCAACAAAATATGCGGAATATCCGCATTCTGAGCCATGACTGACTCATAGGCTCTCTGTCTGTTTTCAAGAAATCTCTCTACCCTATTAGCATCTGCATAGAAGTGGGGCGTGGCGATCATCTCGTCTACTCCGTGTTCTTTGCACATCGCAAGCATGCCCAGAGATGTCTCCACATTCCTGCTGCCGTCATCAATCCCCGGCAGTATATGCGAATGAAAATCTATAATCTTCATGACTTCCTCCTTGTCAATACCGTATTTTCTGACTGCAGAAATACAGCTATCACAACCTAACATGCTCGTATACTAATTTAACAAATTCGTCATAATTTTTCAATTTCAAATGCGAATAAAATATACCTAAAGTTTATATTGCATTTTGCTGTTTTTTGGTAAAAATATACAAACCGTATGTTTTGTAGCCACACTTTAATCGCGATTCTCAGTTCTTTTCTGCAAATGCGCTACCGCTTGCAGTCCGCATTTTTACTGCATTTTCTGAAATATACAAAATAAAACAGAGACACTGCCACAGCTGCCCATGCAATGTCTCCGTCTCATCTGCTTTATACATTTTGTACAATTGTCTAAAATATTCTCTTTTGTGTGATTATACATACATTTCAGAGTCATTGTTCAGACAATATATTCCAAGCCGGCCACCCTTGCCACATCCACAGTCTATAGCAACGTTATTGTTCTTCCTGACTATCCTGCCACTGCCATCTATCTCTGTGGTTGGCACATGTCCGACAACCAATGTCCTGTTCTTATAGTAAGTCTTATCAAGGTCAGCTGGTTCTGTGACAAAATCCTCCACTTCATACTCGTCCAGCTCTTTATGTGGATCAAAACCCCTGATTCCGGCATGCACAAGGACAAACTTCCTGCGTGCCATCATAACCTCCAGAAAAGCCTCCTCAGATATCTCATCTATATAATCCACAATATCTTCCCTCTCGTCATCATCAAGCTTCACGAACTCTTCTACAACCTCAGTGAGTCCATCCCCCAGCATGGATGTGATCCTGTCCATGATCGCCTGTGGCGGTACATTCCCTGTAGATCTGATGTGGTCGTCCAGTGCTTTCAGCGATGCCGCTATCCTATATTCGTTCTCACCAACTACAGCAATTACATTGTCCCTGCTCATCATATCCTGCAATATCTTCAAAGAACCTTTGCCTGCCCCTATGATATTGCCAAGTACATAAAGCACGTCCTCGCCCTCAAGTGTGCTGATGACCGCTTCCTCATTCATAATGTCTTCTTCTTTTATGTCATCGAGATTCTGAAATTTCAGTTTCTTCAGGGCTCTCTTATAAGCCTCATAATCCCCATTAATCCCTGAAATTGCATAAAACATCTGTATCTCCTCCTGCCTGTGATTTTCATTTTTGATGCATACGCACCACATGCGCCCATTATAGCATGATTCGCACACTGTATCCAGATGTATGGCATTTTTGTCGAACTTTTTTATTGTTTTACCTTCGTCCAAGTTCCCAGAACGCCACCGCACTGGCCGCCGCCACATTGAGGGAATCCACACCATGATACATCGGTATCTTTATGGTATAATCGCTTTCATCTATTGTGCATGCATCTAGTCCTTCACCTTCAGTACCAAAGATTACGGCCAGTTTATCAATTTTCTTGAGCCTTCCATCCTGAATATCTACGGTGTTGTTCCGCAGCGCCATAGCCGCAGTCACGAATCCAAGATCATGCAGTACATCCATACCGCTACGCATTTCCTTCACCGCATCTTTATCCTCACTCACCGATACGCTGAGATCGGATATATACGTCCAGGGTATCTGAAACACCGTACCCATACTCACTCTGGACGCCCTTCTATACAAAGGATCGCTGCATCCCCCTGTGAGAAGAACCGCATCCATGCCCAAAGCCGCAGCAGAACGGAATATAGCGCCTACATTTGTCGGATTCATCACATTCTCAAGTACCACTACGCGTCCTGCATCCCTGCACACATCAGCCACATCCGGCAAAGCCGGGCGTCTCATAGCACAAAGCATTCCTCTGGTAAGTGCAAATCCCGTAAGCCCTGTAAGCACATCAAACTCAGCCACATACACAGGCACATCACTGCATCTGCGGATAATATCCGCACCCGCACCGTCAACATGCTTCCTTTCCATCAACATAGATACCGGCTCATATCCCGCATCAAGAGCCCTCCCTATCACATTAGGACTCTCCGCAATGAACAGCCCCCGATCCGGCTCAAAAATATGCGCCAGTTGATTCTCACTGAACCTCGCATATATATCAAGCTCCGGCGCACCAAAATCTGTAATCTCAACTATCCTGTCCATACGATCGCATCTCCCGAACTCACTCATCTCTTCTTCACAAACCGTCGCCACCCTTTATCTTCTTCTTTTACCTTCTTCCCTGTCTCTCGTCCTCCAGTACACAGCATAATAGGACGGGCGGTTGTTCGTTGCTCCCCAGGTGATAACCCTGGCAGACATTCCCTGTCTCTCGTCCTCCAGCACACAGCATAATAGGACGGGGCGGTTGTTCGTTGCTCCCCAGGCGATAACCCTGGCAGACGTTCCCTTCCTCTCGTCCTTCAGTACACAGCATAATAAGACGGGGGGCGGTTGTTCGTTGCTTCCCAGGCGATAGCGCAGGCGGATTAGGTCCGACCTGTTTCCTGCCGGAGCGGAGATCCGCAGACGCCCTTGCTGCGGTCGGAGCAAAGTGCAGATGGAAACAGGGCGGGGCTGATCCAGACAAGCGTGCCTGAGAGCAACAACAACCGCCCCGTCCTATTATGCGTCCATCCTATTTTATGCGTCCGTCCTATCTCGCGTCCGTCCTATCAAACTCCAGCCAGCGCTCCCTCCAGATCCGCAATGATATCATTGACATTCTCGATGCCAACGGACAATCTGACAAGATCAGGACTTACCCCTGCCGCCAGAAGTTCCTCATCATTCATCTGTCTGTGTGTGGCCGACGCCGGATGGAGCACACATGTATGTGCGTCCGCAACATGCGTTGCAATCATGGCAACCTTAAGTTCCTTCATAAAGGCCTCAGCAGCTGCTCTGCCGCCCTTAACTCCAAATGATACGACTCCGCAAGTTCCATTTGGCATGTATTTCTGAGCTCTCTCATAATATTTGCTGCCCGGAAGTCCCGGATAATTAACCCATGCTATCTTCTCATGCGACTCAAGGAACTTTGCAACAGCAAGTGCATTTTCACAGTGTCGAGGCATTCTGACATGAAGTGATTCCAATCCCAGATTCAACATATATGAATTCATAGGGGCCGGTATCGGTCCCAGATCTCTCATAAGCTGAGCAACGATCTTGTTGATGTACGCGCCTCCCTGTCCAAATTTTTCTGCATATACCACACCGTGATACGACTCATCAGGAGTAGTAAGGCCAGGAAACTTATCCGCATGTGCCATCCAGTCGAAATTGCCGGAATCAATGATAGCTCCGCCCACGGTAGCATCATGGCCATCCATATATTTTGTAGTGGAATGCGTAACTATATCTGCACCCCATTCAATAGGTCTGCAGTTGATCGGTGTGGCAAATGTATTGTCCACAATAAGCGGCACCCCATGTGCATGCGCAGCATTGGCAAATCTTTCTATGTCAAATACTATAAGCGCCGGATTGGCAATAGTCTCGCCAAATACCGCCTTGGTATTCGGTCTGAAAGCCGCCTCAAGCTCCTCATCAGAACAATCAGGATCCACAAATGTAAATTCCACACCCATCCTCTTCATGGTAACAGAAAAAAGATTAAAGCTGCCCCCATAGATAGTTGAAGATGCAACAACATGATCGCCAGCTCCCGCTATATTAAAAACAGAGAAAAAAGTAGCTGCCTGTCCAGACGAGGTAAGCACAGCTGCCGAGCCACCCTCCAGTGCGCAGATTTTAGCCGCCACATAGTCGTTGGTAGGATTTGCAAGTCTTGTATAGAAGTATCCGCTTGCCTCAAGATCAAACAGCTTTCCCATATCCTCGCTTGTATCATACTTAAATGTAGTACTCTGCACGATAGGAATCATTCTTGACTCACCATTCTTAGGCTGGTATCCAGCCTGTATACACATAGTTTCTCTTTCCATAATATCCTCCCTTGTAAATAAAACATCATTCCTTTATATTTTTGCCCTAACGGGTAACAGGGCGGGGCTCAGCCAGGCAAGCATGCCTGAGAGCAACAATAACCGCCCTGTCAATATTATGCGTCAGTCAATCAATACCTCTCAATAACCTTCCGCTCAATATTCCTATTATTCAACATAAACATGTAACGGCCATTAACTAGACTGATATCCTCATCCGCAACCGCAAGATCAATATTCATACCATTCTTTACTACGATATTCAGATCAGCATTTGAACTTGTCAGGATTCCCCTGCCATCTCTGCTTCCTATCGCAAAGCACTGTTCGCCCTGGACAGCCAGGCGGGAATTGGCATCTTCAAATCTGACATCAGCTTTTCCGTGATCTGCTCCTATGGCTATGCACGAATCTCCTTTAAGATTCATATCTACATGCGATCTGCATATATCCACCATGCATCCGTCTCCATCCAGCGTTCCCATAGCCACATATTTGCTGGATGAACCTCTGAGTGCTATAGATGTATTGCGCACCATGATATCCGCATGTTCATTGCAGGAGCCTATCGCAACACCCTCTGCCGCATCAAATTCTATATCTATGTCACACTGCAGGAGTTTCAGATCCACCGGCGTATGTATGCTTCCGACAGCAACCCCGAGGTTTCCGTTCACGCATATGTCATAACGGCCTTTCTCCACACGAAGCTGCCCGCCATAACCGGCTCCTATGGCCACTCCATCAACTCCATTTGCATCTATGGCAATTGCTCCATCCTGTTTGAACTTGAGGACTCCATGTTTTGATTTCACGTCATTTCCTATTCCATAGTACATGTTGCCATTGACTGTCATCTTCATATCACCATTACCGGTAAATGTTACTCTGGATGACTCCGGCACTTTGATTCCGCCTACCCTGCACGCATTTCTGCCTTCCAGTACTATATGAAGATCCGTATTCTCTCCGCAATCTATGCACGGAAGATCCCGTTCACTTGTAAAACTTACATTCTGAAGAACTATCGTTCCAGTGAATCCATCTTTCACAGAAAGCGTTATCTCCGGGTTAAAGCCATGCGCACCTACTATACGCACCGTATTATCTCCACCGGCTTTCTGAGCGATCAGTATCCGCCTGAATCCTTCATTTGCAAGCTTCATCAGAGATACACTCCTGGTGTATTCCATGACAAATGTCTCTCTGCGATCAGCATCATCCTCCTTGTTATTGTACTGTACTATCTCATTTACAACTTGTGGCGAGATAAGCTGTACAATCTCGGCATTAGGATGAGCTGTATAGTAGCCCTGAATAAGATCTGCTCCAAGCTGTATAACTGTCTTCATCTCTTTTGTGGTCTCTATTCCCTCTGCCAGCGCCTTAATATTATTGTCCCTGGTAAATTCTATTATGTCCCTGACAAAATGTTGTCTGTGAGGATCATTATCTATCCCTGACAGCAGCATTCTGTCTATCTTGACATACTCCGGCATATATCTGAGCAGGTTGTTGACATTGGAATATCCTGAACCATAGTCGTCTATCGCTATCTCCATGCCATTTCCCCGCAGGAATGATTTCAGATCCTGCAATTCATAATCAGACAGCTCCGCGCCTTCGGTAAATTCTATAACAACTCCTGCACACTGCAGCCTTTTAACCTTGTCCAGGAATACAGCACGATCCTCCAATGTGAGCATATGTCCCGGCATACTGTTGATAAATACTTTCTTTCCCCTGAACATCTCAGGATTGGAATCCACTATCTCGACCACATTAAACAATGTAAGCTTCTCTACATCGTACAGTCTTCCCAGTCTCTCGGCACTCTCCAGAAGTTCCGGTGGTGATATCCTTAT
>JAQYAS010000098.1 GCA_029338615.1 Clostridiales bacterium
TCGAACTGCGTGCCACCAAGCCTGTGGAAAAGATAACAGTTAAGGAACTCACAGAAAAGGCAAATATCAGCAAACAGACTTTCTATCTACATTTTCAGGATATATACGATCTGTCAGAATTTCTTGAAAATGATGCGCTTCTGTCCCTCATAGGGGACATTCCCAACCCTGAATATATGCTGACCAATCCTGCTGAAGCAAGCAGACAGTTGTGCAGCGCATTTATCAACCAGGGACACTTATTTTCCATACTCTTCCCTGATGATAACAGAAGCTATGGTGTTCTGACCAACAAGCTTGATGCCCTCATCAAAGAGAAGATATACGATATGCGGCCTGAATTCAGGGACGATCTGGCAAAGAATGTAGAAGTTTCCATGTTTGTACAGGGCTGTGCATACACCTTTCTTAAATATAAGGATCAGGATCCAGGCAAGGTCATCGACACACTGGCCGGAATAATAGAAAGAGCTACCCGGGAGTAATCTGTTTTACCCCCGGATTTTCTTTACTCTACCATCTCACATGCCACATATTCATAATTTACTTTCTCTCTTATATTTACCTTGAGACTGCACCTGCTATTCCGTTTTTCTATACGGACTGGTATTCCATCTGTAACTCTTTCTCCGCTATATTTCTGATCAACGTCCACGGCATATACCTCCATCACAGCATATACCTCTTCTCCCTTGCCAGCTAGTGTCTCATATGGATACTCAGCAAGAAGTCTTCCCTTCCTCACACGCTCTCCATCATCACACAGCAGCCTTATATCAACAGGGTGTGTTGTACGTTTCCATCCAGTATTTTTTTCAGCTATAAGTCGGATTCTGACCACACACCCATCCTCAGATTCACACTCTAACTGGCCTTCTCCGGTTTTACTATATCCAGCCTGGCAGTCAAATGGCGCTCTGATCTCTCCCCGTGCGGCTCGAATCGCACAGACGCCAACACCCCTGTTTCCCAGGTCCTGTAAGCTATATATATCAGATATGCGCACAACATCACCTTCAACAGGCACATACACTTTTTTAATGACTCTCTCATAATCAATCTCCGCCTCCTGTTCCATATCGTTTTTTCTATGACAATCTATATATCTAGTAAGCTCCCTACATATTCTTTCCACCTGATCTTCATAAAACACCTGTACCTGCCTGCCCTTTGCCAAAACCCCCAGTGCACCTGTGGCTTTTAGCCGTCTCCTGTCAACAAGTGCCCCATCATTTACCGTGACCCTGAGTCTTGTATCACTGCTCATGATGCTGTATATATTTGCCGTTCCGCCAAGTGCTACAGCAATATCACTGACCACCGCTCTCTTTGTTCCCCCATTTTGGCCATTGGGGCCATTTCCCATATCGACTGTACCACCATCCATTCCTGCCCGTTCATCACTTCTTTTCAGCCACAAAATCAGACATGCGGCAGCTGCCACCGCGACCGCCGCCAGTGCTATAGCCACTGCAAACTCATTTTCCATATTATTTATCCCAAGCAAAGCAAAAAGGACATCCATATCCGCATTCCAATCCTTCATAAGAATTCCTCCTGCAAATATAATGTCCTTCTCTTAATTTTTATATTCATTACCTTGTTATATAACCGGCTCTCTTCACCAGCCATTGTGCGCTTTAACACATACGTCATATAGCATAACAAAAATGGCTACTTTATCACTTCTGCAAACCTGTTCACATCCGTCTCCGACAGTCTGTATATCTTCTCTATCTTGTTCTTTGTCATCTCCAGTATCATTCTGTCAAAATTCGCATTCTTTATGTATTCAGCTGTCCTGTCAGGGAACACGAAATAGCTCTCAGCAAGCCCAAATGCAACTCCGTCCTTCGCATAGTATCCTCCATCCTGCATATGCTCAAACGCATACAGGCATTTGTCTATATACTTATCATTTACAAAATAACACTTCAGCATGATCGCTACAAATCTCAATCTGAAATCATCTGACATATCCTGCCATGTTCCCACGGAGATTCCGCCCTGCCCCTCTGGCACATTTTCTTCCTCCTGCTTCTTTCTCCACGCAGGATTTAGTTCGGAATCTCCCATGTATTTCATGATGAATTCCCACACGATCTCCGGGTACATGGACGCTGCCACAAATGTACTACAGAACGAATCGCACACCCACCAGTTGTCTATCTTCGGAACGAACTCATCAGCGTAAGCAAGTATTTCCTCCAGCTTGCCCTGTGCGTATCCGAGAACAAGTCCCTGGAGAACCACATCCTCCAGGGTATCATCCGGCGCATGCTTCAGATACTCCTTCCAGTTAATTCCTGCTATCTGCTTTGCAATCTCCTTAAGATCATCCAGTCTCACGCCTATTATATTGCCACATCCCGGAAGATTCATGGCAAGATATTTTCCAAATTCAGGATCCATATGCTCATATAACTCCGACCTTACCAGTCTGTTTACATCTTCAAACGAACTGCTTTCCATAGTCTGTATCTCCTTTAATCAACCACATTTACCGGGTGTCCACTTATAAATGCCCCTATATTCTCCCCTGCAATATTCAGAAGCCGTTCTCTGACCTCTTTTGGCGCCCAGGCTATATGAGGTGTGATCACTATATTTTTGGCCGTCAGCAGTGGATTGTCTGGCGCCATCGGCTCCTGGGATATCACATCCACAGCCGCACCTGCTATGCGCCCGGAATTCAGTGCATCAGCCAGATCCTGCTCCACAATACAGCCGCCTCTGGCAGTATTTATAATAAGAGCCGACTTCTTCATAAGCCCTATGCTGTCCCTGTTTATCAGACCTTCTGTCTCTGGGAACAATGGGCAGTGAATGCTTATTATATCGGACTGAGAGAACAGTTCTTCCCTCTCTGTCCACTTTATCCATCCACCTTCTGGCAATTTTTTCTGTGTACGGCTGCTGACTAGAACTTTCATTCCAAAAGCATGCGCTATCTCAGCAACCCTGATTCCTATACTTCCATATCCTATTATTCCAAGAGTTTTTCCAGCAAGCTCCATGGTAGGTGCAACACTGTATGAGAAATCCCTGCTCTTGACCCATCCGCCACTCATCACAGATCCGTTGTGCTCACCAACATGGTTAGCAAGTTCCAGAATCAGCGCAAATGTAAACTGAGCAACGGCATCTGTACTGTATGCCGGTACATTGGTAACAATTATTCCATGCTCCCTGGCAGCTTCTGTATCCACAACGTTATATCCTGTCGCAAGGACTCCTATATACTTTAGATTCGGACAAGCCTCTATAACAGCCCTGTCTATCACCGTTTTATTTGTTGTTATGATCTCTGCATCACCGATCCTGGGCACCACATCTTCTATGTCCGTTCTTGCATACACAGTAAGCTCTCCATATTTTTCCAGGCTGTCCCAGCTTATATCTCCGGAATTTGCTGCGCATCCATCCAAAACCACTATTTTCATAACTATATCACCCTGCCTTGTTATATTTATAATATCCTGTAATCTTGCAAAAAACAAATTAGATAATTTATTCAACTATACCATACATGTCCAGGATTTATCACGGATATTTTAACATTTAACACAAAATTGCACAAACAATTCTGTATGAGTTTAATAATTTTATTGAAAAATACTGTGAAACACATTAAAATATATATAACGTGCATTGGTAACAAACTTAATAACAAATAGGAGGTTTGAAATGGACAAAGAAGCATTAACAGCAAAAGTATTAAAGATTTTTTCTGAGGTTCTTCCAGAAATAGATACGAACAAGCTGGATATGGCTGCAGAACTGACTGCAACATATGGGGTAAATTCAGTCTCCATCATTCAATTCATAGTTGGACTTGAGAACGCTTTCGGTATAGAATTTGCAGATTCTGAGTTGGCCTTAGGCCTCTACTATGACATGAACGATGTAGTAAAAGCAGTTGCAGCTAAGATCGGCTAAACAACCGTAATCTAAACACGAAATGGAGGTAATAAGCAAATGAGCAAGAAAGTTTTGCCAACAAGCTATCCAATGATTACATCATGGCAGTGGCATGCCACACTTTTCTCGATCATAGGGGATGACGAGAAAGCTAAGAATTGGATATTCAGCAATTACATACAGTTGAG
The DNA here is from genome assembly GCA_029338615.1 of Clostridiales bacterium. GTDB lineage: Bacteria > Bacillota > Clostridia > Lachnospirales > Lachnospiraceae > Coprococcus. Next base: position 4,110 of record JAQYAS010000098.1, read on the forward strand.
ATGTTATAATATTGAGGAGATATTTACAGGGGACGAGATGCTTCTGGCCGATATGATGCCTGGAAGCAGTTCTCTTAAGGAATGTCCTTACCTTTTATTCTCACTCATGACCAAGGAGCAGATAGAAAGCTATTGTGGTGATATAATCACATTTATCAAGAAAACCATAGATCTTGGCGGATATGTGTACGGAGTATTTGACGAGGCCAAAATCCTCTGTGATTCCGGTGCAGACTACAAGTTCCCTCACGAACTTTTTATCTTTGGATATGACGACGAGACAAAACAGTTTAACGTGGGTGACTTTACATTTGGTGAGCATTACTCCTATACAACGGTTTCTTTCGCCGACGTAAAAAACGGATATGATTCTATAAGCGCACCTGAGGATCACATCTTCAAGGACGACTACAAAGGCCGCCGTGGAATATACGTCATCCAGAAGAATCTTGGAGATACATACTATGAGCTTGACACCAAATATATCAAAGATACTCTTATTGAATATCTTGAATCTAAGGACAGTAAGAACCATTTCCGTATGATGAGGAACCGCTTTAACGACACAGTTTTTGGGGTTAATGTCTATGATGCAGTACTCAAGCAGATTGGAAAGCAGTTATCAGCGGAAGATCCTGATTTCGATATAAGAGCTCTTCACCTTTTATACGATCACAAGGTTCTTATGATGGAAAGACTTAAATACATGATGGACAAAGGTGTTCTGGAATTCAATGATGAGATCCTGAACGGATATATGGAGGTTGAAAACACCATGCTCACAGCAAGAAACCTTCTTATCAAGACATCTATCACCGGCAACGTCGACTGTATAGACAGATTTGAAAAGTATCTTATGAGTGCAAAGGAAAAGGAAATTGCTATACTGAGCAAGGTTGTGGATCTTCTGTAAAGGTTTTTTGTTCACATCTGAACGCTCTGATTTTATCAGCAAAATTCAAATATGACTACGGGACAATATATTTTGTCCCGTAGTTTTTCTTTTACACAATCCTCAACATATTTTTGCAAAATATTTCTTTTAAATTTCTCATACATTATATATACTAGGTACTAAAACATCTATCACAGTTTATTGGAGGTTATTTATGAACATTTGCGTATTCGGAGCATCCAGCAATGATATAGACCGTTTCTACATAGATACAACCGAATATCTCGGAAGACAAATTGCAAGAAGAGGACACACCCTGGTATACGGTGCCGGTGCCAATGGCCTTATGGGAGCTGTAGCCAGAGGGGTATGCGAAGAAAACGGAGACATAATCGGTGTTACGCCATCATTTTTCAATGTAGATGGTATACTGTTTGACAACATTACAGAGCTGATCACCACCAAGACCATGAGAGAAAGAAAACAGATCATGGAAGACAGGGCAGACGCCTTCATTGTAACCCCAGGTGGAATCGGCACCCTCGAAGAATTCTTTGAGATCCTCACCCTGAAACAGCTCGGTCGCCATGGCAAGGCCATAGTTATTTTCAACCAGAATGGTTTCTACAATGATATGCTGACTATGCTCAGATCAACCACAGACAAGGGTTTTATGTCGGCTGCCACCAATGATATCTACACCGTCATGGACGATACAGATACCATTCTTGACTATCTGGAAAACTACAAGACCGACATAGGCCATGTATTCAAATTCTAGCAAAGAAAAGCTCATGTTATACCCAAAATTCTTGGCATAACATGAGCTTTTTATTCATTTCTTATCATCTGATATCAATTTCTTCATCGCCTCCACAGCAACCTGTACAGCCCTGTCCGTATCGTGGACTTCCGGATTTGGCAATCCCGCCGCTGCACGTTCCTGGTTCGCCACCACAAGGAAACAGGCACCTACTCTCACCCTGAGATATGACCCAACAATAAACAAAGCTGCCGACTCCATCTCAGATGCCAGACATCCCATTTTCTTCCATGCATCCCACTTATCCGCAAGCTCATATCCCACCGGCATTCTATGTGGAGAATGCTGTCCGTAAAATGAGTCTTTGCTCTGTACAACTCCCGTATGAACTCCAATGCCCATATCCCTGCACGAAGCTGCAAGTGCATTTACCACGTTTATATCTGCCACAGCAGGATATTCTATAGGTGCATATTCTCTGGTTGTCCCTTCCATTCGGATAGCCCCTGTGGCAACCACTATATCTCCACCTGCTATATCTGTTTGCATGCCACCGCACGTTCCAACCCTTATGAATGTATGTGCTCCTGCATGAACAAGCTCCTCCATGGCAATAGCAGCTGACGGTCCTCCTATTCCTGTCGATGTAACACTCACTTTCTCCCCATTAAGATAACCTGTGTATGTCACAAATTCCCTGTTGTCAGCGACAAGTCTTGCATCATCAAAATAGCGCGCTATAGCTTCACATCTTTTTGGATCTCCCGGCAATATCACATATCCGCCTATCAGGTCAGAATTAACCTTTATATGGTATTCCAGCCCCTGTTCCGATTCATATACCATCTCAACCTCTCCTTCCTTATAATCCCATACAAAATCTTATGCAAACAAAAAGCAGGCCTGCAAATGCAGCCTGCCTTTTATTTGCCTTCTTATGTATCCTATAGGATCAGCACTTGAACTCATCGAGTTTTGCCTGAAGTTCCGGTGCAACTTCTCCATGAAACTTTACTGTGAGTGGCCTCTCAAGATCTAAGCTGAACACACCTAAGATTGACTTTCCATCCACAACATACTGAGCTGATGAAACGTCAACATCATTTGGAAACTGATTCAGGTATGCAACAAACTTCTTGATGTCATCCATTGTGTTAACTTTAGCTTTCATCTCTGTAATCTGCATTGGCTGCGCCCCCTAATTATCTTTTATTATAGGGACATTCTAACACTCTATCTGTGAGTGTGTCAATGCATACCGTCCATGAATACCTATGGAAATCCTTGTAATATTCTCGCCCTATGCAACCTGCATAAATGGCTGAAGTGTACTTATAAATGACTCTGTGGTTCCATTATAGAACTTTACTGTAAGCTCCTGATCAAGTCCAAGGCTGAAAACTCCTAATATTGATTTTCCATCTACCAGATAATTGCGATTGGTTGAGTATACATCCACATCTCCGTCATATTTTCTCATTGTTTCTACAAACTCTCTTACCTGTTCTACGGAATCGAGCCTTACTTTGATATCTGTTGATTTTATCATAAAAATTACCTCCATTTACGGGTCTCATTTTCAATGCTCCATTTATACTACTTTCTGGAATATTTTGCAAATTACAAAATCAAGAAAATGTAAACCAAATTGTGCATTTGGCTTGTTTTTCTTAATCAGAAAAGGAATATTACCTTTATTTTTATGCAATTTGACTAATTATTGGAACTCTTTTTTACAAATGTTCTTCTTGACTACAGATATCGTTTATCAAAATTTTGTCTAGTTTTTCATATTAATATATGCACCTTGACGCACCAATTCTATACATTTACAATGTTATATGCATCAAAATATTTATTTTATTCTGACGAAAGGAATGCCTGTATCATGGCATATAACCATATGAATTTACTTACGATCAAAAATTTTTCAAAGTCATACACTGATAAAGTCCTGTTTGACGGAGCTGATTTCTCTGTCAACTCAGGAGAAAAAATAGGTGTGATAGGTATCAACGGAACCGGCAAGTCAACACTTTTAAAGATCATAGCCGGCATCGACACATGTGACGCCGGACAATTGTCCAAAGGCAGCAATGTTGTCATCCGATACCTTCCTCAGACACCTGATTTCGATGGCCAGATCAGCATATACGATTACGTTATAACCGCCAATGTAGACGAATACAACAAATGGAGCATTGAAGGAGACGCCAAATCCTTTCTGCACAAGCTTGGTTTCGACGATACATCCATCATGGTCAACACATTGTCCGGAGGTCAGCGCAAGAAGGTCGCTCTGGCCGCCGCGCTTCTTTCAAGCTGCGATATACTTGTGCTGGATGAACCTACAAACCACCTCGACAATGATATGACAGAATATCTGGAGGACTATCTTGGTGCCTACAAAGGTGCACTGGTCATGGTCACCCATGACAGATATTTTCTGGATAAGGTCTGCAATCGCATCGTTGAGATCGACAAGGGCAAGACGTACAGCTACAATTCCAACTATGAAGGTTTTCTCATGCTTAAAGCAGAGAGAGAAAACATAGCCTTAGCTACGCAGAACAAACACCAGAACATACTCAGAAAAGAAATTGCATGGATGCAGAGAGGTGCAAGAGCACGAAGCACCAAGCAGAAAGCACATATTCAACGCTATGAAAAACTTGCAAGTGAAGAACTTATCAAAGAAACCCAGTCCGTAACTATGAGTTCCATATCTAGCCGTCTTGGCAACAAGACTGTTGAACTATACAACATAGGCAAGACCTGGCCCGGAAGATCAAATCCTGTTATAAGAGATTTCTCTTACAACTTTCTCAGAACCGACCGAATAGGGGTTGTCGGTCCAAACGGCTGTGGAAAGACAACATTGATGAAGCTTATAACCGGTATTATCAAGCCTGACAGCGGTCATATAGAAATAGGCGATACCGTGCGTATTGGATACTTTTCTCAGGAGAATGAAGCTCTTGACCCTCAGATGAAAGTGCTTGACTATGTAAAGGAAACTGCAGAATACATCCAGACAACTGATGGCCTTATGTCTGCCTCTACTATGTGTGAACGTTTCCTGTTTGACGGGACACTTCAACATCAGCGGATAGAAAAGCTTTCTGGAGGTGAAAAAAGACGCCTGTATCTTCTCAAAGTGCTGATATCGTCCCCAAATGTTCTCATACTCGACGAGCCTACCAATGATCTGGATATATCAACGCTGTGTATTCTAGAAGATTATCTGGATTCATTTCAGGGGATACTGATCGTTGTTTCCCACGACAGATATTTTCTGGACAGGGTTGTTCGAAAACTGCTTGTATTTGATGGAAACGGAGGAATCTCCCAGTTTGAAGGTGGTTATACTGACTATTACATCACTCATGGCACATTTGCCAACAGCGCATCAGAAACCGAGACAAAATCTGCTTCCCAAACAACTGCACCTGTGGCCACAGGAACTGACAGCCAGGCAGCCAGAAAGCCTCAGCCCAACTCAGCAAAAAAGAAATTTTCTTATAAAGAACAGAGAGAATACGACACAATAGAAGATGATATAACCGCCAAAGAGGAGGCCATTGCCAAAGTAGAGGCCAAAATCAATAATTCTGTATCTGATTTTGTAAAACTAAGCAGTCTCAGCGCAGAAAAGGAACAATTGGAGGCCGAACTTGATCAGCTTCTGGAAAGATATGTTTACCTCACAGAACTTGCAGAATCATTTCAAAAATAAAATATTACAGCCAACAAATGACAGTACCCACTTTGCCGGATAAGGATTCCGACAGAGTGGGTACATGTCATTTATCTACAGATCTACTATATTACATCTGATGTCTTACTATTCTATATTCGTCATCCAACTGGAAATAAGGACAATTGTCGTATCCCCTTGCCACAAATCTGGCAAAGTCATCCTCGTCCATATTGACCAGACATTCATAGAAATCATCTTCCTCATCATATACATAATGAGTACACATATCACAACTGGAAGCCATATCCGCTACCTCTCTCTCTTAATGTACGAACTTTTTTTCATAGACACCTATATTATTATACACAGTGTCACATCAAAGTCCAGCAGATTGATGTAGCAAAAAAAGTTATAATGTGTTATTATTGAGGGAAATATATAAGGGAATATTTGCATAAGCAAAATAAGGAGTGTGTTCTAACTTATGAAAAAGAAATTTTTTACACTGTTGCTTGCGCTGATTATGGTTTTTTCGTTATCAACATCAATCGTGGCCGCAGAAAACAGCGACTCAGGCAACGGCAGTACTGATGCACATACCGTAAACGGGACGACATATTTCTATGACCAATTTGACAACAGCGCATATAGAACTGTTTACAAACAGATCAATGAAGCTGCCCGTCAGTTCCACAATTCTACTCAGACGGCCAGCTATCAGGACGATGGCTATTATACAGCATTTGTCCTCTCGGTCAGTAACAAAGACTGGGAAGTTATCGGCGCTGAAGGTATGGACCAGGTGGTAAATGCAGTTCTCGCTGATCATCCTGAATATTTCTGGATGTCGGACAACTACGTATATAAGCAGGAATCCTCCGGTGATCTGAGATACATTTCACTTACAATCGAATGTTATTCTCTATATGCAAACGGTAACACCCGTTCAGTCTATAAGAATAATTACGATATGACCGTACAGAATTATGCCGCCACTCTGGACAAATCAGCGACGGACTATGAAAAGGTTTACCTGATCCACAACGCAATCATTAACAAGGTTTATTATGCATCAGACGTAACAACCAAAAACAAAGATAATATATATGCCTATACCGCAGACGGCGTATTTAATTCCAAATACCAGTCGGCTGTAACCTACGGATATGCCAAGGCTTTCAAAGCAATTATGGATTATGTAGGTGTTCCGTGCATTTATATAGAAGGTCAGAATTCTGATCTCATAGATGATTCAGTCGACACGCAGAAACAGTTAAAAGAAGAAAGCTATATCAACAACTGTGCATGGAATGCTGTATATCTGAACGGAGAATGGTACCTTATCAATCTGGGACTTGATGATCCTGTCACCACAACAGGTAAGGAAGTTCTCTCGTATACATATTTCAACATAACAGATGAGCAGGCTCCTAATCTCACTGCTATAACCTCTCGTCTGCCAGGTATTCCAAAGTGTACCGGAACAGAATATTGCCTCACAAGAGTACAGGCAGATCTTGAAGCCGACGGATTATGGCAGAAGTCAAGTTACAGCTTCATAGACAAGATTCTGGACAAATACGGTTTGTCAGTGGTACTGATAAGCATAGGACTTATCATGTTGCTTATAGTATCACTTATCAAGCATATACATAAGAAATCAGCAATCCGTAAAAAGAGCAAGGTTAAGAAAACGAAAACAACTGTTGTGGATAATTCGGAGCTGGATGAACAGCTGCGAACACCACCACTATCATAAAACAAAAACAGGAGCCAGGATGTTTATTAAACATTCTGGCTCCTGTTTTTGTTTTATTCATTAACTATGTTCACCTTTACAGTCTTTGTAGATGTATTACCGGCCCAGTCTGTCACCGTAAGTATTGTGTTTACAATGTTTACTTTGCTCGTATCCACATCCGTGGTTGACTTCAGTGCACTCTGTATATCAGGATCACTGTCAGTTACATTATAATAATCCGACCAGTTAATCTCATCTCCTACAGATACTGTTATGTCATCCGGTCCATCTATGTAAGGAG
>JAQYAS010000099.1 GCA_029338615.1 Clostridiales bacterium
ATCGTTCATTTGAAAAGATTTTTTCGGAAAAAGACTTTCTCATCAATCCAAAATCAGCTCCATTTGAAAAAAGACTTAGTATATAATTCTCATATTCCAGTCTTATGATTTTTTTGGATTTGGTTAATTCCACTCTACCACCCATGATACTCACCATCCTTTCCTCATATTCATTGCCATCTGCAATATGTTTAATGATCCTGTTTATATAATTCATTATATCCAAAAGTTCTTCCGGTGACAATTCGTTCTTCTGGTATGAAATTACGAGTTCAATACGTTTGAATAGTTTATAGTTATTTAATTGTATTTCTAAAATCAGCGTGTTATATTTCGTTTATCATGTTATGTGTAATTCCGAACTTGATCTTTGCAGTAATTCACTGCGATTATCACAAAATAATTCAAATTAATATGGAGACGGTAGAGGTGTGTTGCCGCTCAGGTTTTGCTATAGTATAATTATAAAAAATATGGCTATAAATTCATGCAACTATCCTCTATTGGTTTCTTTGCTTTTCATAGAAACAAGAGGAGGCTCTCCGTGTTATAGCATATGATGGTGCTGCATATAAAAGGCAATTGTTGGTAAAGGGTGGAGAAATATACCCGGTTGTTACAATTGTGCTTTATTTCGGACAAAAAAGATGGATAAAGGGGCGGTCTCTCTACGATATTCTTGATATAACGGATGAGTGGAAACCATATGTCAGTGACTATAAAATAAACATTTTTGAGATAGCTTATCTTACACCGGAGCAGGTGAAAATGTTTAAAAGTGACTTTAGGATTGTTGCCGATTATTTTGTGCAAATGCGGATCAACAAAGATTATATACCATCCAAAGAGACTATAAAACATGTTGACGAGGTGTTAAAGCTCATGAGCGTATTGACGCAGGACGAAAGATTTGAACAGGCGCAGGCTAACGGAAATAAAGGAGGTTTAAAAAATATGTGTGAAGTACTTGATAGGGCGGAAGCCAGAGGAGAATTAAAGGGTGCAGTGAGGGCATATTTGGATGTGAAGGTTCCTATAGAAGAGATAGCGAAGAAACTGAACATATCAGTGGAGGAAGTCCAGAAGATAGCCGACACACTATAGGAGATGAACATACATGCAGATACACACACTTATATCTTCGGAAAATGGTCCGATCATCCTTTGGGTCATGTACCCACACAGGGGAGATGAACTGGAGCACACAGCGGATTCTATAAGGGAACTGGTGGATGAGAAACGGTTTACCCTTGTTGCGATACAGATAGATGACTGGAACAGGGATCTCTCACCGTGGAGATCGGATGAGGTCGATGGATCATTTGCCGGAGAGGCGGGACGGACACTGGATTATATAGAACAGCAGGTCATCCCGCAGTTGGATATTCAAAGTCAGGCGAACAGACCTCTTTATATCATGGGATACTCGCTTGCCGGGCTTTTTGCACTTTGGGCAATGTATCAGACGGATATATTTGCCGGGTGTGCCACATGTTCAGGTTCAATGTGGTATCCGGGATTTGTGGAATATGTAAACAGCCAGCCAACACTTGCGAATAAATGTATATACATCAGCCTCGGTGGTAAGGAATCGAGAACGTCAGACAGACTTATGGCAACTGTGGCGGATCGGACAAAGGAGATTTGCGAACTTCTCAAAAAAGACAATGATGTTATATATGAGATAAATCCAGGTGGACATTTTGCCGATTCTGGGAAGAGGCTGGCGAAGGCTGTGAAGTGGATAGAGAAAGTAGCCTCTGCATAGGTTTTGCAGGATGCCCTGTTAAAGCAGGCAAAAGGATAACAAAAAGCACAGGAGAACACATATATACAATCGTTCACTGGCAGAACGATACGAGGCATAACATATACCGGATAGATATATATTTTTATCGGAATAGATGATAATATATGGGGCAGACATATGGAGTAGATAGATTAATGGCAGTCACGATCCGGTAAGTATATGCAGCGAAAAATCAGATCGTGGTAAGCCGGAAAGAAGGGCAACATGGGTAAACAGACAAAGAAAAAGAAAAGTACAGGAGCGGCAAAGGAGATATTTGCAAAGCCTCCAGGAAGGCTCGGCAAATGGAATGTGATAGCATTTGTCGTGCTGGTCATAGGAGAGCTTATATACTATTATGCGGCAATACCGGCGATCAACATACAGAGTACAAGTTTCTGGGTATGGATGGTCATTTCAGTTGCGCTTGTTGGCTTTTGTACGCTTGATTTCACGGTGGAGAGTAATGATACCAGAAGTGTCGCAACGAAAGCAACGAAACCGGCAGCATGGATAGTAGTGATAATGATAGTAGTCGGACTTATCATGGTAGCGGCGTCATCCAAGCTGTTTTGTGCATCGAAATACGCAAGCCTCATCAATATAGAGGACGGAGATTTTCAGACAGATATCCCGGAGAGCAGGCAGATAAATGACATTGCGCTGATGGATACAAGCACAGCGAGGATCATAGGAGAGAGAGCCGTCGGTTCACTCTCGGATGTGGTCAGCCAGTACGAGGTCAGCGGTAATTACAGCACTATAGATTACAACGGTGCACCGATGAAGGTCGCAGCACTCAACTATGCAGGATTCATCAAATATATGAACAACAGGAAGAACGGAATCCCAGGTTATGTTCTTGTGGATCCGGTAAAGAATGAGGCACACTATATACAGACTGAAAAGCCGATAGTATATTCACCTTCAGCGTATTTCAACAACAACCTGTACAGACATGTCCAGATGGCTTACCCGACATATATATTTGAAGGTTTCTATCTGGAGCTCAATGACGATGGCAATCCATATTACATCTGTCCGGTTCTTGAATCACACGCGGGACTCTTCGGTGCAAAGGATGTAAAGGGTGTGGTCATATGTGATCCGTGCACGGGCGATACAGAGTATCATGAAGTCAGTGATGTTCCACACTGGGTGGATCGTGTATATGATGGCGATCTGGTGTGCCAGAAATATGACTGGTACGGCGAGCTCTCAGGTGGCTACTGGAACAGCGTATTTGGCAACAAGGGATGCAAGAGGACTACCGATGATTACGGTTACAAGGTCATGGACGGAGACGTGTGGGTGTACACAGGTGTCACATCGGTAAATGGTGACGAGTCCAACATAGGATTTGCCATGATGAACCTTCGGACAGGAGAGAGCAAATATTACAAAGTGGCGGGTGCAGAGGAATACTCAGCTATGGCATCAGCAGAGGGCCAGGTACAGCATCTTGGTTACAAGGCTTCATTCCCATCTCTCATCAACATTGGCGGAATACCAACTTACATCATGGTCTTAAAGGACAACGGTGGCCTGGTAAAGATGTATGCGCTTGTCGATGTGGAGAAGTATAATATTGTAGCTACAGGCACAACCCAGAAGGACGCACTTGCGGCATACAACAAGCTGCTGGCAGAGAACGGACTTAAGAGTACGCAGAGCATGACGGACGATATACCAAACAGACAGATCACGGTAGCTGATATCAAATATATCAACATGGATGAGACGACATATGTGTATATCACGGATGAAAACGACAATGTATACAAGCAGGATTTCTCAGAGAACGAGGAGCTGATATTTATACAGAGCGGAGATAAAATAAAAGTATTTTATCAGGAATCAGACAACGGAATAAATGACATAATATCTGTTGAGAGATAGATTTATTCATTGAATAAAGGCTCTCCCTGTGATAAATAGGGGGAGCTTTT
>JAQYAS010000100.1 GCA_029338615.1 Clostridiales bacterium
AAGTTGTATATTCAGTATCAGATGAGACAGTAGCTACTATCGATGCCAAGACAGGTGTTATTGAGGCTAAGAAGGAAGGTTCAGTAACTGTTACAGCAACAGCAGTAGATGGCAGTGGAACTCATGCTGATCAGATTTTAAAAGTTGAGGGTGTTCCAACTGTATCATTTGCTCAGAAGAGTAAGTCTCTTGCAGTTGGCGATACAGCAACACTCAGCATCACAGATCCTACACTTGCAGTTAAGTACATAAGTAGTAATGAGAGTGTTGTATCTGTATTGAATGCATCAACAGGTCAGATCAAGGCTATAGCAGCTGGTAAGGCTACCATTACAGTTAGTCTTGCTGATATGCCAGAGGTTAAGGATACATGTACTGTAGTAGTTGTAAATGACAACACAGTTATGATTACTGGATTTGCAGGACTTACACAGGAAGGTATATTTACAGTTAATGTATCAATGTTAAGTGACACAAATATTGTTACAGACAGCATGCTCATTGGTACAAAGCTCTATATAACAAATGAGAAGACAGGAAAGAAAATTACTGCTGCATATGTATCAGGCAGCCTTATAAATGGCGTGGCAACATATGCGTTCAACAGTAGTGAGATTACAAGTGGTACATATGTACTTGGACTTCCTTCAGATTCTATCTTTGCAATCAATTCAGGAAGTGTAGATGACTTAAAGCAGACAATAACAGTTACTGAGCTCAAGACAGGTATTGCGGGACATGTATGCGATAATGAGAACAATGATGTAGAGGGCGCAGAAGTTAGTTGTTTAGCTGGTGATAAAGTTATAAAGACTACAAAAACAGATGCATCTGGATATTACGAGATGGAGTTAGCTGAAAATAGCGGTTATACAATAGCTATATCCAAGATAGGTTATTTCGACACTACTTCTGATACAGGAATAGTTGTAAAGGCAAATGAAGTAACAACAAATGACATGACAATTGAGTCTATAGATGATAGCAAGCTTGCTATTATGGGACATGTTGTTCTTGATAGTACTGTTGATCAGAATAACAACAAATTGGAAATAACTACTAAAGAGGCTCCAGTAGCAACTTTATATGTGAAGGTTAATGACGAGTGGAAAGCTATGGCAAATGCAAAAGTATCAAATGATGGATATTATGCATTTATGAATAGTAATGAACTTCTTCTTACAGATGCTGAATATAGCAAATATTTCCCATATTATGGTGATAACTATTTTGTATTTTATAGTTATAATACTGAAAAACTTAGTACAAGTGATTCATATAAGATAGTTATAACAAAGGGACTTTCATCAAATAATTATGATACTGTATATGATGAGGCAACAGTACCTGAATTTACATTAAGTAAAACAGACAAAGTTACTAAGTTCCTTGATACTAAGGAGACAAAGCTTATAAAGACAACAATGTTTAAGGGACTTAATATTGCAGCTTCATCAATTAGCTGGAATAAGGATTGTAAGCCAGACACAGATAAGACAGACGTGAAGTGTGTTATATCATCTGAGGACGATGAGACATTCGTAAGGGATTATAGTGTAGAGGTGGAAGTTGATGCAACAGGTCAGCATTCTGTTGATAAGGCAGTTGAGGTTATACCTGCCAATGAGCTTTCATTACCAGAAGGATATTATCATTTAGCTTTCAGCAATACATCATGTGCAACAGTATATAAAACTATTTATGTAGATAAAGAAGGATCAACAGCAGTTGTAAAAGATGTGGATTTTGCTCCAGCTGTAAACTACACATTTACTGTCAGAGTAAAGACAGACAATTCATTCTTTGTAAATAATCCTAACCTTGATGAGGGAGATATAATTTCACTTACTGATATTTATGGAAAGTCAAACAGTAATAATGCATATCTTAAAGCTGCAGTATATGAAGTAACATCATCAGGTAAAGAAGTAAAGATCAGAGATTTTGGTGAGAAAAAGTATGATCCAAGTAACTATAAAAAGGATCCAAGTGACGTATCTGCACATAGTTATTTGATAGATACTTTTAAGGTTGTTAATTCAAGAGGTGCATTAGCAATTGAATATTCTGAGGGAATACCTGAGCTTATCAATGGAAGAACATATCGTATAAGATTCTCAAGCCCAGTATTATCATTGTATAAGAATGGTTCAAATGAGAATGAAAGCTATGATATAAACAAGGGATATTATGAATTTACTTATGATGGAAGACAGCTTAACAACCTTATTCCTGAGGTAACAATGCAGTCAAATATTCAGAATATTAAGCTTACATCAGCAAGACAGTTTTCAAATACTAATAAGCCATTATTTGTTAATAAGGTTACTCTTGTAGATGAGAATGGAAAAGATGTAAAGACATGTACTATCAATAAGTGGTATTCATGTGGAGTGAAGCTTAGTGAAAATGATCAGCAGCGTGTAGATAGCCCAATCTATGGCGGTGGAAGCCTGATTGATGATGGTATAGATGTATCATCAGCATTTGCAAATATTGATCCAGGAAAATATAGTATAAGCATAAGTGTAAATGGCTACGAAAAACTCACAGTTCCAGTTCCTGCAAAGGATAAGACATTAGAGGGACTCAGTCAGGGTGAGTTTACAGTATCAGATAACTTTAAGCTTATTGAGAATACCAATATTGCTGGTTTACTTGTAGATAAGAATAATGATCCTATAACAGATCAGGTTGATATAACTGTTATAAATAAGAAGGGTATTGTAGTTGCAGTTGACAAAATAACATCTGCTAACAAGGGTGAGTATAAGGTTATATCAGGTAAAGATTCAGATACTACAAATCCAAACAGATTAAATGTTGGTGAGGAGTATACTGTAATATTCAGATCAAGATATTATGCTGTAAAGGCTGTTTCTGTGGCAGCATTACAGGCAGGCGTTAATAAGCAGGATAACATCAAGCTTGAAAAGGCAACAGGAGACATCAAGGCAACTATATATGAAGCTGGAACAGAAAATGCACTTATAAAAGTTGATTTACCAGAGGTAACAGCAAGAGATAGCAAGTATGTTGATGAGGACGATAAAAATAACTTCATAAACGAATACGTTCAGGCAGCATATAAAGAACTTGATTACAATGGATCTTATGATATGCACAACTCTCCTTCAAACGAGGCATTCTGGAGTGTAACAGGAGTTGCAAAGGAAAGCTATACTGTTCATGTAAATGGAAAAAATACTAAAACATATGATTCAGTAGATAGTGAGAAGTCTGTAACAATTGATGTACAGGGTGATATAAAGGATATTGGAAATATAGATGTTCCAAGAGCTACATCTATTAAGACAACACCTGTTAGAATTAAGATCATTAAGGATAGCATTGTGGATTCAAATGCAGGCGGTTTTGATCTTATAAAGGTTTATTCAGTAGATGCTAATGGAGTAGAGACTTACATTACTAGTCAGAGACATGATTGCAAATATGATGGTAGCGAGTTAACCTACACATGTAGTGATTTCAATCTCGAAAAGGGTAAGTATGTTGTATACGTATATAGTAAGAACTACTATAGAGGAGTCGCAGAGATTACAGTTTCAGAAATTTCTGAGGATGTATTACCAAAGACTATATCATTAACAGCTGCTAAAAACTAATTATAAAAGTTAACAAAAGGTTGTTAAAATCAATGCACTCCTCTATCAGATGATTTTCATCTGGTGGGGGAGTGTTTTTTGTTGCAATGAAATATGAATTCTGCTACACTACCATCAAAGCATATATTCTAAATATTCAATCAGCGGAAGCTGTTCTATTTTCTAAGAAATTTCAATGAATTCTATGCTTTTATATTCAAAAAATTTATAGCATAGTGCATTGAGAGTCTTGGGTGTGGGATATGTGTAATGTTTTCCTGGCCATGGATGTTGAGGGATTAACTGCGAAACTCGTATAGCAAGATCGCGAGCGGGTCTCCTACTAATTACCTACTTGGTGCACTGTGGAAAGGAGAGCGAATGAAGAAACTTGAAGACATGAATCTGATGGATGACTTTCTGGTCAGCAGCCTGATGAACAGCAGGGAGTATGGTGAGAAGGCGGTGAGGTATATACTGGGGTGTATAATTAAGCGGCCGCTTGGCAAACTGACTGTTGTGCCTCAGCGAGTTATGATCCGCTTGGCTTAGATCGTATGGTGTACACAGTGAGAAAATGTTGTGTAGAAGCACCTGAGCTGTCATATGATGATGGCGAAACTACGATATTCCTGTACACGAGGGGCACACAGGGCAGGCCGGAGAAAGAGCTTAAAGACCTTCTTCGGTATATGGAGAATTCTACGGAGGAGAATGCCAGAACAGATTCATTAAAGGAGCTTCACCGGATGGTTGGGGCTGTTAAAAGTGATGGAGAGGTGGGCATTTCTTATATGAAGAGTGTGGAGATAGAAGAAAAGATACGTGAAGAAGGACGTGAGGAAGGTATGGCTGCTGGAATAGATACAATGATGCAGGCTATTGAATGTGCAAAAACTAAAGGTTATACAACTGCCGATCAGTTGATGCAGGCTGGATATGATAGAAAGGTAGCTGAAGCTGCAATTAAGTGTATAGTATAGTCATAATCAATGAACTCCCCCACCAGATGATTTTCATCTGGTGGGGGAGTGTTTTTTGTTGCGGATAAGAGGTCAGGGATATGGCATAAATGATTATTTCTTGTATTAAATATTTCATTTTGGTATACTGTATGAGTATCATTGTCTGTTTTGGCGGGAGGAAAATGCATGACACAGAGTTTAAGAGATAGTAAGAAGATAGAGTACGAATTGAGTCAGGAAGTGAATATTAATAAGTATGAACTTAATGCATTTAATATTCCGTTTGCGGGAAATACAAGTACATGCAGGGAGATATTTGTCAGAGGTGACAGAAAGCTGGAGTTTTCTGTAGATGGAGACATCAGCCTGGGACAGATTATGCAGAAACCTGTATTCAGAGATGAACTTGTGGAGTATGTGTACAGTATAAGCAGACAGTTGGTGTCGATCATTCAGAATGGTATGTCACCACAGAAGATCATACTCAACTGTAATGATATATATGTGAGACTCAGCGATTTTAGCGTACAGCTTCTGTATCTTCCACTTGATAATGTGGTGGAGGAGTCAGATATAGCTGAATTTGTAAAGAATATATTATCCAATTTTGTGTATGCCCACACTCCTGCAATTGAGTGTGCCAATCAGATAGTTGATTATTTCAATGATCATAGTGAATTTGATGCATTTCATTTTAGGCAGTTTGTGTCAGAACTCAGAGACACAAGTCAGCTTCTTATAATACAGGGTGACAAGGGTCAGAGTGAGGTGCTTGTATCACCGGAGAACAATAAGGAAAGAGCCATACATAAGGCCGAGGAGGCAGCAAAGAAAGCTGAGGCTGCCAGAGTTCAGGCTGAGAATGAGGTAAAGAGACAGATAGAAGAGGCAAAATATCAGGCAGAGGTTGCAAGACAGGCTGAGGAAGCTCGTATGAAGGCCGAGGCTGCCAGGGTTGAAGCTGAGATATGGAGACAGAAAGTTGCCGCTGAAGTCAGGGACTATGAGGAGACAGCTGTTCTCACTTCGGAGAATATAGATATAAGTTCTGTTGAGGAAGAGCGACAGAAAGCAGAAAAGGTATCATCAAAGTATGCGGATGAGATAAGACGTGCCCGTGAGCAGGAGATGCGTGCAGAGGAGGCCAGAATGCAGGCTGAATTCGCAGCACGTAAGAATGCTGAGGAGGCAAAACGTCAGGCTGAATTTGCCAGGAGACAGGCTGAGGAGATAAAGAGACTGTCAGAGTCTGATGACGAAGAACCACCGACGACTCTGTTCAGCAACAGAACTCTTGTAAGTGGAAGTAAACCGACACTTACGCGCAGAAGTACAGGAGAGACTGTGCAGATTAACAAGCAGGTATTCTGTATCGGCAAAGCAGATCAGGGTGTGGATTTCAAGATAACCGGCAACAGATCGATAAGTAGAAGACATGCATATATTACAAGTATCAATGGGGTGAGCTATCTCAGAGATAACAATTCTACAAACCATACTTATTTGAATGGAAGTCAGGTATACAGCAATATGGATGTTGTGATTCCTGATAATAGTATCATAAAACTTTCAAATGAAGAGTTTGTATATAAAAATATGTAGTATACATATTATATGATGGAGGAAGAGTTATGTATTGCGATAATTGTGGATGTGAACTGGAAGAAAATGCGGAAAAATGTCCGGTGTGTGGCAAAGAGTTTCACAGAGCTGCAGCGGAGAAGACATCTGAAGCAGAAAAGGTGGAGAATGCCGTTCCTTCACAGGAAGATAAGAAGGTGAATACAACTATCCTCGAGAATACTACAGAGAAGACAATTCCTGAGGGTGCAGATATCATGATCAAGAAGAAGGGTGAGAAAAAATCGATGAGCAAAGGTGCGAAAGCGGCTTTGATAACGATCCCTATAGTAGTGGTGGCATCCATAGGAATGATGTCATATATATATGTGCCAAAGTTCAGAAATTACAATGATGCAAATGCAAAACTTGCAGCTGGAGAAGTGGATGATGCTGTGGCTATGTATAAAGATCTGGGAGATTTCAAGGATGCCAGTGTAAAGGCCAGTGGAGGAGCATTTTATGACTATGCAAAGGAACTGGAGAAGTCAGGCAACAATCTTGAGGCGGCAGAATATTATGAGAAAGCCGGAAAATATAATTACGAAGATGCTGCAATAAAATCAGAACAGTGCTACTACAATGCCGGTATGGATCAGATGAATGCAGCTTCATATGATGCGGCCATAAGTTCATTTTCCAAGGCGGGAACATATAACAATGGTGATGCTGAGCAGAGAATGACAGAATGTAAATACAAAAAGGCAGAGCTTCTGATATCATCAGAGGATTATGATGAGGCGATCACATTGCTGTCATCCATTGAAGAATACAGTGATTCCAAGACACTTCTGGCAAAATGCTATTACAGTAAGGGCGAAGTTCTTCTGAAAACAGGTAATTATGATGATGCTTATGATATGTATATGAAGTCAGAGTATGATGATTATAAGAAGAGAGCCAACGAGTGTATATACAGAAAGGCAAATGAACTGTACAATAATAAAGAATATAAGCAGGCTATAGATACATACAAGAAGGTGGACAAGAACTATAAGGATTGTGTGAAGGAAAAGGATAAGTGCTATTCTGCACTGGGTTCAGAGTCATACAAAAACAAAGAGTACAAGCAGGCTGTGGAGTATTTTCAGAGTGTAGAGAAGGCTGATGTATCCAAGAAGATAGACAAATCCAAGCTTGCATACATCAAGCAAAATAAGAATGCGACAAATACAACTACCATGGAGTACCTTGGCCAGCTCAGATATGCCGGTAACTCAACAGCACAGAAGATATATTCAGAGCTTGTTAAGTGGGATATAACATCGTATGTGAATAACGATGAGAAGGATTACGATAAACAGCTGAATTCAATAAAAGGCAGTGGTGATATATATATTCATACATCATTTGCATTTTCCGGTGATGATACAATGAATATAAGCGGATATGTGGTGTATGCTGATGGAAATAAATCAGAGAGCATAGCATTTGCTGATCCGATAGTCAATGACTGGTCCACATGGGTCAAGATATCAGGTGATAATGCTCCAAAGGGAGTGACATATCTGTATCTTGTTAATGATGCGACAAATAATATTATAGAGGTTTATCCATTTACAATAAAGTAAGGTGATATATATGATAGAAAGGCCGGAACTTCTGGCATTGGATTTCTATAAGTCACGTCCGTTTACAGGAAGTGACAAGGGAATTCGATATAGAATTGGTAAGGAAGAAAGACAGCAGGGCGAAGGAGAAGAGAGTAAAACAGTATTGACTGCTTACATATGGCCTGAGCCGTTCTGCTTCGAGGTGACTCCTGATGAAAAGAAGGGGTCAAGAGATTTTGAGTTTTCAGAAGATGGGTTATGCGAAGCCATAGCCTGGTTAAATGAAAGTCATGATGCCTATGCAAAAACAAACAAATAAGAAAAAATATAAAAGAATAATTGTGATAGTGTCAGCGTGTATAGCAGCATTGCTGATTGCTGTGTCAATTATTCTTTTTCATCTGATGGGAAAACCTCAGATAAGACTGGCTCATGCCATGACAAATACCATCAATTCTGCGCAGAACTCTGCCATGAATCAGAGATTTGGAACATATGAAATGTGGAAAAATATGATAGGTGGAAAGCAGAATATGTCATGGGAAGATTCTGATAATGGCAATGTACAGATCGTACTCAGAAGGGATGCTGAGCAGCACAGGTTTCTCCTTGAGACGGGAATAAGTGATCAGAATTTTAAACTGTATGTAAATAAAAAGACATCTCTTATATATATAGGAGACAAGGCAATAAGAATACAGTATGCGGATAATCTTATTACAAATATGAGCAATTCATCTGTTGTATCTCTGCTTGGGATAGATAATGAGACGGTTTATTCATTTGGACAGGCTTATGAAAACTGCATGAGACTTGCGGCAAATAACTATACAGATGACAATGGAAAACCCGTAAATACAGATGTTATACAGAAGACAGTGAAGTATTTTATGGGAATGGAGAGTGCCAAAGAGGGCAGGCAGAGTGTATCAATCGGTGGACAGACACAGGAATGTGATGTATATTCTATATTATTTGATGCAGATGATTTTAATAATTATCTGGATGATTGCTTTGGCACCCATGATATGGATCTTCAGCCCGCGTATGAGTTCATCTCAAAGTATATGCCACAGATAGATACCATTGACAATACGGCAGATTTGGTACATGATATAAAGCAATTTGTTGATGATATCCTTACGGGAGGGAACATTAGGATATATTTTGCTGTAAATGACAGTGATGAGCTTGTCAAATTATATGCGGATGAGATATCTGACAGCAATCTGAGTGTGTCGCTCAGTTTCTATGGAAGTGATTATGTTGCTCAGAATTACGAGTTCAGGGCTGATGATAAGAGCGGAAGAAGCCTTGTATTTGACAAATCTGACATTGATAAGAATGCCGAAACAGGGATTACATACAGTGTATATGTGAATCCGGGAAATGATCTTCCCGAGATGAGCGCTGGTATGACAGTCACATTTGGTGAAGATACAGCTCATATAGATATCTCAGCCGGTGATACGGATATCAGCCGGGATGCACAGATATCTGACTGCAAAAAGGGTAGTTTTATGGAGCTTACATGGGATGGTGAGAGCACCGGAGGTTTACATATAGGGTGTGATCCGGACAGTATAGACAAACCGGAGTATTCCGACAGCCTTGATATATTTGACACGGATATCATAAGTGCTTATAAATTTGTATCTGATATTATGAAGAGATAGATGG
Organism: Clostridiales bacterium; assembly: GCA_029338615.1. Taxonomy (GTDB): domain Bacteria; phylum Bacillota; class Clostridia; order Lachnospirales; family Lachnospiraceae; genus Coprococcus. The sequence continues at coordinate 9,424 of JAQYAS010000100.1, forward strand.
AGATGTAGTATGGGAAATACGGCAACAGTGGATAATTCTACAGAGGAAAAGAGCAGATATACATCGGGAACCATATATAAGATGATAATTGCAATTACGTTTCTGCTGGCTTTTGGACTGATCATGATATGCAGTGCATCTGATTATGGATCAGCCCTCAAGAATTTCAGAAATCAGCTTATATATATAGGTATAAGTGCGGCGTTTGTGTATGGAATGACATTTATACCATATGGAAATTATAAGAAATTGTCATGGCTGGCATATTTTGTATCGCTGGTATTTATATTCCTGCTTTTGGTGCCACAGATATCGGTAAATGTAAATGGAGCCACAAGATGGCTTAAGATTCCGGGAATACCTTTCCAGATACAGGTTGCGGACGTTGTAAAATTGCTGCTCATAATATTCATAGCAGCATACATAAGCAGCAACTGGCGAAGTATGAACAAGACAAAGACTATACTTATCCTGTGGGGTCTGGTAGGAATACAGGCGGGACTGCTCCTGGTCATCTCCACCAATCTCAGTTCCTGTATAGTTATTCTTGGTATATGTTATTGTTCTACATTTATTGCAAGTAAGAACTGGAAGCTGCATGTTGGAGTACTGGCAGTGGCAATTTTAATTGCTTTTGTATACATTAAGTCGCTTACCAGAGTTCTTCCAACAAAAGAGCAGATGTCCAATGATGATAATTTCCGTAATAAGCGTATATATGGCTGGCTGTTCACAGAGAAGTATAAGGACAGTGCAGGTTATCAGATCATTCAGTCTCTGTATGCCATAGGAAGCGGATCATTCCTGGGCAAAGGACTTGGAAATGGAACACAGAAGATATCAGCCATACCTGAGGCTCAGAACGATATGATATTTGCAATTGTGTGTGAGGAGCTCGGTGTAGTTGGTGCCATATTGTTGTTTCTTCTGTATGGATATCTGTTATATCAGATGTATATCATAGTAAAGGAATCCAGAAATGTATTTGGAAGTATGGTCGTTATAGGTGTTATGATCCACATAGTATGTCAGATAGTGATAAATGTGTGCGTAGCGACAAACCTGTTTCCAAATACAGGAGTCACACTTCCATTTATCAGTTCAGGAGGATCGTCTCTTATCATGATCATGGTTGAGTGTGGATTGTGTATATCAATAAGAAAACAACAGGTTAAGAGAACCTATCAGAAGCATGTTGAATAGAGAGGGGAAAGAATGAACAGACTTAAAAGAAAAATTGTGGTGGCGGTATGTGCCTTAACTATAGGTGCAGCTGGAGCAGGTGCCATCATGCATACAGGATTGCGAGCGGATGCGGCGGTTGCTACTCCAACAGATGTGAGCGATAAAGATCAGAGTAATACACCGGCAGAGAAGAAAAACGGATGGGTTACTGAGAACGGCAGGAAACGGTATTACATAAATGATGTGATGCAGAAAAATAAGCTGTTAAAGCTCACTGAAACTGAAAAAGGCAGGAAGATCACCAGAGTTTATTATCTCAAGTCCGATGGAGCAGTATATGGCGGTCTCAAGCGCGTGAATGGAAAATTATATTATTTTGATACTTCCAATACTTCACATAAGGGCAGTGCCGTGACGGGATGGATAACTTTCAGTGGCAGAAGATATTACTTTGGAAGTGATTATAAGGCCGTATCAGGTCTTAAAAAGATAAGTGGTTACAGATTTTATTTTGATTCTAAGAATATAATGGTTAAGAACCTGTGGAAGGGTGTAAATGGCCGGCTGTATTATTTCAGTGGCAATGGTAAAGCATATACCGGTCTTCGCAAGATAGGGAAATACTATTATTATTTTGATAAATATGGTGTAACTGTAAGAAACAGATTTGCGACTATATCCGGCAGGAGATATTACTTTGGTGACAGGGGAAGAGCGTATACAGGGGTTAAGAAGGTGAAAGGATATAAGTATTATCTCAACTTCTCAGGCAAAGGATATCTGGTAGGCGGTGCTAAGCGCGTGAATGGTACACACTACAGATTTAAGAGCAATGGAAAGCCATACACCGGATGGTATACATCCAAGAATGGTCTGAAGTATTATTACAAAGCCAATGGAACATTCTCCACGGGACCGGTGACGGTGGGAAAGAAGACTTATCTTTTCAATGAGAGAGGTATGCTCATATCTTCAGAAGGATGGCGAACTATCAACAATAAAACATTTTATGTGACTTCTGAAGGCGTAGTCCTTAAGGGTTACAAAAGAATGGGCGAAGATTATTATTATTTCAATAAGAATGGTGTAATGTACAAGAATAAGTGGGCTTATGCTCAGGGATATAAGTTCTATTTTGGCAGGGATGGCAAGCGTCTGGTGGATGTATCAGGGATACTTGGCAAGCAGGATTCTTATGAGATAGTGGTAGACAAGACAGGAAATGTAATAACAGTATATGCCAAGGATGGAGACAAGGGATATATAATCCCGGTCAAGGCAATGATTTGCTCTACGGGAGAGACAACTCCTCTTGGCACCTATTATACACCTAACAAATGGAGATGGCTGACGCTTGAGGGACCTTGCTATGGTCAGTGGGACACCCAGATTGTTGGTGATTTCCTGTTCCACTCTGTGTTCTATGGAGAGGTGGATCCTAATACACTTTCAGTAAGCGCATATAACAATCTTGGAACGATGTGCTCCCATGGATGTATCAGACTTACCGCCAGGGATGCAAAGTGGATGTATGATAACTGTGATCTGGGAACAAAGGTTACGATATGTGAGAGTGGAGCCGGTGGACCGTTCCCTAAGCCAACATCAGTGCAGTTGGAAAGCTGGCATACATGGGATCCTACGGATCCGACAATGGCATATAAGTGTAAGGAGAATGGATGTCATAAGGGTCTTGCATGGTAATGTGATTATGATGGTTTGATGTTCAAAGATAATGGAGAGAATGTATGAATATCAGAAATATAAAGCGGGTTGTTGTATGTACTGCAATTATATGTCTGGCAGGTATAGCCGTTGGGTGCGGTGGTAAAAAAAGTGACGTCCAGACTACCGAGAGCAGAGTAATGGACGGAGATGTATCGTCCCCTGATGATTTTTCACAGATTGGACTGTATATAGATATAAACCGGAATGACAGTGCTGTTACAGATGTCAAATACAGAATATCGGGTGACATAGCTATAGTAAGTTTCAGGTACAACGGTGTCAAAGTTGAACTCAGGGGTTCATGCAAATATAAGGAGTATGAGCTTGCCGGAATAAAGGACAACAGCAATGGAAATATGATAGTAACTGACATACAGGGATGTAATGCTACATTTTATACTTTGGATCCGGGACGTGCAGGTTTCTGGAGTGATGGACAGATCAACTATTCACTGTTTATATATGTCACAGCAACGGATGATGTTATGAAGAATATAGTGTCGGACGTAGTGTTTGAAAACAGATATGAGCAGCGGGCAGATGTAAAGGATCAGAGAGTCAATGAAAGCAAGGCATTTGCTGAGAAGATCATAAAAGTTTTTAATGACAGGGATATGGATTCTATGGTGGATATGATGGACTTTCCTCAGGAACTGGGAGGAGGGCAGTCAGTTGCCAACAAGAGTGAGCTTCTGGCACTGGACAAGGATGAACTGTTCACGGATATTTTGATGAAAGCACTTAATGATAAGTCAGCTGTAGATAACATGAGAATGTCGGAGGATGGTTCAGAATACATTATAGGAACAAATTACAAGAATGTTCATTTCAAGTTATCCGGCAACGGAATATTTGTTATAACTAAGATCAATAATTAAACTATAAGACAGAGTACCTTATATGGTTCTCTGTCTTTTGTGTATTAATGTGAGGATATTGGAGACATATTATCGAATGCTGAAATAATAATAAATAATATATACAATTGTAGGGGAATATAACACACGAATCTCGTTGAGACGCGGTATTAAAGTCCTTAGAATTATATCAGGACACAACCTGATATAAGACAAGGAGGAATATACAAAATGTCAGAGAGAATTTACAGTATAAGTGAAGCGGCATCTATGGTGGAGGTGGAAACTCATGTACTCAGATACTGGGAGGAAGAACTGGATATCAATATCAGGAGAAATGATATGGGGCATAGATGCTACAGTGAGAGAGATATCAAGATATTACAGAGGGTGAAAACACTCAAAGATAAAGGAATACAGCTCAAGGCAATAAAGGAATTGGTGCACAAGATGTATGATATGCTGGATGAGAAGGCTATAGATACAGTAAGACTGGAATGTGAGGGCGAAGAGCTGATGAATGTTGATAATGACCAGAAGGATTCAAGAATCGTGGATTTTAAGATGGCTCAGTTTCAGAATATGATGGACAAGATAGTGAGCAGTTCGATAAAGGAAAATTTGAAACTTATAACTCAGTCTGTATCTGCTGCGGTTTCAGATGATGTAATAAAACAGATGGATGTGCTTATAAAGGAGAAGGAAGAGCAGGAAGAGGCAAGATACAGGAAACTTGATTCGACTATCAGAGGCCTTCAGGAGAGCAGAAGGGAGATAGCTGCAACAGAAGCGGAGCGTTCCAGAAAGGGATTTTTCAGGAGAAAGAAGAAGGAGAGTTTATAAAAACTTCACACACTGAATTGGTATTTTCATGTTATATTAAAATCGGGAGTTGATATATACATGAAGATAACTAAAAAAGTTAAGATAGCGATTATATTTATATGGATAGCTGCCATATTGTCAATGGTTATAGGAACCTGTATCATAGGAAGATATTTTATAACAGGTACATTTGGACGTGATCATTCACTTGAAATGTTATACTCACAGAATGACCCTGTTAATGATATGTATAAGTCTCTGTCATCATTGAGGGAATCTGTTATAACAAAGGTCAAGAAAGATCCTGTGTTCTATGTGAACGAGGATAATGCTGACGCTCTGAATGTCAAGGCATCTGCAAATAACACTCAGGTTGCTGTGAAGATGGATGGAGAATACATTTATAATGGGGTTGACAACTTTTCTAATGCACTCAGCAAACAGCTTAGTGTCAACGATAACAGTGCTAACATAAGTGCGATGGATGAGGAGACATCAGATGGAGATGAAAGTATAGGGGTTCAGGAGTATCTTATAACTCAGCCATCATTTTATCTGTGTAACCAGGTATCATATACTGTAGATGGAAGACAGGTCGATATATACATGCTTACATACTATGGTAATTATATGGCAAGATTCAGAGGAACCGTCATGGGTTATTCTATACTCATGATGCTGATCATGCTTTTCATAAGCGGAGTTGCCGCAATTCTTGTATACCAGCAGTTTGTAAATCCTCTTGTGAAACTCAAGGAAGCTGCGGAGCGCATGGGTTCTGGTAATCTTGATGATAAGATAGATTTCGGTGATAACAGGGTTGATGAAGTAGGTGAGCTGTGCGAATCATTTGAGAATATGAGACAGAGAATGAGTGATTTTGCAAAAGCCAAGATGCAGTATGAGGACGAGAACAGACAGCTTATAAGTAATATTTCGCATGATCTCCGTACGCCAATCACAACCATAAAAGGATATGTAGAGGGAATTATGGACGGTGTTGCGGACACTCCGGAGAAACAGGAGCGATACCTGAAGATGATATATAGCAAGGCAAATGAGATGGACAGCCTCATCAACGAATTGTCACTATATACAAATATCAACAACAATGCCATACCATATGAGTTCCACAGAGTGTCGGTGAAGGATTATTTTGATGATTGCATGGAGGAAGTATATACTACTCTGTTATCCAAACATATGACCCTCACATATAAGAATTATTGTGATGATGATGTGAAGGTTATAGTCGATCCTGATCAGCTCAAGAGAGTTATCAACAATATCATAACAAATGCTATTAAGTATACTGATAAGGATTATGGTCAGGTAGATATAAATATATACGATAATGATGCCGAGGTTAAGGTGTCAATAAGTGACAATGGCAGGGGAATCGATTCAGAAAGCCTTCCTCATATATTTGACAGAATGTACAGGGCAGACAGCGCCAGACAGTCAAGAGGTGGCAGTGGTCTGGGTCTTGCAATCTGTAAAAAGATAGTGGAAGAGCATGGAGGCAATATATATGCTACAAGCCAGCTTGGTACCGGAACAACCATAGTATTTACTTTGAAAAAATATGTGCCTAAAACGGAGAATGATCATGAAGGCATAGAAGATGGTACCGACACTCAGAAGAATGGAGTGGCCGGTGAACCTCAGAAAAAGGAAGGTCAGAGAAGAAATACTCTTCAGATTATAAATTCACTAAAGAAAAGGAGAGATACAGATGAGTAAGATACTGATAATAGAAGATGAGCTTAGTATTGCAGAACTTGAGAGGGATTATCTGGAACTCAATGATTTTGAGGTAGAGATAGAGACCAATGGTCTGAAAGGACTCGACAAAGCTTTAAATGAGGAATATAGCCTTATACTTCTGGATCTTATGCTTCCGGAGGTGGACGGATTTGAGATATGCCGTCAGATAAGGGAGAAGAAGGATATTCCGATCATTATGGTTACGGCAAAGAAGAATGATATAGACAAGATCCGTGGTCTGGGTCTGGGAGTAGATGATTATGTGACTAAGCCGTTCAGTCCAAGTGAGCTTGTTGCCAGAGTCAAGGCTCATATATCCAGGTATGAGAGACTGGTTGGTTCAACAGCACTTAAGAACGATGTCATCGAGATCAGAGGTCTGAAGATAGACAAGACAGACAGAAGAGTATATGTTGATAATGAAGAGAAGGTATTCACCAATAAGGAATTCGATATTCTCTGTTTCCTTGCCAGCAATCCAAATAAGGTATTCTCCAAAGATGAACTGTTCAGTAAGATATGGAACATGGAGAGTATAGGAGATATTGCGACGGTTACTGTTCATATCAAGAAGATAAGAGAGAAAATCGAGTTTGACACCTCCAATCCACAGTATATAGAGACTGTATGGGGCGTTGGCTACAGGTTTAGGATGTGATAAGAAAGCCCCAGACGGCGAACATGCAGCGTTCATGCTTGCATGAAACGCTGCATGTTCATCGGATGGGCAGATATTCATGAGCATGTATGCCGATAGGCAGGAATGCGAATGAATGTGCGATTACGAGAGCCACGAAGTGGCGAAGTAATCGAAAGGCTTTCTTATCACAAACAGAGGATATGCAGTGAATGTGCGATTACGAGAACACCGAAGGTGAGGAGTAAACAGATGAAGTTAAACATTTTACATGATGATAAAGATATAATCGTGGCCGTAAAGCCATGTGGTGTGCCAACTCAGCCGGACAAGACCAATTCCGAAAGTATGTTAAGTATGCTGAAGTTAAGAATATATGAGAAGGAAAACAGGGACGAAGAGCCATATCTTGTTCCCATACACAGGCTGGACAGGCCGGTCGGTGGTGTCATGGTATTTGCGAAGACGCCTGAGGCGGCAGCAGTTCTGTCAAAGCAGAGCGAGGATGGCACCATGCTCAAGTACTATCAGGCAATACTTACAGGAGAACTTCCAAATGATCAGGGTATGCTGAAGGATTACCTTTTCCATGACACAAAGGACAACGTGACAAAGGTTGTGGACAAGGACACGCCGGGAGCAAAATATTCCGAACTGGAATATGAAGTGCTGGATGTCATGGATACGGATGAAGGAGTGCTCTCATATGTTCTTGTGGAGCTTATAACAGGAAGACACCACCAGATCAGAGCACAGTTTGCAAAGAGAAAATGCGGCATATGGGGTGACACGAAGTACAATCCAAAGTTCCAGAAGACGAAGAAGAAGTACAGGGAGATTGGACTTCATGCATCGAGACTTGAATTTGACCATCCGACCACAGGTGAGCACATGGTGTTTAAGCATGAGCCGGAAGGTGGCGCATTTGCCATTCTGGATCTGGATGAGTTTTAATTAAAATGGTATTTATATGGCGGATGTTGGCAGGTTTCGTGTTGACATCCGTCTTGAAATTTTGTAGATTAAAGAGTGTATGCAATTAAGTAGTTCAGACAAAAATGAATGATAGTGACAATTCTAAATTAATTGAGTTGCGGCTAAGAGATTGCAGCAGCAGATATAGAATGTTTTTAGAATAAGGAGATAAATAAGATGGCAAACGATAAGAAGATGGTTGAAGCTATTACTTCCATGGATGAAGATTTTGCACAGTGGTATACTGACGTTGTCCTCAAGGCAGGACTTATCGCGTATACCAACGTGAAGGGATGTATGGCTATCAAGCCCGCAGGATATGCAATCTGGGAGCTTATACAGAAGCAGCTTGATGAGAGATTCAAGGCTACAGGAGTGGAGAATGTGTACATGCCAATGCTTATTCCGGAGAGCCTTCTTGAGAAGGAGAAGGATCACGTTGAGGGATTTGCACCGGAGGTAGCATGGGTTACATATGGCGGACTCAATCCTCTCACAGAGCGCATGTGTGTAAGACCTACATCAGAGACGCTGTTCTGTGATTTCTATAAGAATGATATCCAGTCATATCGTGATCTGCCAAAGGTATACAATCAGTGGTGTTCAGTTATGCGTTGGGAGAAGGAGACAAGACCATTCCTTCGTTCAAGAGAATTCCTGTGGCAGGAGGGACACACTGCACATGCGACAGCTGAGGAGGCTGAGGCAAGAACCATACAGATGTTGAATCTGTACGCTGATTTCTGTGAGGATGTACTGGCTATGCCTGTTATCCGTGGACAGAAGACAGAGAAGGAGAAGTTCGCAGGAGCAGAGGCAACATACACAATAGAGGCACTTATGCACGACGGTAAGGCACTCCAGTCAGGTACAAGCCACAACTTCGGAGATGGATTTGCCAAGGCATTTGGAATACAGTTCACAGATAAGGATAACAAGCTCAAGTATGTTCACCAGACATCATGGGGTATGACAACAAGACTTATCGGAGCCATCATCATGGTTCACGGAGATAATTCAGGTCTTGTACTTCCTCCAAAGGTTGCTCCAACTCAGGTCATGATCATTCCAATCATGCAGAAGAAGGCAGGAGTGCTTGAGAAGGCAGCAGAGCTTCGAGAGAAGCTTGGCGCATTCAGAGTAAAGGTTGATGACAGCGATAAGAGCCCAGGTTGGAAGTTCTCAGAGCAGGAGATGAGAGGTATTCCTATCAGAGTTGAGATCGGACCAAAGGATATCGAGGCAAATCAGGCAGTTCTGGTACGCCGTGATACAAGAGAGAAGATCACAGTATCACTTGATGAGATAGATACAAAGGTTGGAGAGCTTCTCGAGACTATTCAGAAGGATATGTTTGAGAGAGCAAAGGCTCACAGAGATTCACATACACACGCTGCTCTTAACTGGGATGAGTTCAAGAACATCATCGACAACGAGCAGGGCTTTGTGAAGGCTATGTGGTGCGGCGAGACAGCTTGTGAGGAAGCAATCAAGGACGAGACAGGAGCATCCACAAGATGTATGCCATTTGCACAGGAGCATCTCTCAGATGTATGTGTACACTGCGGAAAGCCAGCAAAGAAGATGGTATACTTCGGACGTGCATACTAGAATATAGATAATGATCATGTATAATAACTTCTTCAGCATATGCTGGAGAAGTTATTATTTTACAGATATAAAGATGCGGAGAGAAGATATATGAGAATAGACATTCCAGAGGGAGCAAATAAAGTAATAGAGGGACTTGAGGCAGCAGGCTATGAGGCTTATATAGTCGGCGGCTGCGTGAGAGACAGCATACTTGGAAGGTTACCGGGGGACTGGGATATCACCACATCTGCCAGACCAGAGCAGGTGAAGGAGATTTTCAGACGTACCATAGATACGGGAATAGAGCATGGAACCGTAACGGTAATGATGGGCAAGGAAGGCTATGAGGTCACGACATACAGGATAGATGGAGAGTACAGTGACCACAGGAGACCTGACCAGGTGGAGTTCACGGCGAGCCTTGAGGAGGATCTCAAGAGAAGAGACTTCACGATAAATGCCATGGCATACAGCCACAGCAAGGGAATCATAGATATGTTCGGTGGAGTGCAGGATCTGAATAACAAAGTCATAAGGGCTGTAGGTGTGGCAAGGGACAGATTTGATGAGGATGCTCTCAGAATACTCAGGGCTATAAGATTTGCAGGACAGCTTGGATTTGATATAGAGAGAGATACCAGAAAGGCTATGATCATCCAGGCACAATATCTGAAGGATATCAGCGCAGAGAGAATCAGGGTTGAACTTACAAAGCTTCTTGTGTCAGATCATCCGGATAAGCTTCTTGAGGCGTATATCACAGGCATAACATCATATATCCTCCCAGAGTTTGACAGGATGATGGAGCAGCCACAGAACAATCAGTATCACAGATACAATGTGGGTGTACATTCCATTGAGGCGGTTAAGCATATAAGGGCTGATGTAACCATGAGATGGGCGGCACTTCTCCACGATATAGGAAAGCCATCCACACACACAGTGGATGAGAATGGAACAGATCATTTCTACGATCATCAGACTGCGGGAGTTCCGCTTGCTGAGGCGGTTCTAAGAAGATTGAAGTTTGACAATAATACCATCAAAGATGTGTGTACGCTGGTCAGGTGGCATGATTTTGGACTTGGATGTATTCCGAGGAAGACTACGATAAGAAAACTTCTCGGTGAAGTGGGAAAAGAATTCTTCCCATATATCATTGAGATCAAAAAGGCAGATATGGCTGCCCAGAGTGATTATAAGCTGGATGAAAGACAGGATCAGCTTGTGGCACTTGAGAAGAAATATGAAGAGATCGTGGAAGACGATGACTGTGTAAGGATCAGGGATCTCAAGATAAATGGCGGAGATCTCATAAAGTTGGGAATAAAACCGGGACCACATATGGGCGAGATACTTCAGAGTCTGCTGGATATGGTCATAGAAGATCCAGAGAAGAATGACAGAGATTATCTGCTGGGACAGGTTAAGCAGATGTAGTTCGTCGTAAAACAGACTAATAAAAACTAATAACTTAAGAATGAATTTTAACATCCCCTCATACAATTATTTAGCAGGCAGTTGAACAATAATTGTAGGAGGGGATATTTATTTGGCTGAAAAGATGTCAGAAGTGTATGAAGCATACGATATGGATATAAATGGAATAGGCAGGGGCAGGGGAGCGATCATCCTTATGACGGACAAGGGCATAAGGCAGATAGCTTCTCTGGCGGGAACCGATGAGAGACTTCAGCAGGAAAAGATATTTAAAGACAGTATATACGACAGGGGATTCACTTATATAGACAGAGTTGTTCCAAATAATGAAGACGAGCTTATTACATGTGACAGATATGGGAATCCGTTTGTATGCAGGGAGTACTTCCAGGGAAGGGAGTGTAATTCATCAAACATAAGAGATCTGGAAAAAGCGGTGATAAATCTGGCACAATTTCATTTGGCTGGCAGACAGTTATATCTTGAAGAGGGAGCGCGTGAATATAATAAAATGCCTGGAAATCTGGACAGAAAAGTTTGCGAGCTCAGGAGGATAAGAAATTTCGTGCGTAAGAGGAGTATTAAGAATGATTTTGAAATAATGTATATAAAGGTGTTTGACTATTTCTATAAACAGGCCGTTGAATGCCTTGACGTATTTCAGAGAAATTTCAAGTGCAATGATAAATGGCTTGGATACTGCCATGGTTCATACAACTATCACAGTGTTATATTCTGTGAAGGATATATAGCAACAACCAATTTTGAACGGTTCCATACAGGATACCAGCTTATGGATCTGTATCAGTTCCTAAGAAAGGTGATGGAGAAAAATAATTATGATATTGAGATGACCAGAGATATACTAAGTGCATACAGTCAGATACGGCACCTGGATCAGGAGGACTACGAATTTATATATCTTATGTACAGTTTTCCGGAAAAGTTCTGGAAGATAAGCAACAGATATATGAATAGCAGGAAGAGCTACATATCACCGGTTTTAATGGAAAAACTACAGAAAGTTATCGAAGATGACCAAGAAAAGCTTAAAATTTTGAGTGAAATTTCCGATACCTATGGACTTCACAAGCTGACAAATTAAGAGTATAATGTTGGGGCGTGGGTATAGTTAGACGCATATTACTGAATTGTGATGTATTTTACAGATGGTTTTAGTGTGTGTTTCCATTTGTAGGATGCTCTATGGGTAACATAAAGCAATAGATTTCACAGGAGGCAAAATGATGAGCGATTATAATTACAAGGACGTGTATGAGCAGTGGGTGAACAATCCTTTGTTTGGTCAGGAAACCAAGGATGAGCTCTTAGCGATCAAGGATGATGAGAAAGAGATAGAAGAGAGATTCTATTGTGATTTTGTATTTGGAACAGCTGGTCTTCGAGGAATTATCGGAGCTGGTACTAACAGAATGAATATTTATGTAGTCCGTAAGGCAACACAGGGTCTTGCAAATTACATTATAAAGGCAGGTAAGCAGGATAAGGGTGTTGCTATTGCCTACGATTCAAGAAGAATGTCACCAGAGTTCTCCATGGAGGCAGCTCTGTGTCTGGCAGCGAATGGAATAAAGGCTTACAGATTCGAGTCACTCAGACCGACACCAGAGCTTTCATTTGCAGTGAGATACCTGGACTGTGTAGCTGGTATCAATGTCACAGCATCACACAACCCACCAGAATATAATGGATATAAGGTTTACTGGGAGGACGGTGCACAGATCACACCACCTCATGACCAGGGAATCATGGCTGAGGTGAAGGCCATCACAGATTTCGCAGATACAAAGACCATGGACATGGTAGAGGCAAAGAAGAAGGGGCTTCTTGTAACTATCGGTTCAGAGGTTGATGACGCATATATGGGCGAGCTCAAGAAGCTCATCCTCAATCAGGATGCAATTGACAAGTATGGCAAGGATCTCAAGATCGTGTACACGCCGCTTCACGGAACAGGAAACATCCCTGTAAGAAGGATCCTCAAGGAGATCGGCTTTGAAAACGTATACGTAGTACCTGAGCAGGAACTTCCGGATGGAGAGTTCCCAACTGTTGAGTATCCAAACCCGGAGGCAAAGGAAGCATTTACACTGGCACTTGACCTTGCGAAGAAGGTCGACGCAGATCTCGTTCTTGCAACAGATCCGGATGCGGACAGACTCGGATGCTATGCAAAGGATTCCAAGACAGGTGAGTACAAGGTATTCACAGGTAACATGTCAGGAAGCTTACTCTGTGAGTATGAGGTAAGCCAGATGAAGGAGAAGAATGGCAGCCTTCCAGCAGATGGTGCAATTGTCAAGACTATCGTTACTACCAACATGGTAGATGCTATAGCAAAGTATTATGGAACAGACCTCATCGAGTGTTTCACAGGATTCAAGAATATTGGACGTGAGATCCTCAGATTTGAGCAGACAGGTAAGGGAACATACCTCTTTGGATTCGAGGAGAGCTACGGATGCCTGATCGGAACTCATGCAAGAGACAAGGATGCAGTTGTTGCAACTATGGCTCTCTGTGAGGCAGCAGCTTACTACAGAGGTCAGGGAAAGACTCTGTGGGATGCCATGATGGATATGTATGAGAAGTACGGATACTATGTAGACGACATCAAGACAGTAACACTCAAGGGTGTTGAGGGATCAAAGAAGATAGGACATATCATGAATATCCTTCGTGCGAATGTACCTGAGGAAGTAGCAGGATACAAGACCAGAGTGGTACGTGATTATCGTCTTGGGTATATTAGAAATATTGAGACAGGAGAGGTTAAGCCTACCGGTTTCCCTAATGCCAATGTACTTTACTATGAGCTTGAGAACGATGCATGGCTTGCAGTAAGACCTTCAGGAACTGAGCCAAAGATCAAGTTCTACTATGGTATCAAGGGTTCATCCTATGATGAGGCACAGAAGGAGTCAGCAGCGTTTGGTGACAAGGTTATGGATCTCATCTATGATATACTTGAGAAGTAGAATCAATATATGATAATAGACAGCAAAATAACTGATATGCAGAATTATCTGTATATCAGTTTTTTTTTTGATAAACATACTAGTATGTGTGATATCTTGTTAAGCTATGTTAAGTATAATTAAGTGTACATAGGGATTGTAAAATCTTATTATAAGAGATATTTAATGGTCTGGTATTCTTAAAGGGTAGGATGATTGGATGAAAACAAGAAAAGGAAACAGGATATTCTGGCTGGTGTGTATAACATTGTTAGTTGCTCAGTATGCATTGTGTATACATTATGGGTTGAAGAGAGAATATTTATTTTGTGATGAGGTTTACAGCTATGGGCTGGCAAATTCTACAGATCATACATTTCTTCACCCGGGTGAGAATGATGAGCCGCTTAATGATTGGGTATCCGGAACGTATTTTTCTGACTATATGAACTACAGTGATGGATCCTTTAATTATAAAGCAGCCTATGTGAATCAGGAGAATGATGTACACCCTCCACTTTACTATATGTTGTTACACACTGTATGTTATTTTTTTAAAGGTCAGGGATACAGCGCTGTGCCGGGGCTTATACTTAATCTCATATTACTGATATTTGTGGATATATGTCTACTGTATATAGCTTCGTATCTGCTGGACAACAGGTGGTATGGCCTTATAGCCACAGCACTGTGGGGGATTTCTTCTGTAGGCATAAGCAATTGTATGCTGATAAGGATGTATCTGTTGCAGACACTGAATGTGCTGGCTTTTCTGGCGGTTCATGTATATATACTGAGGCATAAGAGAAAGATGACTGTACCATATTTTGTAATGCTTGCACTCACGGTCATGCTTGGTGGACTTACCCATTATTATTTCTACTTCTTTGTCGCTGGGCTTGGGGTATGTGTATGTGCATATATCCTTTATATGAGACAGTTTAATCAGATGTTTGCATATGGATTTAGCCTTGTGGCCGGACTTGGTGCAGCCATAGTGATATTTCCGGCAACGGTCAAACACATATTTGGATACAGGGGAAGCTATGCGACCAGCAATCTGGCGGGATTTGCGGGTGGAAAATTTATCAGGTATATCAAATATGTGAATAAAGCATATTTTGCAGGAATACTTCCACTCCTTTTACTTGTGGCATTTGTTCTTCTGGTTTTATGCATAGTGAAGAGAATATATGATATACAATTCATTCCTGAGAGAGACGGCCTGACTCTGAGATATTCACTATCTGTGAAGAGGAGAAATGTAGACAGGAAGATAACAGGGGTAGTTCCGGGCAGAGGATTGCTGCTGGTGGCAGTGTGCATAGCGGATATAGTCCTGGCGTTTGTAGGTGTTCAGGGATCACAGCTGGTCAGTGTAAGGTATATATATTCTGCACTGCCTGTTATGGCGGTATTCACAGTATGGTGTATGATGAAGCTGTTTCCTGTGATCACGAAACGCAGAAGCGTGGCAGTTACAGCGACAATCTGTGCGTTGCTCTGTGCAGGCAGCCTTGTGGTAAATGGTGTTGACTGGCAGTACAAAACATACAGTAAAGTAAAACCTGCTGTGGAAGAGATGAAGAACGGAGAATGCCTGATCGTTTGTCATGGAGACGGCATGTGGAACAATATATATGCCGGAGTAAATGTATTTTCCAACATGGACAGATGCAGATACGTGTATGAGAATGATATGGCCAGCGTAGCAGAGTGTGTACAGGATTGTGGTGATGAGATGTATGTGGCATTTGTAAATGACCCGAAGTTTAAGTTCAAGACCATGAAGAAGAAACTGGAACACATAATTAAAACTACAAAATACAAGGCATATGAGGTAGAATATAACTATAATGGAATCAGGATATATAAGTTGACAGTGGATGAGAATGTTGTGAACAATATGGGCGGTAAAGATGACAGGAGAATAGATCATGAAAATGGTAAGTTTAATAATTCCATGTTATAACGAAGAACAGGCATTGCCAATATTTGCGGGTGAACTGGATAGGGTGAGAAAGACTTTACCACAGTATGACTTTGAGGTCCTTATGATAAATGATGGATCTTCTGACAAAACACTTCAGGTCATGAAGGATATATCTGCAAGATATGAGTATTTTAAATACTTATCCTTTTCAAGGAATTTTGGAAAGGAGGCGGCTATGTATGCCGGATTCTGTAATGCAGATGGTGATTATATTGCGGTGATGGATGCAGATATGCAGGATCCGCCAGATCTTCTGCCGGAGATGCTTGATATATTGGAGAGCGGAGAATATGACAGTGTGGCCACAAGGAGAGTTACCAGAAAAGGAGAACCTCCTATCAGATCGTGGTTTGCGAAAAGATTTTACAAGCTGATCAACAGGATATCAGATGCTGATGTGGTGGATGGTGCCAGAGACTTCAGGCTCATGAAAGCTGAGATGAAGGATGCTATAGTATCAATGTGTGAGTACAACAGATTTTCCAAAGGAATATTTGGCTGGATAGGATACAGAACCAAATGGCTGGAGTATGAGAATGTAGAGAGAGTGGCAGGGGAGACAAAATGGAACTTCTGGAAGCTTTTTAAGTATGCTCTTGATGGCATTGTCAATTTTTCAGAAGCACCTATGATGATGGCA
>JAQYAS010000101.1 GCA_029338615.1 Clostridiales bacterium
GCAAGCCTCTTTCAGCTCATCGTAGAGATTTGCAGGACGAAGGTTTGCGAAGAGGCCAAGCTCTTTTCTGATCTTTAACAGTCCTGCCTCCGGGCGGAGATTTGGAGGCAGCTTGTACCATGGTGATGTAGATGTATTTCCTCCGATCGAACCGAGGAGAACAGCATCCTTTGACTTTGCAACTGCCACTGCCTCGTCTGTGAGCGGCACGCCTGTTGCGTCTATTGAACATCCGCCCATGAGAATCTGCTCATAGTCAAATGTATGTCCGAATTTCTCTCCGACTGTATCTAACACCTTCATAGCCTCTGTAACTACCTCTGGGCCGATACCGTCACCTTTTATTACGGCTAAATTGCACTGCATTTTTCTTTCTCCTTCTATTTATTTTTATTATTGATGTAGTTGATGAGTCCCTCGCTCTTGATGATCTCCTGCATGAATGGAGGGAATGCCTGTCCTTTGAACTCTGTTCCCTGGGTTCTGTCATAGATCATACCGCTGTCGAAATCAATCTCCACATCATCGCCTGCCTGGATAGCTTCGGCTGCCTCTGGGCACTCGATGATAGGGAGTCCGATATTAATAGCATTTCTATAGAAGATTCTGGCAAATGTCTCTGCGATGACACAGCTTATTCCTGAAGCCTTGATGGCTATAGGTGCATGCTCTCTAGATGATCCACAGCCGAAGTTCTTTCTTGCTACCATGATGTCGCCCGGCTTTACGCGCCCTACGAAATCTTTATCTATATCTTCCATACAGCTCTTTGCAAGCTCTGCAGGATCTGATGAATTCAGGTATCTTGCAGGGATGATTACATCTGTATCTACGTTGTCACCATATTTGTGTACTGTTCCATGTGCTTTCATACTCTATCTCCTTTATCTCTTTATTTATAATCCGAGTTCGTCAGGGCTGCTGATCTTACCTGTGATCGCTGATGCAGCTGCTACAGCCGGGCTGGCAAGATATACCTCTGAGTCAACGTGACCCATACGTCCTACGAAGTTACGGTTTGTTGTTGATACAGCTCTCTCTCCTGCTGCCATGACACCCATATGTCCTCCGAGACATGGTCCGCATGTAGGAGTTGAAACCACTGATCCAGCCTTGACAAATATAGTCATGAGACCTTCCTCAATACACTGAAGGTAGATATCCTGTGTTCCAGGGATGACGATGACTCTGACACCGTCGGCAACCTTTCTTCCCTTGATGATATCGGCTGCTATTCTCATATCTGAGATACGTCCATTTGTACATGAACCTATGACTACCTGATCGATCTTGATATCGCCAACCTCATCGATAGTCTTTGTGTTCTCTGGGAGATGTGGGAAAGCAACTGTCGGCTTAAGCTGTGACAGGTCGATGGTATACTCTGCATCATATACAGCGTCCTCGTCTGCCTCATACTTTGTATATGACTTTGTGCTGTGCTCCTTCATGTACTCCTCTGTAAGCTCATCTACAGGGAAGATACCGTTCTTGGCACCAGCCTCGATGGCCATGTTTGCAATTGTAAATCTGTCGTCCATAGTAAGGTTCTTGATACCCTCGCCAACGAACTCCATAGACTTGTAAAGTGCTCCGTCAACACCGATCATACCGATGATGTGAAGGATGACATCCTTACCGCTGATCCACTTTGCCTTCTCTCCAACGATGTTGAACTTGATGGCTGATGGAACCTTGAACCAAGCCTTGCCTGTCACCATTCCTGCTGCCATATCTGTACTTCCGACACCTGTTGAGAATGCGCCGAGTGCTCCGTATGTACATGTATGTGAGTCTGCACCGATACATGTCTCTCCTGCTACGATAAGTCCTTTCTCTGGAAGGAGCGCATGCTCGATACCCATTGCTCCAACGTCAAAATAATTCTCAATCTCATTTGCCGCCGAGAACTGTCTTACACACTTACAGTGCTCTGCGCTCTTGATATCCTTGTTTGGTGTGAAGTGATCCATGACAAGTGCTATCTTCTTCTTGTCAAATACTTCCTTCTTGTTGAACTTCTCCATCTCGTGAATTGCAACCGGTGTTGTTACATCGTTTCCTAATACTAAATCCAAATCTGCCTCGATAAGCTGTCCTGCTTCAACTGATGGCAGTCCTGCATGAGCAGCTAAAATCTTCTGAGTCATGGTCATACCCATATGTATAGTCCTCCTATCATTTGTTTCTAAATACAAATTCTTACTCTTGATAATATCACTCATCTAGATATAATTACAATATATAAAAAGAATAATTATTATAACTTGGAGGAATGTCATGATAAGTAATCTGAACAATTACGTCATATTTCATACAGTAGCAAAGACCGGAAATATCAGCAAGGCTGCAAGCCAGCTCTACATCAGCCAACCAGCGATCAGCAAATCAATATCCAAGCTTGAAGCAGAGCTTGGTACTGACCTCTTTTCCAGAAGCTCAAGGGGCGTGGTACTGACCGAGGAGGGACAGGTGCTCTACGAGTATGTGGAGAGGGCTTTCGATTCACTGAACATGGGCGAGGAAAATCTGAAGAACTACAAAGAACTTGGGATCGGACACATAAGGATCGGTGTGAGCACATCGCTGTGCAAGCACATACTCTTGGACTACCTGAAGGACTTCATAAGAGAAAATCCAAATATCAAGTTCAGCATCGACTGCCACTCAACGATCAACACTATCAAGCTGCTCCGAAACGAGGATATCGATATAGGTCTCATCTGCAACACCGAACTTCCAAAGGGGATAGTCTATTCTCCTGTAAGTGAGATCCACGACGTATTTGTGGCAAGTCCAGAATATCTGGACAATTTCTACGAGCGTGCAAATTACAAGGCTCACTATAGTTTTGCTGATGATCTTCCAAACAATATCAAAGGCAACTTCATCCCTCTGCTAAGTTCAGGTCTAACCTCTGTCACAGGCGAGGATGCACAAGTTTCGAATCATGATAAAAAAAGCAGAGACACCAGACATTCGTCCGGCATCTCTGCTTCTGATACAATTTCTGATTCAATTAACAC
>JAQYAS010000102.1 GCA_029338615.1 Clostridiales bacterium
ATCCCTGAGGATATAGTATCATTGAAAAGCCTCATAAAAACAGATATAATGATAGACAACGGCCCATCACATCAAACAAAGAGTTGTGACGGGCTTTATCTTTAAAGGATAAAGGAGATACATAGAAAATGGCAGATTTTAAATACGAAATAGTGGAGCACATAGGAGTGATCTCGGAAAGTGCAAAGGGATGGACTAAGGAACTTAACAAGATATCGTGGAATGGTGGCACACCAAAGTATGATATCAGAGAGTGGGCACCGGAGCATGAGAAGATGGGTAAGGGTGTGACACTTACAGAAGAGGAGGCGTCTAAATTAAAGGCGTTGCTGTAGAGACAGTACGAGAAAGGACTAGGTCAATGAAGATATTTGTTGATGCTGACGCGTGTCCGGTGATTGATATAGTTGAAGACATAGCAACAAAATACAACATCCCGGTGACTCTGCTATGCGACACAAATCATGTGTTGACATCTGATTACAGCGAAGTGATCGTGGTCGGTGCTGGAGCGGATGCTGTGGATTACAAGCTGATAAGCATTTGCCATAGAGGCGATATAGTTGTAACTCAGGATTATGGTGTGGCTGCGATGGCGCTGGGGAAAGGAGCATTTGCTATACATCAATCGGGGAAGTGGTATACAAATGAGAATATCGATCAGATGCTTATGGAGAGACATTTGAACAAGAAGGCGCGGAGGGCGTCAAGCCGGAATCATATCAAGGGACCACGGAAGAGAACCGATGAAGACGATCAGAGATTTGCGGAGTCTTTTGAGAAGCTGCTGCGAAAGGCAAATAATCTGTAGATATATATGAAGGTATTGAGGGATTCGAACCCTCACCACACATGAACCGGAAGAGGTCAGATTTTAATGGATGAAAAAAATACAAACAGAACAATAGAATACTACAACACACATGCTGACAGATATTCCGAGATAACCAGAAATGCAGACATGTCGGACATATACCAGCGCTTTGAGGAAAATCTCAAGCCGGGCTGCAGGATACTTGATCTTGGCTGCGGCAGTGGCCGTGACAGCAAATATTT
This sequence comes from Clostridiales bacterium, assembly GCA_029338615.1. GTDB lineage: Bacteria > Bacillota > Clostridia > Lachnospirales > Lachnospiraceae > Coprococcus. Next base: position 1,057 of record JAQYAS010000102.1, read on the forward strand.
TCTGGACAAGGGATACAAGGTTGTATCTCTGGATGCGTCTGAGGCTATGTGTAGGAAAACTCAGGAGCTGACGGGAAAAGCGGCTGTGCATATGCGCATTGAGGACATGAACTATGAGAATGAATTTGACGCTGTGTGGGCATGTGCTTCGCTGCTCCATGTTGCCAAGAGCGATATGCACAAGATCCTTGAGAAGGCTATGAAGGCGCTCAAGGTCGGCGGGGTATTGTATGCTTCGTGGAAGTACGGCAAGAGTGAACGGACGCGGGATGATGGAAGGACATTTGCCAATTATACTGAGGCCCGGGTTTGCGATATGGTGGCGTTGGTTTCGGGCGCATCGCTTGAGGATGTATGGACGAGTCAGGATGTCAGGCTTGACAGGATAGGTCAGGGACATTTGTGGGTAAATGTTCTGGTGAAGAAGACCAGAGTTGTCATAACTGAGAAGGAGTTCCTGAATATTTTCTGGAAGCAATACCAGATCATTGAGAAGGATGTCCGGATCAGTTCTGAGTATGTGGATATCCACAAGAGCAACTTCTCGACATTTTCAAGCAGATACATAAATATGTTCTTGAATATCTGCAGCAATATAGACTCTCTGATAGAGATATATTGCAAGATAGTTGAGGAGGATGATTACAGGAAGAAGTACAGCATACATGACAGGCTTACTCCTGTGCTTAGAAAATTCCCGGATATCCGGCTGGATGCGGTGAGAACGATAGATACTTTTGAGGATATTGAGCTGAAGCCGTTCAGTGCGTTTGTGGGTGACCGGATCGCAGATTGGTGGAATGACTATAATCTGGTAAAACATGCCAGAAGTGACAGGAACGAGAAGACTGGAATGTATAATTTCCAGCGGGCAAATCAGAAGAATGTGCTGACGGCGATGGCAGCGTATTTTATCGTGTGCAACCGTATATATGAGGAGATATGCGAGATCACGGCAACACCGAAGAGACTTCTCAAGTCAAAAATATTCCTGTATGTGAAGAATGGTGAGTAGATAAGGAAAGGTAATAGACCATGGTAAAACAGATAGTAAGAGACCAGATGTTTCTCAGCCAGAAGTCATCTCCGATGACGACTATGGATGCGGGGATCATAGCAGATATGCAGGACACATTAGCGGCAAATCAGGCGAGGTGCGTCGGCATGGCGGGCAACATGATCGGATATAAGAAGAAGATAATCATTGTCAGTATGGGATTTGCCAATGTTGTCATGCTGAATCCGGTTCTTCTGTCAAAGTCGGGGGCTTACGAGACAGAGGAGGGATGTCTGTCTCTGGACGGCACGAGAAAGGTGACAAGGTATAGAGACATAGAAGTAGAGTTTCAGGATGCATCATTTGCAAAAAAGCATATGAAGTTCAACGGATATATAGCCCAGATAGTGCTCCATGAGATGGATCACCTTGAGGGGCGTATTATATAGGAGAGTTTATGGAATCAAAAGACGGAACATGGATCATGTATGGAGTTTCGGAGGATGATCCGGAGTGTCTGCATACGGCGGACGAGCTTGCCAGGTATATAGAAGATGTGGGTTTCCTGCCTCTTTTCCGCAATGAGATACCTGGATTTTCAGTGGAGGAGCGAACCACGGAGAAGTACTGGTGGAGTGAGGATGCGCAGAGGGATCCTTGGGTATGGCGTGAGATCATAGCCAGAAGAGGCGATATTGCATATGGCAAATTCTTCCACAATAAGGCGGGATTTATCTCAAAGAAATGGTTCCCGTATTTTGCAAATTACAGAAGATCGGGATATGATTTTGATGCCAGATGGGATGATGAGCTTGCATCATTCAGACAGAAGAAGATCATGGATTTGTTCATGGATGACCGGATAGATGAGGAGAGCGATGTCGAATTTGCAGCAGAAAAACCGGAGAGCCTGTATGATACAGAGCTGTTCTCATTTGATATCAAGAAGCTTGCCGGATTTGGCAAGGACGGTGAGAAAGGTTTTGAGGGTACGATGACGCAGCTTCAGATGCAGACCTACCTGTGTGCATGCGATTTTAGAAAGCGGGTGAACAAAAAGGGGACGGAATACGGCTGGAATGTGGCTGTGTATTCCATGCCGGAGAAGCTGTGGGGATATGATCATGTGACGTCCGCATATGGTGAGAGCCCTGAGGAGTCATGGGAGAGGATAGTGAAGCATATGGATGATATCTACCCGATTGCCAAAGAGAAACAGATAAAGAAAGTCTTAAAGTAGATACGGTATACAGACAAGATGACGAAAATATTTATATGTATGGAAACTGCATCAACACGATTGAAAATAGTCATGTTGGTGCAGTTTTTTATGAAATAAATTGGATGACATAGCAAATACTCCTAGAGTAGTTACTCTATATGAAATGTTTATTCTTTTATATAAAATTTACATGCACTTAAATTAATGCAAAACTTTAACCCAAAAACTTTACATCAAAAGTTTACATATAACATTACATATATCTTTACATATGTGTTTACATATGATATGTTTATATGCAAGTCAGGTTATAAATAATAATATGATGCCTACTTGAAGAGGAGAAATGATGAACACAGTATATGATGTTATTATCGTGGGAACTGGCGCTGCAGGTTTGTTCTGTGCGTTGAATTTTCCAGAGACAAAAAAGGTCTGTATTATCACAAAAAGACGGGCTGATGAGTCCGATTCTTTTTTGGCCCAGGGTGGCATATGTATGCTGCGGGGTGAGGAAGACTACGAAGATTATTTTGAAGACACCATGAGAGCCGGCCATTATGAGAATAATAAAAAGACAGTCGATCTGATGATCAGATCATCTAATCTTGTTATCAGAGAATTGATAAGGCTTGGAGTTAGATTTGAGAGGGATGAGAGCGGAAAGCTTGCCTTCACCAAGGAGGGAGCTCACAGCCAGCCAAGAATACTGTTTCATGAGGACATCACCGGCAAAGAGATTACATTCACTTTGCTGGAGTGCGCAAAGAAGAAATCTAATATCGAGATATACGAGTATACGACTATGCTTGACATCATCTGCAATGACAATGCCTGTGTAGGAGTGGTTATAGCTGATGAGGCGAAGAACATAAGCATACTTAGATCCAACAACGTTGTATTGGCGTGTGGTGGAATCGGAGGTATATATAAGAACTCAACGAATTTTGCCCATATAACAGGTGATGCCATAGCAATTGCTTTAAAACATGGTGTAGAGGTAGAGAATCTGAATTATGTGCAGATCCATCCGACGACATTGTTTAGCCGGAATAAAGGAAGAAGGTTTCTGATATCCGAATCTGTGAGAGGAGAGGGAGCATGGCTTCTTAACAATGCGGGCGAAAGGTTTACAGATGAACTGCAGCCTCGTGATGTAGTCAGCCATGCAATATGGAAACAGATGGAGATAGATGGAACGGAGCATGTGTGGGAAGATCTGAGACCGCTTGGAAGAGATGTGATCTTGCAGCATTTTCCACATATATACAAGCAGTGTAAGGATGAGGGATATGATGTGCTTGTTGAACCGATACCGGTTGTGCCGGCTCAGCATTACCATATGGGCGGGGTGAAGGCAGATCTTGCCGGAAGGACATCCATGGAAGGATTGTATGCGGTAGGAGAAGCTGGATGTAATGGAGTGCATGGCAGAAACAGACTGGCAAGCAATTCGTTACTTGAGTCGCTTGTATTTGCGCAGAGGGCGGCAGATGATATCATGTTCAGCAGAGAGCACAGAGGCTGTGGAGAATACAACATAGATCTGTCTGAATATGAAGATATAGATGGTTTATTTAGAGAATATAAGAATATAGTTTTGACAGAAACGGAAAGAAGAGGCTGAGAATGAATCAGATAACAATGAAATTGAATGCGGACAAGCTTATAATGATGGCTTTACAGGAGGATATCACAAGTGAGGATGTATCCACAAATGCGGTGATGCCAAAGGCACAGAAAGGAAAAGTAGACCTGATATGCAAGCAGGATGGAATCATTGCAGGACTTGATGTATATGCAAGAGTATTTACACTCTTAGATGACAGCACTGAGGTTGAGTTCTTCTGCAAAGATGGCGATGAGGTGAAGGCTGGCCAGCTTATGGGAATTGTGACTGGTGATATCAGGGTTCTTCTCTCTGGCGAGAGGGTTGCGCTTAATTATCTCCAGCGTATGAGTGGTATAGCGACATATACCCATGAGGTTGCAGAACTTCTTAAAGGAAGCAAGACTACTCTGCTGGATACCAGAAAGACCACGCCTAATTGCCGTATATTTGAGAAGTATGCAGTCAGAGTCGGCGGAGGCAGCAATCACAGATACAATTTGTCGGATGGAGTATTGCTTAAGGATAATCATATAGGCGCTGCGGGAAGTATAAGCAATGCAGTGAGAATGGCAAAGGAGTATGCACCATTTGTCCGCAAGATAGAGGTTGAAGTTGAGACACTGGATCAGGTAAAAGAGGCTGTTGAAGCGGGAGCCGATATCATTATGCTTGACAATATGACAACGGATCAGATGAGAGCTGCGATCGATTTGATCGACGGACGTGCGGAGACAGAATGTTCAGGCAATGTTACAAAAGAGAACATAGAGAGACTGATATCGTTGGGAGTGGATTATATATCAAGCGGTGCGCTTACCCACAGCTCACCTATAATGGATATATCGATGAAAAATCTTCATGCGGAGGAATAAAGTGAAGGCAAAAGAGAGAAGGGAAAGAATACTTGACATTGTAAAAAATTCAGATGTCCCTGTTCCGGCAAATAAGCTTGCGTCAGAATTTGAAGTCAGCAGACAGATAATAGTGCAGGATATTGCAGTGATCAGGGCGGCTGATGATGGCATAATTGCAACTAACAGGGGTTATATATACAAGAATGAATCAAAATGTCAAAGAGAGTTTAAAGTAAAACACGGTTATGACAGGACTGAGGAAGAACTCACGATCATAGTTGATTATGGCGGAGTTGTAAAGAATGTAAGTATAAGTCATACAGTGTACAATCGTGTTACTGCAAAGATGAATATTGCTTCCAGATACGACGTGGCAAAATTTATGAAAAAATTGGAAAACAGCCAGTCGTCCCTGCTTGGAAATGCTACGAACGGATATCATTACCATCTGATAGAGGCTCCAAGTGAAGAGATCCTGGACACCATAGAGCAGAAACTTGATGAGACAGGCTTCCTTGTTCCGTGGCAGGAGTGGGAGAATAATACAAAATGATTTGGAGAGAATAAAATGACGATAAAAGAGATACAGGAAGAGATAATCAGACTGAAGGAAGAGAAAGATTTCTGCATACTGGCACATGCTTATCAGGGACATGAGATTCTTGAAGTTGCAGATTATATGGGAGATTCATATGGACTTAGCGTTGAGGCGAGCAAGGATTCCCGCAAAAATATAATAATGTGCGGTGTGCGTTTTATGGCAGAGACATGTAAGATACTGTCCCCTGATAAGAATGTGTACCTGCCTAATCCTGAAGCCGGATGTCCGATGGCTGAGCAGATGAACCTTGAAACGCTGAATGAGATGAAGAAGAAGTATCCGGGATATGCGGTTGTCGCCTACATAAATACGACATCCGAATTGAAAACTGCCTGTGATGTATGTGTGACATCTTCATCTGCAGTGCAGATCTGCAGCAAACTTGATAATGACAAGATTCTTTTTATTCCAGATCCGAATCTTGGAAACTATGTTCAAAAGCAGATGCCGGAAAAGGAATTTGCATTTTTTAACGGCGGATGTCCTAGACATCTTGCGGTTACCCTAGATGATGCTTTGAAGGCAAAAGAGTTACATCCACATGCGGAACTTCTTGTCCATCCCGAGTGCAGGCCGGATGTAGTTGCAGAGGCTGATTATGTAGGTTCAACCACAGGAATTATGGCATATGCCAGAAAGTCAGAGAAAAAAGAATTTATCATTGGTACAGAGCATAGTATTGTGGAGCATCTTCAGTATGAGTGCCCTGACAAAATGTTCTATCCAATTTCTTCAAAGCTTATGTGCCATAATATGAAGCTTACTACACTGGTTGACATATTGAATGTATTAAAGGGCACAGGTGGCGAAGAGATAGTTCTTTCTGATGAGGTGATGGAGGGAGCTTCCCGTTGCATCAACAGAATGATCGCGCTTGGATAACGATTTGCGGATGCCGACAACAATCTCTCATTTGGAAGAGTTATCCCTGTGGGCTACAGTGATTTTGCGGGAGTGTCGGTTGTCGAGACGGAGAGCCTTCAGGATGGACAGGTGTTCCCGGTGATCGGACATGGTGAATTCGCCGGGCAGACGGGCGAAGGCTGTGTGTTCAGGGAGATGGTATGGTATATTATGTTGCGTGCAGTCTGGATGAGGCGACCATGAAGCTTGTGATGGGCAGGATCATGGAGGACATTCCATATACGGCGAGGTCACAGAGGATGGTGTTGAGGTCTGCTATAGAGGTGATGACTTATCAAAGATCCGCGTGGTTATGAATCATACTGGTGAGGAAAGACACTATGGTGATATGGCGCTTGCTCCTTACGAAAGTCGTATTGACAAAGTATAAATACTGAAAGCCTGATATTTGCTTAATTATATAAAATACGGTTGCTTATTAGTTCATTAAGCGACCGTATTTTTTTGTACCTGTGTTATAATGTTATAAAAGTGTATAATATTATTTGCAAATTATGATCAGCCAGACTGGCTGGAGTATAGGAGGACATGATGGGTATTGTTGAATTAAAGAATGACAGAATTGCTATCGGAGTAAATACTCACGGTGCAGAGCTTGTGAGTCTGAAGAGTAACGAGACGGATAGAGAGTATATGTGGTGCGGAGATGCTGCATATTGGGGAAGAGTGTCTCCAGTGCTGTTTCCATTTGTCGGAAAGCTTGAGAATCAGACATATAGACATGATGGAGTTACATATGAGGGTATTCCGCAGCATGGTTTTGCAAGGGACAGCGAGTTTGTGGTGGCGGAGCAGACAGAGGATACAGTGTGGTTTGAGCTGGTGAAGGATGAGAAGTGGCAGAAGAACTATCCATTTAATTTTACTCTCCGCATCGGCTACAGGCTTGAGGGCGCAGGTGTTCATGTGATGTGGACAGTGGTCAACACAGGCGCTGAAAAGCTTCATTTCTCAATCGGTGCACATCCTGCATTTGCCTGCGATGGCGGTGTAAATGGGTATTCAGTTGATATGCATACCGATAAGTCCGAGGTTGAATGTGGTCTGCTTACAGAAAGTGGTGTTCTTGGCAGCAGGACAGTTACCCATAGTCTCACGGATGGTGTGTTGAAGCTTACCGATGAGATGTTTGACGAGGATGCTCTTATCATTGACGGAAAGGGTATAAATACCGTGACACTCAAGGACGTATCGGATAAGTCGGTTCTCCAGCTGAAATTTGACGTGCCTCAGATCGGTATATGGTCGCCTGCCAAGAAGCATGCACCATTTGTCTGCATAGAGCCTTGGTTTGGCAGATGCGACAGAGAGGGCTATGCCGGAAGTCTCGAAGACCGCGAGTACTCCAATAGCCTTGAGAGTGGACATTCATTCAACAAAGAGTACGTTATAGAAGTTTTATAATGAAAGTGCTAAAAATTCAGAATTGCATATAAAAGTAATTGAAAGTGCGGGAGCCTCTAAAACAGAGATATCCCGCACTTTTTATATAGATGTGTACCCCATCGGGGACGGAGGTACCAGCTCCCCTTGTCGAAGTGGAGATATTATAAAAATACCACTTGACACATAATACTATGTGACGTATAGTATATCACGTCAGGAGGTATAGCGATGGATATACAATTAAAAAGAGGAATGCTCGATGTGTGTGTGCTTGCGGCCATCAAGGACGAGGATTCCTATGGATATCAGATCATCAAAGATATGAAGCCGTATGTGACGATATCAGAGTCCACACTCTATCCGATCCTCAGAAGACTTGAGGCGGGATCACTGCTCACGGTTCATTCCGTGGAGCACAACGGAAGGCTAAGAAAGTATTATCATATAACGGATGCCGGAAGAGCCAGGATAGAAGAGTTCAAGGAAGAGTGGAAGGAACTGGAATCCATATACAGATTTATTGTGAAGGAGGATGTCAGAGATGAACAAACAGGAATATCTTGAGGCGATAAGAAGCAGGATCAGTGCGATGCCAGCCGATGATGTGAACAGGTTTATGGATTATTACAGCGAGATGATAGATGACCGCGTGGAGGATGGCCTTTCAGAGGATGAGGCTGTTGCGGATATGGGATCACCCGATGCAGCAGTGGAGCAGATACTTGAGGAGATGCCGCTCACAAAGCTTGTGAAGGAGAAGATCAAACCGAAGCATGAACTCAAGGCATGGGAGGTCGTACTCATAGTACTTGGTTCTCCGGTGTGGATACCACTTCTCATTACAGCGGCGGTATTGCTGCTCACACTGTGGATAGTTGCATTTGCACTTCTTATTTCGTTCTACGCAGTGGTGCTCAGCTTTGTGGCAGCGGGGATAGGCGGACTGATATGTACCATACCGTTGTTCATAGCCAACAGTCCGTATACGGCAGTTCTCATGCTTGGTGCAGCACTTATAGGAATCGGTATAGCGATATTGTTTGTTGTATCGGTTAAGCCTGTTACGGTTGGTATATTTAGGGTCTGCAAGGCCAGTGTGAATGGTGTAAAGAGAATGTTTGTAAAGGAGAAATAGGCATGAGTAGAACAAAGAAAGCTGTTATAGCTGCATCGATCATGATCGTGGCTGGAATTATCACTGTGATCTCAGCACTTGTTGTAAATGGATTCAGATGGCCGAATGTGACAGTTAACCTGGCACACATGACATCGGAGCCGGTGAACTACGTAAAGAAGTCTGTTGATATAAAAGAAAAATTCAGAGCCATTGATGTGAAGAGTGCATCGGATGTGGATGTTGCTGTGAAGAAGGCAAATGGAGATACAAGTTATGTGGAGTATTATGACAGTGAGAATCTGACGCATCATGTAGATATATCAGATGGTGTGCTCAGGATAACCGCAGACGACAGCAGGAACGCAGCATTTAACATTTCCATTGGTGTGTACTCTGGAGCATGGCCGTCCGTGACGGTGTATCTGGCTGGTACGGAGTACGATGATCTGAAGATTGTGACCAGCAGTGGTGACGTGGATATGGAATATTATCTGGCAATAGGTAATATCGATATAGAGGCCGCCAGCGGCGATGTGATCGTAAATGGTGCAAATGCAGATGCTCTGACGGTGGCGACCAGCAGTGGTGACATTAAGCTTGACAGTGTGTCGTCAAAGGATACAAGAATATCAGCAAACAGTGGTGACGTCAGTCTTGGTGATGTGGTGATGGATAATATTGATCTGAAGACCTCCAGTGGCAATATCACATCTGGCAGTATAAAGGCAAAACGTATAAACGGTCGTGCATCGAGCGGCGACGTAACGCTCAGGGACTGTGATGCTTATGAGATTGATGTCGTGACAACCAGCGGAGATGTATCGCTTGGCATCGGTTCAGATATAGAGTTTGAGTATAATACCAAGACTTCCAGTGGAGATGTAAATATACCGAATTCTGTTGATGGAGCGGATGGAAAGTGTAATATTGAGACAAGCAGTGGAGATATAGATATTACACAGTAGGATATAACTTAATAGAGTTTACGTACTTTCAGGGCAGATTATCTGATATGTGGATAATCTGCCCTGAAAGTACATATATGTGCGGGTGGATATACAAAAATTCGTAATTAATTATTGAAATAAACTTTCGGTAAGAAACTCTGCTTATTGTGAAATGACAGCAAAAATGGTATCTTTATATATGTAGATTTACATAAGTATATAATAACAGGGAGAGTATTGAATGAGTTCTTTTGCATTGAGATTGGCTGTTTTACCATCTGTGATTCTGTTGTTGTTTGTTGTCGGAAGAAACAAAAAAAGAAGAAATCCCACTAAACTGCTGGTACTTCTGGCAGTATTCGGTGCTCTGAGCACCATTCCGGCGGCCATAGTGGAAATAATTGGATCAGGAATACTTTATAGAACGGGATTACGGTCACATGACGTGATGTATCACTTCATTGATTGCTTTTTTATAGTTGCCATGATAGAGGAACTTGGTAAATTCCTGTGTATGATCATAATATCATGGAAGAATAAAAATTTTGATCACAGTTATGATGGAGTCATATATGGTGTTTGCACATCTTTGGGATTTGCGACATTGGAGAATGTATTGTATATTTTCAGAGGCGGAATAGGGCTGGGATTTGTCAGGGCTGTATCGGCGGTACCTTTACACTGTGCATGTGGTGTGGTGATGGGATATTTCTATTCGAGGGCAAAGGAAATGTCAAATAGGTATGATAGTGCGGGCTCCTGTGGTAATCTGATCCTCGCATATATAAGTGCACTGGGAATACACGGCCTGTATGATTTTGTATTGTCGGTGGAGGATTCGAGTTTTGCAGTGTGCTGCGCAGTCCTGCTTCTGGCGGTGGCACTTATGGTGTTATTGATATTTTTTTCAGCATCAAATGACCATATTATATCTTCGCAACCAATATGGGTAGATCCGTATAATTTCAGATATATGCCGGGTGGTCAGCAGCAGTATCCGTACGGCCAGCAAATGCCGGGGGGTCAGCAGCAATATTATCCGTATGGTAATCAGATGCCGGGCAATCAGCAGCAGTATTATCCGTATGGCCGGCAGATGCCGGAAAACCAGCAGTACCCATATGGTCAGAATGACCCGAATGGATATACTCAATATCAGGATAAAAATATACAATAGTATTAACAATAATAAGGAGAAAAATATATGTTATTGATCAAAAATGGACGCGTTGTAGATTCGGTGACCCAGACAGATAAGGTTATGGATGTACTTATTGATGGTAATAAAATAATAAAGACCGGTTATGGACTTGATGAGGAGAATGCGGATGTTATAGATGCAGAAGGTCTTGTTGTTGCCCCGGGACTTGTGGATACCCACGTACATTTCCGTGATCCGGGATTTACTTATAAGGAGGATATAGAGACTGGGGCAGCTGCTGCAGCAAGGGGAGGCTTCACCATGGTTGTGTGTATGGCCAATACTAAACCGGCAGTGGATAACGTAGAAACTCTCAGATATATTCAGGACAAGGGTGAGAAGACCGGGATACATGTAGTGCAGACAGCCACTGTTACCAGGAATCTGGCAGGTGAGGAGCTTGTTGATATGGACACTCTGGCCAATGCAGGTGCAGCAGGATTTACAGATGATGGAATTCCTATTATGGATGAAAAACTCCTTCTTTCAGCCATGGAAAAAGCAAAACAGTTGGATCTGCCTATCAGTCTGCATGAGGAGGATCCGTTGTTCATAGTGCAGCCCGGTGTCAATCAGGGAAAGGTGTCAGAAAAGCTGGGATATGGCGGCGCATCAAGAACTGCGGAGGATATCATGGTTGCCAGGGACTGTGTACTGGCGCTGCATACCGGTGCATCGGTTTGTATACAGCATATAAGTTCAGGAAATTCAGTAGATATAGTAAGAACTGCTAAGAGACTGGGAGCTGATGTTCATGCTGAGGCAACACCGCATCATTTTACACTGATAGAGGATGCTGTTCTGAAGTATGGGACCATGGCACGTATGAATCCTCCTCTCAGAACAGAGAAGGACAGAAGACAGATAATAGAAGGAATACAGGATGGAACTATAGATATGATAGTGACAGATCATGCACCTCACAGTGCTGAGGAAAAAGCAAGGCCTCTGGATAAGGCGCCAAGTGGTATAACAGGACTGGAGACATCACTCGCATTGGGTATATATTCGCTTGTTCAACCTGGTTATATCTCTCTTATGAAGCTTATGGAGCTTATGAGTAAAAATCCTGCGGAATTCTATCGTATGGAACCGGGCAGGATTGAAGAGGGAGCTCCTGCAGATCTTGTTATATTTGGAGAAAATGAGCAGTGGACAGTAGACAGCTTTGCATCCAAGGCTTCCAACAGTCCGTTTACAGGTTGGACTCTCCCAGGAAAAGTGCATTATACGGTGTGTGGTGGCCGTGTTGTATATGATTCAGACAGCTATGATGCAGGTGTAAGATAAGTATAATTCTATATAATCTGGATGGGTGATCAGAATGGATAAAGTTAGAAGACATTATATATTCAAAGGCAGTGTACAGGGAGTAGGATTCCGCTATAGAGCAACATATGCGGCATCCATGTATGGTGTGACAGGATGGGTGTGTAACAGATATGATGGATCGGTGGAGATGGAAACACAGGGGATGCCTGAGGCGATAGACAAGATGATCGCTGTACTCAGGCGAGATCGTTATATTTATATAGAGGATATGAATGTGAAGGAGATACCTCTGGAAGAAGACACAGGATTTCATGTCAGATCCAGCTGGTAGACAGGGACAAAAAGGAGTCAGGGAAAATGGTTAAAATAGATTTGATAACAGGTTTTCTGGGATCCGGCAAGACAACATTTATCAAAATGTATGCAAAATATCTTGTGAAGCAGGGATATAATATTGGTATTCTTGAAAATGATTATGGAGCTGTAAATGTGGATATGATGCTCCTGCAGGATGTGATGGGAGATAACTGTCATGCGGAGATGGTTGCCGGAGGCTGCGGTGAGGACTGTCATAAACGAAGATTCAAAACAAAGCTTATTGCGATGGGGATGAGTGGATATGACAGGGTGATAGTGGAGCCGTCGGGAATTTTTGATGTAGACGAATTCTTTGATGTTCTTCATGAGGAGCCGCTGGATAGATGGTACGAGGTAGGCAATATCATAGCGATAGCAGATGCGGAGCTTGATAGAGATATGTCAAGACAGTCAAGATATACTCTGGCATCAGAGATAGCCAACTGTGGTACTCTCCTGATGAGTAAAACGTCTGGTGTTCCTGCGGAAGAAATAGAGGCCACAAAGAAATTTGTGAATGATACGCTTGAGGAATTCCAATGCAGACGAAGGTTTGACGAAGATATTGTTACAAAAGACTGGAAAGAGTTTGGTGATGAGGATTTTAGCAAACTTATGTCAACTGGATATAAACTGAATGATTATGTGAAGCTTTGGTTCAAACAGAGCGATGTATATAATTCGGTATATATAATGAATAAAGCAGTGAATATTTCTGTGATAAAGGATATTGTAAAGAGGATATTTGAGGACAGAGAATGCGGAGATGTGTTCAGGATCAAAGGATTCCTGAAAGATGACAGTGATTCATGGGTGGAATTGAATGCCACTCGAAGAAAAACAGAGATACAGCCGATTCCAGACGGACAGGATATTATCATAGTGATTGGTTCTGATCTTTCAGAGAAAAATATTCTTGCTTATTTCGAATAAATGTTCACGATAGGAGCCTGGGTATGGCAGATAAGACTGATAAGAAGACGGAAAAAAGATCTGTTAAAACAAAAAAAGCGCAGAGGTTAAAGCGCCAGGTGGACAATCTGAAGCGGCAGGCACAGGTGGATCTGGAAGGATATGTTACCTGTAGGTCTGCACTTCGCGCCACACGAATTGAACATAAGGAAGCGGAACATAACTTAGACAGACTGAGATCGGAATATGATGAGATGAAGGAGTGTCATGCTCCGCACAAGCTTCTCCGTTATAAAAGACGCAGGGTGCGGCGTGCAAAAAGAAATGTAAAGGAACTTGCCAGAGCTAAGAAGAGATACAGGACCCGTATGAAAGAGCACAGGGACGGTGTGAGACGGAAGATGGTCACCAATATATGTGCCTGTCTGTCAACCCTGGCCATGGTGGCTATGATGGTCTGGAGAGTCAATCAGCTTGGTCTGGGGGTTTATTATCTGGCACTGTATGTGGGCGGCGAATCCATTCAGGCAGTGATGGTTGCTGTTATGAGACAGCTGCTGAGAGTATGCTGCATAGTATATGGATTAAATGTGGTGTGGCAGTCAATACAGATATGGAGCATGCGCAGCAGCGACTGGACGGGTGTCCTGAGAATAAATGTAAAGTATAAGGCGTATTGGCTTACCATACTTGGAATCATACTTCAAATATTGAGCCATGGAGATATGCTGACTAATATTATGATGCTCATCACGATCATTAGTCAGATGGTGATGGCTGTTCTACTGTCAACGGAAAGTTCAATAAGAAGAAATATCAAGGTGGGGGCAATTCTGTATGTGAGTGTGCTGTGTGCGCTTGTTGCATATGGGGTATTTTTCTGCCGTAAATATGAGATACCTACTCAGAAATGGGGAACAAGTACATTTCCTGTCAGTAATCATTCATATATTTCTCAGATGTGGGAGATGTCTACTGAGTCAGAGTTTTACAATATGGGAATGTATGGTCTGAAAAAAAACGATGGCTATGGCATGATGACTATTCCGGGGCTGGCATACGCTAAGACTATAAACTGTGAAACCATGGCGGTGGATTGTTGCACTTCCATGACGCCACAGGGTATCGCAGTCACTGACAAATATACTTATATAAGTGCATATTGCAGCACCAAAAAGCACAGATCAGTTATATTTATGCTGGATACTGAGACAGGGGACTATGTTAAGACTATAGTTCTGAAGGATACGACCCATGCTGGTGGGCTGGCATATGATACCAAGAATGATGTTCTTTGGGTGTCATCATATCTGTCGATTTCTGATGAAGATAATAAGCGGACCAGGCATGCGTCTATATCGTGTTTTACATTAAAGGCTATGGAGGCGTATGATTTCGGCGTAACTAAGAGATCACTGATGTATAAGAACACATGTGCTGTAATGTTCCCGGCGACATCATTTATTACATATTATGATGGACATATATATGCCGGTTATTGGAAAAAGGATAAGAACAGCTACAGTATGGCAGCCAGTTATGAGATTATAAATGGCGGAACAGAAATTGCAGATGAGTCGGACGATGCTTTTTATATTCCTGGAAGGGTGCAGGGGTTACAGGTATATAGAAATGAGATAATTTTCTCTATATCGTATGGAGTAGATGAATCAAGGATTGAAGTATATGATACTATGTCCGGTGAATTATCCAGTGTTAACTATAGTAATGTGAAGCCTCGTCAGGAGTTAAAGCTTCCTCAGAAATTGGAACAGATATATTCGTTCAATGGAAGATTATATTGTTTGTTTGAATCTGGAAGTTTTGCATATAGATTGACGGCGCCTGTATGTATGGATCGTGTTGTCAGTCTGGATGAAACTTCGCTTGTTGGACTCAGGTGATTAATTAAACTTTATTTGACAATATGCTGTATTAATGTATATATGAACAGAAAAAGGGATAATTTTGGAGGTTCGATATGGATAATAACATAGAACAGGAAAATATGAACGGAGGGCCGGGAATGCCACCACCCCCACAGGGGTATATGGATGCAGGTCCTGGAATGGCTACAGTTCCGCACAGAAGGAATCCGGCTGCATCGCCTGACAGGTTCAGGCAGTTTGCAATACCTACACTTATATATGCGATAGTGTGTGCAGCCTGTCTGTATAAGAACTGGTCGAGTATATTATCTGCGGTCCTGGCGATAATATCTGTTGCATTTATAAGTTCCTGCATTATTCGCTATGAGAGACGTATTGCGCATATGCATGGAGTTACATTGTCTTATGGAGAGGCTTTGTCTAAACAGACAGCTCTTATGCCATATTATATTCTGGTTATATTGCTGTCTGTTGCGCTGTGCCTTACGGATGACAGTTATATTATATTGGGGTGTAACGTTGGCATTATAGTCATGGAGATGTATGCTGTTATGACATATTTTAATGACACATACAGCCATGGAATTTTTAAAGGTATCTTCTCATTTGCAGAACTGTTTTTCGCCGCAGTTGGATATATGAATATGCCCTTTGTGGACAGAAATGCGGAGAAGGAAGCAAATGGTGGCAGGAAGAATACAAAGCTTATATATATAGTTATTGGATGTGCGATAGCACTTCCGATCCTTGTCATAGTGTTGAACCTGCTGTCGTCTGCTGATCCGGTATTTGAAAAAGTTATAAAGGACATATTTGGCAAGATATTTTTCTCCTGGGATATAGTAAAGATAATCCTTTGGGCAGTATTGATCTTCTTTTTTGTATATGGATTCATTGCAAAGGCGGGGCGAGGCGGATTGAGCGCAAATGCTCCGAAAGAGGGACGGTATGATGCTGTCATTGGGATAACGATAACCATTGTACTCACTGTATTTTATCTGATATTTGCAGTTGTACAGGTTGCATATCTGTTTACAAACAGTGCAGGCCTTCCCGATGGTATGACATATGCAGAATACGCAAGACAGGGCTTTTTCCAGCTGTTATTTGTTGCGGTTGTCAATGTATGTATGGTACTGATATTCAGCGCTGTATTCAAAAAGAACATGATGCTCAATGTATCATTGTTTATAATGTGCGTATGTACATATATCATGATCGCATCATCAGCGGTCAGACTGTATATGTATATATCTGAGTATTCACTGACATATCTCAGGATCAACACCATATGGGCACTTGTTGTAACATCTGTGGTGATGCTTGGAGTTATAGT
This sequence comes from Clostridiales bacterium, assembly GCA_029338615.1. Classification (GTDB taxonomy): domain Bacteria; phylum Bacillota; class Clostridia; order Lachnospirales; family Lachnospiraceae; genus Coprococcus. The sequence goes on from JAQYAS010000102.1 coordinate 17,684, forward strand.
GAGTCTGTTTTGGAATCGGATGCCTCTGTTCAGGTATATACTGATGGTGATTATGGTGATGTTCACACTATATGCATTTATCAGACCGGGAGCAGTCATTGCAAAGTATAACCTGAGCCATGTAAATTCTGAACAGGAAGTTGATCTGGAGTACGTGATGGACATCGGAAGCGACGGGGTTCCATATGTAGTTGACTATCTGAGAGATAATGATATATCTGCGGATGATTCTGTGGATAAAGCGTGTGCTGAGTATAGTAATAGAAGTTATTATTGGGGCGATGAAACAGTGGGAGATGTGCTTAAGGATATCCTGGAAGATAACGATGACAAGGGATATGTGAGAAGCTTTAATTTCTCCAGACACAGGGCATCAAGAATTATTGAAGATTATATAAGATAAGAATTTGTATATAAGAAAAAAGGCCATCCATATCGATTTGCATAACCGATATGGATGGCCTTGATCATTAATCGTCATTTTCCGGAACATAATGTCTGGATGTGTAATATTCAAAGATATCCTCTGATTTGTCGAATGGGAGGAACTGGGATCTCTCCCTTACAACCCACTCGTTGCCTTTGTGGAGTACCTCACCAAATACATAGCAGTTATTATGTTTGGCATCTTCACATGCACTGAATATGGCATCTTCCCTGACATACACTTTTTCGGTGTGTTTGCATTTGATAAGTGCAAATACATTGTCAACCTCCGCAAGATTCTGCTTGTGGAGATTACCGTTGTAGATATACAGGAAGAGGATTATCCTTCCTACATTGGCTCCGCGATCGAGATATATTCGCATCTCCTCGTCTATGCCTTCTTTTTGGCCAGTACGGTCATCACCCTTCAGGACAACCGAGTCGTTACGGCTGTATTTGTGTCCCCAGAATACAAGCTCGGGATCGGAGCCATCATTGTGTTCTACAATAGCGGCAAGATTTAAATCGTAAGTATCTTCTGAGGTAGCACTCATGATGCTGTCGAAAGCTATTTTTATTTTCTGTTTGAGATCTACTTTCTTGGCATCCCAGCCAATACCTACTGTTAATTTGTTGTCACCTTTTACAGTAAATTCGTTCATAAAATCCCTCCCTTAAAATTATAAGAAGAACAACAGTGTATCAATGAAAAATGTTGGAACAAGAATTGCCAGAGACCATACAAGGTAACCGACAAATGACGGCATCTTTATACCGTTTTCTTCGGCAATGGATCTGACCATAAAGTTAGGTGCGTTACCGATATATGTATTTGCTCCCATGAATACGGCACCACATGATATTGCCATCAGCATTACCTGAGGGACGATACCCATGGCTGTACTTATACCTTCTGTAAAACCGCTCGATGCAGCAGTTGTGAAGAATACAAGGTATGTAGGTGTATTATCAAGAAAGCTTGAAAGAAGACCGGTCATCCAGAAGAACTGTGCAGGATGGGTAAGACCCAGCTCTGAACCACGGGCTTTCAGGATGAGCAGTGCAGGTATCATGGTGATGAAAATTCCGATAAACAGGATAGCAACTTCCTGGATCGCACCCCACGTAAAGTTGTTGGCCTTACGGACTTTCTTGCTTGTTGTCTTGAATGAGAGTAGTGCAGCAGCCAGCATTATGATTATCTCAATGATGGATGCCCATGAGAGAGTAACTCCTTCACAGAAGTTTATTCCCTTTGCAAATGCAGGAAACTTCATTGGAAGTACACCACTCAGTATAACAGCGCCTACTATCATGACAAGGAATATGATGTTGTGAGCCCCCTTGAGTCTGACAGGTTTTTTTGCAGCTGGATCAAATACAGGCTTCTCACGTCCGTCTGCAATGTCTTTCTTATATGCTCTTATATCAAGGAAGAAGAAGACTGTAAGCAGAATGATAAGATTGACTACCATTACTTTTGCAAGTCGAAGACTCCAGAAGAAGTCTACACCGTTCATAAATCCCATAAGAAGTGGTGGATCACCGACAGGGGTCAGACAACCACCAATGTTGGATACGAGGAATATAAAGAATACAATAATCTGTACCTTCCTACGTCTCCATTTATTTGCTTTGATGATAGGTCTGATCATAAGAATACTGGCACCTGTAGTACCAATCCAGCTTGAAAGAAGAGTTCCTATCAGCAACAAGAGTACATTGAGTTTTGGAGTTCCCACGAGATCGCCTTCAAGTGATATATTTCCTGCAACACAGAACAATGCGAACAGCAGGACAATAAATGTCAGATAATCGCCGATCATGACTTCAAGGAACTGTTCACCCATAGTTCCAAAACCATGGAATATGGCAAAAGGTATTAAAAATAAAAGAGACCAGCCGGCAACGGCCCATTGTTTGTGCTTTTCCCACCACTCACCGGCGATAAGTGGCATGACAGCGATGCATAAGAGCATACACACAAAAGGTATGCACCATACCAAAGATAACTCGGAGCCGAGATTTTCTGTTCCGGATTCACTGCTGGCAGCAAATGCATTGACAGGGCCAATAAAAAGAGTTGCAGCCAGAGCACTAAGGCCAATTAATAGCTTGTTTTTCATTGTGTTTGCCTCCTATTAATTATATTAGAAAACCTTATCTATGCTATCAAAAAAAATGTAAAAATTCAATGATAAAAGTCGAAACTTAACTATTTATTTTCCAGCTTAAATCAACAATAGGTGTTGTGCCTGTAAACAAGTATGTGTTAATATTATATTTAGTAATATTGCCGTTAGGCAGAACAGAGGTAATTGTTAGATTATGGAACATCAATGGTCAAAGGCATACAAGCCAAAGAGAAAATTATATGTGTTAAGGTCGAAGAATGCGTACGGTTTTGATGAGTTTTGCCAGGAGAATGGATACGACTGGTATAAGAGCTTTAGCAATATATACAGACCCCTGGCTAACAGGGCTTTATTTTATGTGCCTGACAAGATGATGGATGAAGGGTATTCGCGTTTATGCGGAGGCGTGGAGATAGGATATAGTGATATGGAAGAGATTCCTCCGGGATGTGTGAGTATAACGATCCCTGGATTTGATGTTGTGGATATCAAGGGATTTGATATATCGCTTATTGAGGATATACCGAGACTTATGACAACTGCGTATTCTTATGCCAAGCTGTATATAGAGACAGAGAAGATGCATGTTGTATCCAATCATAAGCTCCCATATGTGTGCTATATGGAAAGTGCAGACAGTCTGTGTGTAGAGATCCCTGTGTGGTCCAAGAAGACGAAGACCGAGGAGATGCTTACCCTGGATAATATGAGTAAGAGGGATCTATATGAGATAGCGTATAGAGAACCGGCTACCGGATACTATAACTGGACATGGCTCAAGGAAAAACTGGAGCAGTGCGAGTATATAGGACTGGATCAGTTTATATTTGCAAGGTTTGATGTCAAAGGCTTCCGACTGATCAATAATGTTATGGGAAGGGATGTGGCAAAGGAACTGTTCAGATATATATGTGATGCCATGAGTAATCAGGATTGGATAATATATTCTGCCAAGTGCGAGCGTGACGTGTTTGCCATGATAATCAAATATATGCCTGAGGAAGAGATAATCAATAGATTGTATAGTTTTTTTGAAGAGATAGGTCAGCTTCCTTCTAATAAAAAGTACAAAGTATTTTATAGCTGTGGTCTTGTATTCTATGATGAATTTGAAAAACTCAGTATGTCTATGAGACTTGAGGATATGGCTCAGATGGCTCATCTTCAGTGTATCAAGACCAATGTAAATGAAATAAAGATATACACTTCAGAGATGAAGAAAGAGTATATCATGGCACAGCAGTACAAGCTGGAACTTCCGGATGCTATAGAGAATGAGGATCTCATGGTGTATCTGCAGCCAAAGTATAATCCACAGAACGATACACTGACAGGTGCAGAGGCGCTCATAAGATGGTTTTATAAGGGTGGAGATATGTTATCTCCAAAATACTTTGTTCCACAGTTTGAAGCTGATGGGACAATAGATATAATAGACAGATATGTACTCAGAAAGGTATGTAAAAAGTTCAAAGAGTGGAAAGAACTGGGATATCCGTTATATCCGATATCGTGCAATCTGTCCAGACATCAGATATCAAGGCCGGATCTCATATATATCCTGTGTGATATTGTAGATGAATATGGAGTGGATCATTCGCTTATAGATTTTGAGATAACAGAGAGTGCAGATTTTGCAGACGTTCAGTATCTTATAAAGGTGCTTAATGAACTGAAGGAAAAGGGATTCAAGATATCTATGGATGATTTTGGAACCGGTTATTCAAGTATGGCTCTGTTAAAGGATATGCCGCTGGATATTATCAAGATAGACAAGAGTTTTATTGATGGTATAGCTACAGGAGAGCTTAACAATAAAGATATGCTCATGACTCAGGATATTTTGGCTATGTCAAGACATCTTGGAATCAAGAGTCTTGCAGAGGGTGTAGAGACATTTGAACAGAAGGAGTACCTCAGAGAATGGGGATGTCATTATATACAGGGATATTATTATAGTAAGCCTATACCAATATCCGGATATGAGTATCTGCTCAAAAAGATCTTGCTTGGACAATCATAGAATATATGAATGTTGAATAGAAAGATCATAAAAAGAGAATAAATAAGAAATGAAAAGACCTGTGATTACAAACAGGTCTTTTTTATGTGGAGATATACAATGTTTATATATAACTCACAAAGCAAATATACAATTTTTACATTTTAATAAAAAAATAAATGAGATTCATTCCTAATAGGTATTGACATATGATAAAATTACGATATAATAAGACATAGTTGATAAATAAACATCAACAAAGACATAGAACTTATTTTTTAAATCAATAATAGATGTTGATTACAATTATTATTAAGAAAAGGAGAATTACAATTATGGCAAAGTTTGTATGTACAGTATGTGGTTATATTTATGAGGGAGAGCAGGCTCCTGCTGAGTGCCCAATCTGCCATGCCGGAGCAGATAAGTTCAAAAAGGTAGAGGGAGAGCTCACACTTGCAGCAGAGCATGAGTTTGGTGTATATGCACAGACAGTTAAGAATAATCCAGAGATCAGCGAGGAGGATAAGAAGTATATATTCGATCAGCTTAAGGCCAACTTTGAGGGAGAGTGCTCAGAGGTTGGAATGTATCTCTGCATGGCTCGTGTGGCACACCGTGAAGGATATCCTGAGATCGGCCTTTACTGGGAAAAGGCAGCATATGAAGAGGCTGAGCATGCAGCTAAGTTTGCAGAGATGCTGGGATCAGATCTTGAGCAGAATATGACAGATTCTACAGAGAAGAATCTTGCATGGAGAGTTGATTGTGAGTTTGGAGCAACAGCAGGTAAGGTTGATCTTGCAAAGTGTGCAAAGAAGAATAACCTTGATGCAATACATGATACAGTTCATGAGATGGCAAGAGACGAGGCAAGACACGGAAAAGCTCTCAAGGGACTTCTGGAGAGATACTTTGCAAAGTAATTATTCTGCCGGATTAGTAGATAATAAAAAGGATGCCGTTTTATGACGGCATCCTTTTTTTATGGGGAGTAATATATTTATTCATCCTGCTTAAGTGAAAATCCACCGGTATGACTATCTGCCTGGGTATTGTAGAATGGATCTGAATATGGATTCTGAGCTGGTGTAGGTTCATGTGCATCTGATTGCGCCTGATCTGTGAATGCCATATCAGAAGAATAATTATTTGAATCAGCCTCCGGAGTATACATACCGGATGTGTTCATATTACTGTAGCCTGTGTCAGCCCCCATGTTGTTGTAGTCCATGTTACCGCCGTAGTTCGGATCATAAGAGTCATACATAGGAGATGCCGTTGCTGTCTGGGTATAGTCCACAGACTTTTTCTTTTTCATGGCAACTATAAAATATATTATGCCGATTGCAAGAAATAATGCACCCAGCCCCAGGTTGAACAGATAGTCAGATGGTTTGAGTACTTCTATATAATATGGAAAAGCCTCATTGTAAAAATAATCATAATCTGACTGTGTAGGTGTCTTACCGAGATATTCAAAGTAATAATCCACATAATCCCTGATGTAGTCATTCAGATACCCTTGAACTTCGCTGCTGTTTTTCTTTACAACACCTGTTATGTGTATAGGAGCTGCATTATCTTCTGCTGATATAGCAGAATACAGATCATCATCTGATTTGTTGATGGATACACCAATCCATTTGGCTGAATCCCTGTCAGAACCATCGGGATTCTTGTCGCATACATCCACGAGATAGTAGTAGCCATCTGTTCGCGTTACAATATGATTATAAGTTGTTGTTTTCTCTATGTATTTTCCGTAACCGTATGTTAGGTCGGCTTCAATATATTTGCCCACCTGAACTTCCGAAGAATCACATGTAGTGATGTTGAGTAGTTTTCCGTGAAGACCTATGAATGTTTTAACCCCAAGAAAAATCAGAACAATTCCAAATATCCCGAAAATAAGGGCTGTGACAATAGGATTTGATTTTTTCTTTTGTCTTGCCATAATTAAAAAGTACCTCTCCCTTTCTTTTGTGTTCTGTAGATGCAATGATGCTGCAAAAACCTCCCCGTTAAATGCATAGATGCAGATACATCTACAGAGTATTATGTATCTATTTTAAATTACATGGAATTATATAATATTTCAAGCTAATTTGGATAAATAAACAAAATAATATAACATTTTATGCTATAATGAGCATTGTGACAGCTTCATTTGTGTGAGCTGTCATAGTGAGGATGTTTACATAACAAGAGGACTATCAAATGACACAGAAACGTAAGAAAAGCGGAAATAAATGGTTGTATATATTGCTCGTAATATTGTGGATGGGCGTTATATTTTATATGTCGTCAAGGACAGGGGACGATTCATCGGCTGTCAGCAATCCTATAACTGATTTTATAGTTGAACTATTTCAGAAACTCAGGAAAGATCCGGCAGATGTAAGAAGCAGAATGACAGGTGTTGTGGAGGTCATGGTCAGAAAAGGTGCACACATGACAGAGTATGGAATATTGTTGGCGCTTATCATGCTGGCGGTGAATAAGATAAGTACAAAAAAATCAAATGTAAACAGTATAGTGTGGTCGGTTGTGATCACATTTGCATATGCGTGTTCAGATGAACTGCATCAGCTTTTTGTGGCTGAGAGGGCGGGGCGTGCCGTTGATGTGATGATTGATATGTGCGGTGCGGTCATAGCTCTTCTGATCATACAGGGGATTAGATCGGTCCGAGGCAGGATAGTGACAGCTTTTTCGATATTATTGGTGATAATGGCTTTGTTGTTGTTCCTTATGCTGTGGGGATTTTAAGTGAGAGAAGCATACTTGAATTGACCTTGAATTAGAAGTGCACAGATGATATATTTAATAAGATTATGGATACAGATATTTTGTGCCAATTGGAGGAAGGATATGACTTTAGCAGACATCAGAAAGAACATAGACAGTGTTGACAAAGAGATCAAGAAGCTGTTCAAAGAGAGAATGGTGCTGGCTGACAACGTGGCTCAGGTAAAAGCAGAGACCGATGATGATATATATAAGCCTGACAGGGAAGAGAGCATTATTTCCAATCTCACAGAAGATGTGGATGACAACATCAAGATGGAGTATACAGCTCTTATCAAAAGAATCATGGAGATAAGCAGGAAGTATCAGTATGGAAGGACTCTTGAACTCCGGGATTGTCTTGATGTGACTTATGATGAGCAGGAGCCTGAGATAGATGCGGTAGCTATGATAAAGCCTGAATTGTACATATGTCAGGGTTGTTCAAGGGATAAGGTCATTGCTGTTGATTCATATGATGAAGTATATGACCTTATAAAGGCGGGTAAGGTTGATGCCGGTATGGGAATACTTGAGGATATAAGCTATGGTGTATCTGATGCGCTTCATGAGGTTCTTACCAACAACAGGCTGTATATATACAGATGCAATATTGTGAATGAAGGTGGACACAATAAGAAGGTTGTTACCTTCACTGATCATCTTGTGGTAGAAGAAGATCACAATAGATTGAAGGTTATGTTTGTGTGCAAGAACAGAAGCGGAAGTTTGAGCAGTGTACTTTCCATGATTTCTGATTATGGAGTGAATCTCACAGAGATACATTCAGCACCGAACAGACAGGAGCACTGGAATTACAGATTCTATGTTGAATTGTCTGCCAATTTCCTTAGAAAAGACATACAGGCTCTTGTATTCCAGCTTATGAACGAGACAGAAGAATTTACGATACTTGGCAGTTATGCCTGTGATGAGGAACAGTTTTAATTAAAAAATACATTTTAAGGAGAAAATATCATGATAGATAAGTTAGTGAAAAACATTAAGAAGACAAATGCACCTATAGTAGTGGGACTTGATCCTATGCTTAACTATGTGCCTGACCATATTCAGAAGGCAGCATTTGCAGAGTATGGAGAGACACTTGAGGGAGCGGCAGAGGCTATTTGGCAGTTCAATAAGGGAATCGTCGATGCAACATATGACTTAATTCCTGCAGTTAAGCCACAGATAGCTATGTATGAGCAGTTCGGAATCGAGGGACTCAAGGCGTTCAAGAAGACAGTTGACTATTGTAAGGAGAAGGGACTTGTCGTTATCGGAGATATAAAAAGAGGCGATATAGGTTCCACATCTACAGCGTATGCGGTTGGACATATCGGAAAGGTTCAGGTTGGAAGTAAGAAATACGCCGGATTCGATGAGGATTTTATAACAGTAAATCCATACCTTGGAACAGATGGAATCAAGCCATTTGTTGATGTGTGTAAGGAGGAGAACAAGGGTATATTTGTTCTCGTCAAGACATCCAATCCATCGTCAGGTGAATTCCAGGACAGACTTGTGGATGGACGTCCGCTCTATGAGATAGTTGGTGAGATGGTTGACAAGTGGGGCAGCGATGTAGTAGGAGAGTCAGGTTACTCAGCAGTCGGAGCTGTTGTCGGTGCAACATATCCTGAGATGGGCAAGGTACTCAGAAAGGTTATGCCAAAGTCATTCATCCTTGTTCCGGGTTACGGAGCACAGGGTGGTAAGGCTGCTGATCTTGTTCACTACTTCAACGAGGACAGACTGGGAGCTATCGTCAACTCATCAAGGGGAATCATAGCTGCATACAAGCAGGACAAGTATGCTCAGTTTGGCGCTGAGAATTACGCAGATGCCTCAAGACAGGCAGTTGTGGATATGATCGAGGATATCAACGGCGCACTTGATGCGTAAAACACTGATAATAGAATGATGATGGAGGAAGATGATGGGCAAACTTAAGATGACAGCAAAGGTGGTCAGCCAGGAGACTCTTGCCACTGATGTATACAGTCTGGTGCTTGAAGCTCCTGAGATAGCTTCGCAGGCTATAGCAGGACAGTTTGTATCTGTATACACTCACGATGGCAGCAAGATGCTTCCGAGACCTATAAGTCTCTGCGGAATAGACAGAGAGGCAGGAACACTCCGCCTTGTGTACAGAGTGGTCGGATTTGGAACCAAGGAGTTCTCACAGCTTGAGGCTGGGGATTCTGTTGATATATTGGGACCTCTCGGCAACGGCTTCATGAAGTCGGATAAGAAGGCGATACTGATAGGTGGAGGTATAGGAATCCCACCTATGTTACAGCTTGCAAAGGAACTTGACTGTGAGAAGTCGGTTGTTCTCGGCTACAGAGATGAGATATTCCTGAATGAGGAATTTGAGTCTTACGCTCAGGTGTACATGTCATCTGAGGATGGACAGCACGGTGTGAAGGGCAATGTAATAGATGCCATAAAGGAATACGGTGTAGACGGTGAAGTCATATATGCATGTGGCCCAACTCCAATGCTCCGTGGAATAAAGGCATACGCTATGGAGAAAGGCATTGAGTGCCAGATATCCATGGAGGAAAAGATGGCGTGCGGTGTAGGTGCGTGTCTTGCCTGCGTCTGCAAGACGAAGGATATAGATGAGCACTCACAGGTGCACAACAGGAGGATCTGCAAGGATGGTCCTGTATTCTATGCTGAGGAGGTGGAGCTGTAATGTCAGATAAGATCAACATGTCAGTGGATATAGCAGGAGTTACTCTGAAAAATCCGATAACAGTCGCATCAGGAACATTTGGATCAGGCATGGAGTACAGTGAGTTCGTGGATCTGTCACAGCTTGGTGCAGTGACCACAAAGGGTGTGGCAAATATCCCATGGCCAGGCAATCCAACACCTCGTATAGCAGAGACCTGTGGAGGAATGATGAATGCGATAGGTCTCCAGAATCCGGGAATAGATGTGTTCAAAAAGAGGGATATACCATTCTTAAGAGATTACGATACAAAGATCATCGTCAACGTGTGTGGAAAGTCCAAGGAGGACTATGTTGACTGTGTTGAGAAGCTTGGAGACTGTGACGTGGATCTACTTGAGATCAACGTGTCATGTCCGAATGTCAAAGAGGGCGGAATTGCATTTGGCCAGCAGCCGGATGCTCTCTATGATATAACAAAGGCGGTTAAGGCAGTGGCAAAGCAGCCCATCATCATGAAGCTGAGTCCGAATGTTACAGATATAACCGAGATGGCAAGAGCGGCCGAGGCAGGCGGTGCTGATGCGGTATCACTTATCAACACACTGACAGGTATGAAAATAGATGTAAACAGAAGAACATTTGCGGTTGCGAATAAGACAGCTGGTGTGTCGGGGCCTGCGATCCACCCGATAGCGGTGCGTATGGTATACCAGGTAGCAAATGCAATAAAACTGCCAATCATTGGAATGGGCGGCGTGGCTACAACAGAGGATGCTCTTGAGATGATCATGGTTGGAGCAAGTGCGGTGGCAGTTGGAACTGCAAACTTCCATAACCCATATGCCACAGTGGAGATAATCAAAGGTATTGAGGAGTATATGAAGAAGAATTCCATAAGCGATATACATGAACTTATTGGTTGTGTAAAGTAGATGGGTGTATGAAATGATTATAGATCAGCCATAAATAATTGGCTGGTTGAAAAAATGCAAATTCGATGATATACTTTGTGGGATTGAAAAATTCGATATAAAATAAGTTGTATGTCGGCATTCATATCAAAGAATTAAAATGAAAAAGAGGCTTGAACAGGAGGATTCAGAGACATGGAACAGTACAAGAAGGAATTTATTGAGTTTATGATCGATTGTAACGTACTCAAGTTTGGAGATTTCGTTACCAAGAGTGGAAGAAAGACACCTTTCTTTGTAAATACAGGCTTTTACAGAACAGGTGCACAGCTCAAGAGACTTGGAGAGTACTATGCTGAGGCTATAAATGCTGAGTTCGGACTTGATTTCGATGTATTATTCGGACCTGCATACAAGGGAATCCCTCTTACAGTTGCAACTACCATGTCCATCGCAGAGATGTATGATGAGGACATTAAGTATTGCTCAAACAGAAAAGAGGTAAAGGATCACGGAGATAAGGGAATTCTTCTTGGAAGTCCTATCGAGGATGGAGACAAGGTCGTTATCATCGAGGATGTAACAACAGCCGGAACATCTATCCAGGAGACACTTCCTATCATCAAGGCCCAGGGCGATGTAGATGTTATGGGACTTGTTGTTTCTGTAGACAGAATGGAGAGAGGTCAGGGAGAGAAGAGTGCTCTCACTGAGATCGAGGAGAATTATGGAATCAAGACAACCGCCATTGTAACCATGGCAGAGGTTGTTGAGCATCTGTATAATAAGGAGTACAAGGGAAGAGTCATCATAGATGACACATTGAAGGCTGCGATCGATGCATACTATGATAAGTATGGTGTAAAGTAATAAATATATCAGAGAATGTTGTAAAGAGAACAGAAACTATATAAAGTAAAGGTATGGATAGAAGTCCATGCCTTTATTTTTTGCAGGAGAATTACATATATGATTTAGATATTACTGAGGCATGAGACGATAAATGACAATATTTATCATAATAAAATATGGAATTTCTCTACAAAACGTATTATAGTACTTGTGGATATAGATACCATAAGAATATTAATGAAAATATTAAGCAGTAAAGAAAGAGGTTAATTATGAAACTTGGTAGAAATGATATGTGCTGGTGCGGAAGTGGTAAGAAATATAAGACCTGTCACCTTGCTCTTGATGATAAGCTTGAAGATATGAAGAACAGAGGATTCAAGATTCCTACACATGCGATGATCAAGAATGCGGAGCAGATTGAGGGAATCAGAGAGGCTTCAAAAGTCAACACATCGGTGCTTGACTATATAACTCCGTTTGTTAAGATAGGCGTGTCTACCAGAGAATTGGATGACCTTATATATAATTACACAAAGTCTATAGGGGCCATTCCTGCCTGCCTTGGCTATGAAGGATATCCAAAGAGCGTGTGCATATCTGTAAATGATGTGGTATGTCATGGCATTCCAAGTGATGATATAATTCTCCAGGATGGAGATATTGTGAATATTGACTGTACAACAGAGTACAAGGGATATTTCGGAGACTCATCAAGAATGTTCATGCTGGGAGATGTGGATCCCACATGGAGGAAGCTTGTTGAAGATACCAAGAAAGCTCTCGATATAGGTGTTGAGGTATGTAGTAAACCATATGTAACAATAGGTGATATTGGATATGCCATCAACAATTTTGCTAAAGAACAGGGGTATTCAGTAGTACGTGAGATAGGTGGTCACGGAGTAGGCCTTGAGATTCATGAGGAGCCTTATGTGAGTCACATAGGCCAGCCGGGCAAAGACTATGTACTTGCTCCAGGTATGGTATTCACTATCGAGCCTATGATCAATATGGGTGGCCCAGATGTATATCAGGATGCAGATGATGGATGGACGATCTACACAGAAGATGGCTCACCATCAGCACAGTGGGAGTATACACTGGTCATGACAGAACATGGAGTGGAGATCCTAGCACATTAGAATATATGAACGGTAGCCCCAATGGGGGTTAAATATCCATAAAATAAAGCAGCCAATCACATTTGACTACCTTCACTTTGACTGGTTTCTATATGCATGCGGCTCACACGCACTATAAAGTCGTTGCGCGTTCCGCCTTAGCATAGAAACGTCAAAGTTCAGTCGTCTGCATTACCGATTGGCTGCTTTTATTATTATGGATCATATTTTAGTCCCAATAGGGGCTGCCTGTCCTTATTACTTGGCGAGGATGGAAAGTACCTCGTTGCTTCTTGCGATGAACTTGGTCATTGCCTCAGCTGACAGTGGACGGTTGGCAAGTACAGCCAGATCATACAGCTGACAGCAGATGGTGGCTGTGTTGTCGCCATCCGGGTTATCAAGGACATACTTGACAAGATTGTTGTTGCTGTTCAGAATAAGTGTCTCGCCTTCGCCCTGTCCGAACATGGATGGATCCATACCTGCCATGCCATACATTTTCATCATTTCCTGCATACGTCTTGTTTCCTCAGGCTGTGTGAGGATAGAAGATGTATTCTCATCTTTGAGAGACTCAACTTTTATGTTGAGGTTCTTCATGTCAAGAGCTTTTTCAAATGTTGCAGTAAGTTTGTCCTTATATTCCTTTGCGGTTTCCTCCGACAGTTCTTCACCTACGAAGTTGTCAGACAGTTCAGCATCTATTCTGTAGAAGTGAACATTCTCATTCTTCTGTTCAAGCATGGTGATGAATGGGCTGTCGATGGTCTGTGTCATGATCAGAGCGTCCATTCCTTCGGACTTGAACATGTTGATGTACTGAGACTGAGCCTGTTCATCAGTTACATAGAATACTTTGTTCTCATATTTTTCTTTTCCTGCTTCAAGATACTCAGGAAGGGTGATGTATTTGCCCTCAAGATTCTTGTAAATACAGAAGTCTTTCATCTTGTCGAGGAACTTGAGATCCTTCAGACATCCAAACTTGATAAACGGATTGATGTCATCCCAGTATTTTTCGTAGTCCTCTCTGTGTACCTTATACATACCTGAAAGTTTGTCGGCAACCTTCTTGGTGATGTAGTCTGATATCTTCTTGACAAATCCATCATTCTGAAGTGCACTACGCGATACATTCAGAGGAAGATCAGGGCAGTCGATACATCCCTTTAAGAGCATAAGGAACTCAGGGATAACTTCTTTGATGTTATCAGCTACGAATACCTGGTTGTTGTACAGCTTGATAGTTCCCTCGAGATTGTCATACTGTGTGTTGATCTTAGGGAAGTACAGTATACCTTTCAGGTTGAAAGGATAATCCATGTTCAGATGTATCCAGAACAGAGGCTCCTTGTAGTCGTGGAATACCTTTCTGTAGAAATCTTTGTAGTCATCATCTGTGCAGTCATTTGGATGTTTTGCCCACAGTGGAGTAGTAGTGTTCAAAGGCTTAGGAGCTTCAGGCTTTTTATCTTCTTTCTTTTCGTCTTTGTCAGGCTCAGCCTTGCTGTCAGCATTATTATTATCAGTAGAATCATTTACTTCCTTTGCATCTACATCTACAGTTGCATCCTTAGGATCTTCCTTTGGAGCATCTGCGTTGGTATAGTAGATCTCAACAGGCATGAATGAACAGTATTTGTCTATGACTTCTTTGATTCTGTATTCATTTGCAAATTCATAGCTGTCCTCGTTCAGATACAGAGTGATAGTAGTACCACGGTCTGCCTTTACGCATTTCTTCATAGAGTATTCAAGTCCGTCCTTGCACTCCCAGTATACAGCGTCTTCATCATCTTTATATGATTTTGTCTCTATAGTAACTTTGTCAGCAACCATGAATGCGGAGTAGAATCCAAGACCAAAATGACCGATGATCTGTTCCTCAGTTGCTTTATCTTTATACTGCTCAAGGAAAGCTTCTGCGCCGGAAAAAGCGATCTGGTTAATGTATTTCTCCACCTCTTCCTCGGTCATACCGATACCATTATCTGTAAATGTAATGGTTTTGTCATTTGAACTGGTTGTAACATCGATACGATAAGGTTCGTCTGGTTCCTCAAATTCTCCCATGAGTGACAGTTTTTTCAGTTTTGTTACAGCGTCACAGCCGTTTGATATAAGCTCCCTGACAAATATATCATGGTCGGAATACAGCCACTTCTTGATGACAGGGAAAATATTTTCACTGTTGATTGATAAATTTCCGTTCTTCATAGTGTATACATCTCCTTAAATTCTTATAATTGTTTTATGGATGTGTCATCCCCGATTCGTGTACATCACAATTGTAAAAATGTACACTGACACATCAGGCTAAAAGGTATGATAAATCAGCCGGGAACTAAAGTCAAGAAAAAATTAGCACTCAAATAAAATGAGTGCTAACAGGCGACAGCCATAAAAAAGTCCGGCTTCAAATGTGCGGCCGGACCTGTAAGAATCAGTTTTCTGTGAAATATATTCCGGAGGATTTCAGAAAAGTTCTTATCTCCTCATCCCATACATGTTCCAATATCTTGTCCATGGTGAAAATATTCTGGGTTGCCATGGATGTGAGTTGTATACTCATTCCATCATAGTATATATTGAGTGTGAGATTGGCAACGTCCGAAACAGGAATTGTGAGATGATTCTTCTCAAGCATGTCCATGATATCTTGCTGGGAGAGAACAAGGACAATCTTGAAACTCAGCGGAAGCTTCTTGCCACGAATTACATTATATACATGAGGTCTAAGTTTTTCCCAGCATGTATATGATGTGGAAGGCATGGCTTCAAGCTCCTCCTTGTCAAAGAAGTCTTTATTTATTCTTCCATCAAAACTGTATGTGATGCCACTTTTTACAAATGCATCCATGGCAAGAAAGTGGTCAAATGTATTTTCCATGAGAAGTTTCTTTACGAAATCTCTGGTCTCTGTAACTGTAATATCTAACATTAGAATCTCCTGTTCAGTGTTATGGTAAAAAATTAATAAAAATGTATATGAAAAGTATACCAGAAAAAGATGGAAAAGCAACGATGTAAAAATATTAAGAAAATGAAGTTGTTGACAAACTACACGCTCCCACATATACTAAATCCTGAAAGACTGTGAACAGAGAGAGTAACCATATTCAGAAGATTCAGAGAGACCGTGCCATCGGCTGCAAGCATGGTTATCCGAGCTGTGGTGAAGTGCATCTGGGAGTCCGCCGAAGGAAAGGAACAAAGTATTTCGGTGCGTGCAAGGGACGTTACACCCGACAGGAGTGGGATAAGTATCCAATTAGAGTGGAACCGCGGAGATATAATACTTCGTCTCTATATGCATATTATATATGTGTATTGGGACGAAGTTTTTTAGTGGAAAAAGATACAAATACAAAGCTCCATAAGAAGAGAAAGAATTTAGCAGAAAGGATTTATAGATATGAAGATTTTGAATACTCTCACAAGAAAAAAAGAAGAATTCAAGCCTATAAATGAGGGCAAGGTGGGAATATATGTGTGTGGACCTACCGTGTATGATTATATTCATATAGGAAATGCAAGACCTATGATCGTATTTGACACACTCAGAAGATACCTTGAGTACAAGGGATATGATGTCAATTATGTATCAAATTTCACGGATGTGGATGATAAGATCATCAAACGTGCCAATGAAGAGGGCGTGGACGCCAGTGTTATTTCAGAGCGATATATCGCAGAAGTGAAGAAGGATATGGCCGCGCTTAATGTTCGTGAGGCAACTACACATCCAAAGGCCACAGAAGAAATTCCTGATATGATAGAGATGGTTAAGACACTTATTGAGAAGGATTACGCATATGAGGTGAATGGAACAGTATACTTCAGAACGAGAAAATTCAAGGATTACGGCAAGCTGTCCAAGAAGAATATAGATGATCTCCGTTCTGGAAACAGGGATCTGCTTGTGTCTGGCGTAGATGAGAAAGAGGATCCGCTTGATTTTGTTCTCTGGAAACCAAAGAAGGAGGGCGAACCATCATGGCCATCACCATGGGGCGATGGAAGGCCGGGCTGGCATCTGGAATGCTCAGTTATGTCCAAGAAGTATATTGGTGACGTTATAGATATTCATGCAGGTGGTGAGGATCTGATATTCCCACATCATGAGAACGAGATAGCACAGAGTGAGGCGGCAAATGGCACTGAGTTTGCAAGATACTGGATGCACAATGGCTTCCTCAAGATCAATAATGAGAAGATGTCCAAGTCGCTTGGAAACTTCTTTACAGTAAGAGAGATTGCAGAGAAATACCCACTTCAGGTTATAAGATTCTTTATGCTCTCAGCTCATTACAGGAGTCCTCTTAATTTCTCAGCTGATCTGGTAGAGGCAGCAAAGAACAGTCTTGAGAGAGTGCTCACAGCAGTAGACAGACTCAAGGGAATAAAAGGTGTTGATGGAGACGCAGATCAGGCAGTTTCAGATGCTGTTGCAGCTTATGTTAAGAAATATGAGGATGCCATGGATGATGACCTCAACACGGCGGACGCTATATCTGTTATATTTGAACTTGTAAAGTATGCAAATGTAAATGTGACAGAGGAATCAACCAGGGCTTCAGTCGAGCTGGTTCTTTCTACCATAGAGAAGCTCTGTGATATACTTGGAATTATCACAGAGAAGAAGGAAGAGATTCTTGATTCTGATATTGAGGCACTCATTCAGGAGAGACAGGATGCCAGAAAAGCAAAGAATTTTGCGAGAGCAGATGAGATCCGTGATCAGCTTAGTGACATGGGAATTATCCTTGAGGATACCAGAGAGGGTGTAAAATGGAAAAGAGCATAGACAGCTATTTTACTGAGATCCTCGGAGTGACTTACACCAATCCCAGAGAGTATTCACCGTTGTCACTGGCATATATAGGTGACAGCGTGTTTGACCTGCTCATCAAGACCCTTGCAGTTACAAAGGACAATAAGCAGGCATACAAATACCATAAAGAAGTAAGTCAGAAGGTCAAGGCTGAGGCACAGGCAGGGTATATAATGTATCTTCTCGACAATGGCCTTCTCACAGAGGAAGAAGAGTGGATATACAAGAGAGGTAGAAATACAAAGACGCATTCGACAGCCAAGAACGCCACTGTGGGACAATACCGTATGGCAACAGGCTTTGAGTGCCTTATAGGATTTTTGTATCTGGATAAACAATATGACAGGATGTTTGAGATCACAAGGATGATACTGTGAAGGTAGATGGAGAATAAGATGAGCAGAGAATTTGAAAACAATAATAATACAAATGAGAGCGCAGAAGAGGCTTTTGTCATTGAGGGAAGAAATGCAGTCCTTGAGGCGTTCAGATCAGGCAAGACGATAGACAAGCTTTATGTTCTTGACGGATGCAGAGATGGTGCAGTGAACAGTATAGTCCGTGAGGCTAAGAAGCAGGATACTGTTATCAACTATCTATCAAAGGAGAAGTTAAACCAGATGTCTCAGTCTGGTAAACACCAGGGAGTTATAGCCCATGCAGCAGCATACAAATATGCTGAAATAGAGGATATGTTTGCTCTGGCAGAGAGCAGAGGAGAGGATCCGTTTTTCTTCATACTCGATGAGATCGAGGATCCGCATAACCTTGGCGCTATCATCAGAACAGCGAACCTTTGCGGTGCCCACGGTGTAATCATACCTAAGAGACGTGCAGTTGGTATTACAGCAACAGTAGTCAAGGCATCTGCAGGAGCTATCAATTATACTCCTGTTGCAAAGGTGACAAATATCAGTAAGACCATCGAGGAGCTCAAAGAGCGTGGTATGTGGTTTGCCTGTGCAGATATGGATGGTGAGCTTATGTACAGATGCAATCTCACAGGTTCTCTGGGACTTGTGATAGGCAATGAGGGAAGTGGTGTGAGCAGACTGGTAAAGGAGAAGTGTGACTATGTGGTATCGGTTCCTATGAAGGGCGATATCGATTCACTTAATGCCTCTGTAGCTGCTGGTGTCCTCGCATATGAAGTTGTAAGGCAGAGAATGGGTAAATAAGTTATGTATTCAGATTTATCAGATAATGAATTGCTGGAACTTATAAATGACCATAAAGACAATGATGCCATGGAGACTCTGATAAAGAGATATGGCCCTCTGGTGACAAGACAGAGCAGAAGTCTGTACATTATAGGTGCTGATGAGGAGGATCTCATCCAGGAAGGCATGATAGGACTTGTAAAGGCTGTCAATGACTATAAGACAGATAAAGGTGCAAGCTTTAAAACATTTGCATTTATGTGTGTCAGAAGACAGATGCTTACAGCAGTGAGCAGTTCCAATAATCAGCGAAATACCCCACTGAACCATTATATATCCATATATGGGGATGACAACAGTGATTATTCAAGTCCACTTGATGAGATGGAGAGTGGAGTTATCACAAATCCTGAGGATATCATGCTGGCGAAGCTACATGAGTCGGATCTTATAAAGTTGATCGACAGTAAGCTTTCAAAACTCGAGAAGCAGGTTCTTGACGAATATCTCACCGGCGCTTCTTATGAAGTGATAGGGGAAAGACTCGGTAAGCCGGCAAAATCAATAGATAATGCGGTACAGAGGATCAGGGCTAAACTCAGGGATATATAAATAAATACATGTAGATTAAGTAAAAGAGTCAGACAATCAGAAATGAATTGTCCGGCTCTTTTCGTTTATATAAGCTGCTTTAAAAATAAAAATCAAAAATAATACTTGCATATTTTATGATAATTTTTTAAAATCACCTATTTTTTTTTTTTTTTTTTTTTTTTTTTCATGTGGTACTATGTGAATGAATAACAGAATGATATGAAAACTGGCTAAAAAGCTAATTCATAATGGGGAGGTGGATTGAATGGCATTGAGTATTATTCTGTAGAGAGTGTATATAACAGGAGGATAAAAGGGTATGAGAAAGAGTATAAATTGTTTGAAGTATATGCTGCTTTGGGTGGTGGCATTGCTTTTGTGGATGCCGGTGCAGGCGAAGGCAGATGATGAAAGTTTTAATGAAGTCTATTACGGGGGGCTTGTATATCACATAGATAAAAATCAGGAGTGTATTATCATCGGTATAGAACCTTATTATGAAGGTGAAATTGTAATTCCGAGTGAGATAGAAGGAATGCCGGTAACTGGTATATCTGATTATGCTTTTAATGGCTGCGATGGCCTGACAAGTATAACAATTCCAGAAGGCGTAACGAGCATAGGTGATGAGGCATTTAGTGGTTGTAG
>JAQYAS010000103.1 GCA_029338615.1 Clostridiales bacterium
AATCATCTGGATATCATCCGGCACAGACAGTCTCGCTCAAGATGATCAGGGATGTGGTTGTGACACATTCAGAAGAGAGTATATAGGAGGAAGCAGATCGTGAAAAAGATTATAATAAGAGGTTCTCAATTGAAGAGAATGATAGCTCTGATTATGGCTGTTGTCATGCTGCTTACAATAGTTGTTGTTGATTCTGGAGTGAATCTGTTCGCAGCAGATGAAGATATAAGGGAAATAAATATTACACAGATAGTAAATGGAGAAGAGACTTATCTGCTCAAAGGGTTTGACCAGGCAGCAAAGTATAAGCTTGTGTGTGATGCTATTGATGGAATAGACAGCAAAAAGATAAGATTCGTTTGTTTTTCAGACAAGGATCCGGGGCAGAATCTGGCAACGTCCAGTGATGCGGCACAGAAGTTTTCAGATATGGGCGAAGTTATGGAGCTCAAGAAGAAAGCTGATGTACAGAAGTATGCGTTATACTACCCACAGATATCGAATGGTGCGATAACCGGATACAGGATTCTTGGAACATTGAAGGTGGTTCTGGATACTGTGAAGCCGGTCATATCTGATGTGACGGCAAGGGACAATTCCAGACTGCTCAGTAAGAATGGATATTATCTGCTTAATCCGGATGAGAGAATATCGGAAAACTCAGAGTCCGTTGCTCAGCCGGTGTTTGAGATAAAAGCTGATGATGGCGGAGATGAGTCGGCCTCAGGCATAGACAGGGTTGTGTATATGGTGGCCGGAAGCAGCAAGGAGATCGAACTTAAGATGTCAGGCAGCAAATATCTGTTTACTGTGCCTCAGGCATCGGGGATATATTCGTTTAAGGCTTACGACAAGGCAGGAAATGCAAGTGCTGTGAGCGATGCCGTGGTCATCAAGAAGATAAATGGTACAATAGATGTAACAGATATAGATGTAAGTGAAACACAAAAGACTGTAGACGGTGCGGATTTTCTTCTGAAGAAGGATTCCTTTGACATAACGGTAAAGGCCAGCGAGACTGCAGGAGACGACAGTACAGGTGTGTCATCAGTGGACTTAAAGCTGGTATATATGTTCAGGCACAGAGACGGATCAAATGTGACCGGAGAGGCTGACTTTAAGGATGGCAGGGCATCTATCAATGTACCTGCGGCACTGATCAGCTCAACTGGCGATTCAAAGGGAATATCCGGACAACTCGTTATGATGGTAAAGGATGACATTGGAAGATATACATACGCATTTGATGAGCAGGGATATATTGTATTTGTAGATGATACACCTCCTGTAGTTGAAGCACAGAATATACGCCTGGGAGACAAAGCAGGTATAGACAGTGCAGCATATGAAGCCCTTCCGGAGGAGAACAGATGGGCGCAGAATGTCACTCTGGATGTGGCTGCCGTGGAGGACAATTCCTATATAGAAAGTGGTTCGTATTCATATGAGACAGAAGAAGGTACTGTTAAATCAGCAGACTTTGTCAGAAATGTAGAGAAGGATAAATATACATATGTGAGAAGGGATCTCAAGGCCGGAAGTGATGCTGAGGATGGAATCCCGCTCAGTGACGGTATACATAAGATCACATTCTCGGCACTTAATTATATGGGTGATACAGGAAGTGCAGATTTCAATGTATATATAGACAATGCCAAGCCAGACATAGTTCTGAAGAGTAAAGACAGGAATGGCGAGGTGTCATCTGATATCCCTGTTGGTGATGATGGCTATTATGTAGTAACTGCCAATGTTGGGGAGACTATAGATGTGGATTGTACCGATGAGCTGTCAGGTATAGACAGGGTAACTGCGATCATAACTGACAGTGACGGTACGGTGGTTGAGGATGCAGGCAGTCTCATTGTTGATGGCAAGGGAAGCATAAAACTGTCAACGGCAGGCAAGTATACTCTGCATGTAGAGGCGACAGATCATGCCGGCAATGTGGCAGCTGCAGATGTAAAGATATATGTAAATAACGTAAAGCTTGTGAGCAGAATATCTGCAACAGTGCATAAAGATGGCAGGGATTTCTCTCTTGCCACAGGAACAGCCCAGAACTATACCAATGGTGACAGCGTTGATGTGCATTATGAGGTTACAGGTTATGGCCTTACTGCAGGTGATGTATCGATAAATGCCAGGAAGATGTCGTTTGGAAGTTTGAAGTTTACAGACGTGAGCAAGGAATTCACCAAGAAAGTTGTTGATGCCACAGATCTTGGCAAGGGAATGAAGAGAGTGATCGTGGAATACACCATATCCGGGAAGGCTATGGAGGGTGTATATGACATATATGTTACAGCCAACAGAAATGCTGCACCCGATCTCAGGATCACGGACGAACTGCATCTTGCCTATGATATAACGGCTCCAATAGTCTCATCTATGAGATTTAAGGGCGATGTGCACGGAGTTAATGGTACGTATTATTATATGAAGGATTCTAAAAACGATCCTGTAGTTGAGATAAACGTGGCAGATAATTCGGATACAGCGGAATATGAGGTCAGGGACAGCGTGGGTGAGGTAGTGCAGAATGGTGTGCTGGTCACTGATGGAAGCGCTCAGGACAGAGATATCACGATAAAGAATTGTAAGCCTGATATGGTATATACAATATCTGTATATGTCAGGGATAAGGCTGGAAATATTGGTTCAGGTCCGATGGAGAATGGTGCTGCACTTACTGCTAAGTTTGCGGTGGACTCGCAGATTCCGGTAATAAAGGTAGAGAACAATACCGCCAGTGGAAAGCTCACAAATTTCTGGAACAGCTCAGATGTAAATGTCAAAGTACAGGCGGAGGATAACTTTTATGTCAGGGAGTTCAGGGTGAATGGAACCAGGGATGGCGAGATACTTGAAGAACAGGTATTTGAATGTCCGGACAAAGATATTTCCTCTGTGGCAGAGACAGTATTTTCGTATACAGAGCAGGGTGTTTATAAGCTGGCTATAGCTGCATATGATGAAGTTGGAAATAAATCTGCAGAGGTTAAGACATCATTTGTAATAGATGCGGGAGCTCCGGTGGTCACACTCAATGAGATTGATATGGGAACTAAGCTCCGCAGTAAGACTATGGATATAGTTGTCAGCGATGATTATGGAATAAAGGCAGACAATGTAGTTGTAACTCAGCATTATGCCACATATGACGGCAAGACATCAGGCTCCAAAGTTATAAAGCTTAAGACAACCAACAGCAAGACTCTGGAGGCCAACCTGAATCTCAGACAATTGAAGGGTAAGGCTGTCAGATATTACTTCACGGTTACTGCTGTCGACAATGCAGGCCACAGTCTTGAGGGTGGTTCTTACAGAACCCCTACATATTATATAGATGCAACAGCTCCTAAGGTGGCGATAAGTCCTGTTCCAAATGCCAATGGAGGATATTACAAGAGCCGGGTTGAATTCGATGTTGATATCAAGGAGCAGTTTAACCTGAAACATACACTCAGTATTACTGACAAGAACAGTCTGGTGTCTGAAAAGACGGACAAATTTGAGTATGATGAATATCTGTATGTTGCATCATACAATACAGAGGGCGTATATGACCTGGATGTCAGGGTCACAGATGCCATTGGCAACAGCACAGTAAAGAATGTGAAGTTCGTGATAGATAAGACCAAGCCGGTGGTTACACTTGGCAGCGTTCCTTCGGTCAACAATTCTGAGGTCACATTACCAGTGAATATTACAGACAACATGAAGGGAAGCAAATACACGGTTCATGTGATCAGAACAAATGCGGCAGGAAGCGTGGTATATGATGGCAACGTGGAGACAGGCAAGTGGAATGGAACTTCATTTGACAAGAATATGTCATTCTCAGAGGAGGGTGACTACACGGTAACAGTTACGGCTGTGGATAAAGCCGGAAACAAATCGGTGGCTGCAAGCTCAAGATTCAGAATAGACAGGACTGCACCGGTTATTAATATATCTGGTATGAACGACAGTCAGTCATCCGGAGTTACAGCGACGATAAGTGTGGATGAGGCATTCTCATTCAGCTTTGATGGAAGAAATCTGGACAGTGGCGCTATCAATGTCACTATAACCAGAAAAACCGATGGCACAGGAGCTTCAAATGTGGCAACACTCAGCACTGGAAGTTTCTCAGCAGGTAATCCTCATACGGCATCATACAGTATCACAGAGGATGGAGAGTACACAATAACAGCAAATGCCACGGATCTCAGTGGCAACAAGGCTGCAACCGTGACAAGGACATTTAAGGTGGATGCAAATGCACCTGTGATAAGTGTGATGGCAGTTGACCGAAATGATAATACGGTGAGTAGTTATGCTTCAGTAGGTAGTGCGGAGCAGCAGACACCTAATTATGTAGATATGTCAGTGAGTGTTAAGGAACCTTTCTTCACCACTGATGATGTAAAGATATCAGTTGCAAAAGATGGCAAGGATGTGTCGGATGCATATTTTGCGGATTACAGCAATTCCGCAGAGGTGAGTACGGGAACTCAGAGATTTGATGAGGATGGTGTATATACTGTAAAAGTTACAGCCAAGGATGAACTGGGCAACGAAGCTGACGAATACAACATGGTGTTTACAGTGGATAACACACCTCCAACTATGAATGCCACAAAGAAACTTCTGAGCTTTAAATCAAAGTCTGTGGCTGATGATGAAGGCGCCATGCTTCTGAATGCCGATGATTTTGCTGATATCGCCAATGAAGGTTATGAAGCACTGTGGGATGTAAATGATACATCAGTATTCACTGTTGATGCCAAGATGGACGGCGTGGAGCTGGTGGATTTTTCTGACATGACAGACGGATATCACAGGATAGAAGTTACGGTAAAGGATGAGGTAGGCCATATATCAACCCAGAGCTTGGAATTCACATATGACGGTACAGCGCCAAGAATTATCATAACAGGAGTTGATGATGGTGATGTGGTCAGGGATCCATTCCTTATGACGATAGGCCTTGAGAATGATGAGGATGAGATAACATCTATCGTTATAAATGGCCAGACGGTGGATCCGGCTGAGTACAGCAGCAACAACAGATATGAGATGCAGGTTGATAAATATGATACATACGAGGTTGAGGTTACAGCAACGGATAAGGCGGGCAATATAGCCACCACATTTGATAAGGATACAGGTGCGGTGTTCACTTTTAAGTTGAGTGAGGGCCTTTCAACAGCCCTTCTCATAATCATAATAATATCGGCATTGCTTGTGATCGGACTGTTTGTAGTCATATTGATAGCAGGCAGAAAGAAGAAGGACAGAGCTGCATAAGCCTGACGGGAGATATAATAACATGTACAAAGCAGTTGTGTTTGATATGGACGGGGTTCTCATAGATACTGAGAAGATATACAGATTGTGCTGGAAGAAAAATGGCATGAGTATTGGGATTCCTGAAAATGAAATGGAAACAGTATGTGACAGGGTGGCTGGGGGCAACAAAACTTCCAACGCCCGTGTGTTTAAGGCTATCATGGGGGAAGATTTTGATTATCTGGCATTCAGACAGATAACTCTGGAGCTCTTTGATGAATATGTCGTGGAGCATGGTATAGATATCAAACCTCATGTGGCAGAGACCCTCAGATTTCTTAGAGATAAGGGGATAAAAATTGCACTTGCGACATCCACAGAAAGGGCAAGGGCAGAAAAGAGATTGATGGATGTTGGCATAGCAGAATATTTTGACGAGAAGGTTTGTGGCAACGAGATCGCCCATGGCAAGCCTGAACCGGACATCTATCTGAAGGCTTGTGAAAAACTTCAGGTTGATCCCGAGGATGCTGTGGCAGTTGAGGATTCTGTCAATGGAGTGATTTCGGCGGACAAGGCCGGGCTGTATACGGTGATGGTTGTGGATCTGATCCAGCCAAATGAGATTACCCGTAAACATGCGGATAAAGTATTCTTTGACATGAAAGAAGTTCAGGGATTATTCTCATAAAATGCAAATAAATTATGAAGAACATTCATAGTAATATATAGAAGAAAAATTTGGAGACCTTATGACGATTTTTCAGAGGATGACAGGTGTTCTGAAAGGACTGATCTTTTCTTACATAATTACTGTGGTATTACTTTTTGCAATAGCTGTTGTTGTATACAAAGTGGGTATATCTGACAGCGTGTTGAATATCCTGGTGGTTCTGGTGTATATTGTGTCCACATTTGTTGGCGGAATCATAACCGGAAAGGCCGTTCAGGAAAAAAGGTTCGCCTGGGGAGCTGTATTTGGTATCTCCTATATGCTTATCATAATCATCGTTTCTATGTTGTGGGGCGGTGGCGCAGATGAGAAGACTGTATCGTGTATAGCCAGAAGTATAATGTGTATAGCAGGAGGAATGCTGGGCGCTATGCTTAGCTGAAAAATTTCTTTTATTTTATATACCTTTGTGTTATAATCGCGGTATATGACATAAAAAGAGAGGTGTATCTATTATGAAGAGAATTAAGACACTCACAAATAAGACTATGAAGAATACAATGGTCAAGGGTGGTTGTGGCGAGTGCCAGACATCATGTCAGTCAGCTTGTAAGACATCATGCACAGTTGGTAATCAGAGCTGTGAGAATGTTAACAACAAGTAGGATTGTGACAAGTTTGTATTTGATCAGCTAAAGGGGACCGTCGTTTATGATGACAGTCCTCTTTAGTGCGTGTATAAGGGTGCCGTGTGTGGCAGCCTGGATTAAGAATTTCACGGAGAGATCCGGTGGGATATATTGAAGGAGAATTATGGTTCATCAGTACAAGAATAATGGTTATAATATAGTGCTTGATGTCTGTAGTGGTTCTGTACATGTTGTAGATGATCTTGTCTATGATATTATTTCTTTATATGAGAACAATGATAAAGAGCAGATTATAGAAAAACTGTCACAGTATGACAGCGCAGATGTTTCAGAGGCTTACGATGAAGTCGCACAGCTGGTAGAGGACGGAACATTATTTACAGATGATGTATACAAAGATTATATTATAGATTTTAAGAAGAGAAAGACAGTTGTAAAGGCACTGTGTCTGCATATTGCCCACGACTGTAACCTTGCGTGCAGATACTGTTTTGCAGGTGAGGGAGAATACAAGGGAGACAGAGCCCTGATGTCACTTGAGGTGGCAAAGAAGTCTCTGGATTTCCTGGTTGCCAATTCCGGGCTCAGAAGGAATCTCGAGGTGGATTTCTTCGGCGGCGAGCCTCTCATGAATTGGGATGTTGTCAAGAAGACAGTGGAATATGGCAGGAGCCTTGAGGAAAAATACGACAAGAAGTTCAGATTTACACTCACAACCAATGGTGTGCTCCTGAACGATGAGATCATGGAATTTGCCAACAGAGAGATGGCTAATGTGGTACTCAGCATAGATGGAAGAAAGGAAGTTCACGATTATATGCGACCTACCAGGAATGGAAAGGGAAGCTATGATGTGATACTCTCCAAATTCCAGGAATTTGCGAAGAAGAGGGCCGGTAAGAGCTACTATGTCAGAGGAACATACACTCACAACAATCTTGATTTCTCACAGGATGTGCTTCATATGGCGGATCTGGGATTTGACCAGATATCTGTGGAACCTGTAGTATCACTCCCGGATGAGCCTTATGCCATAAAGGAAGAGGATATACCGGTGCTGCTTGAACAGTATGATATTCTGGCTAAGGAGATGATCAGGAGACACAAGGAGGGAAGGGGATTCAACTTCTTCCACTTCATGATAGATCTTGAGGGTGGCCCTTGTGTAGCCAAGAGGCTGTCAGGCTGCGGTTCGGGTACAGAATATATGGCGGTTACCCCTTGGGGAGACCTGTATCCGTGTCATCAGTTCGTTGGAGAGGATGATTTCTGTATAGGAAATGTATTTGACGGAATCAAAAATCAGGATATAGTCAATGAATTCAAGCTGTGTAATGTGTATGCCAAGGATAAATGTAAGGACTGCTTTGCAAGATTCTATTGCAGTGGTGGATGCGCAGCCAATTCATATAAGTTCCATGGCAACATACTGGATGCATACGACATAGGTTGTGAGCTTCAGAAGAAGCGTATAGAATGTGCAATCATGCTGAAGGCCGCAATGGCAGATGAGGCAGAAGAGGAATAAAAAGGGTAAGAAGGAGAAGAAGATGAAGAAAACAAAGAGAAATGCTGTGCTCGTCATCATTGCCTTTTTGCTGGTACTGGGTGTTGCGATATACACGGCAATATTCGGTGTGGCAGACAGAGGTAAAGTTGAGTACATCAAACTGGGACTTGACCTCAAGGGTGGTCTGAGCGTAACTTATGAGATCCAGGAAGACAATTACAGTGACAAGGATCTCGAGGATACCAAGTATAAGATTGAGAAGCGTGTTGAGGCATATACCAACGAGTACTCAGTCTATGAGGATGGCGACAAGAAGATCACAGCAGAGATCCCTGGTGTAACAAATGCAGATGAGATACTGAATGCTCTGAATATTGAAGGAAAGCTTGAGTTCCTTGATCCGGACAACTATACAAAGTGGTCACAGGGTAAGGAGTATGAGGCAGCCCTCACAGGAGATGATATCAAGAATGCAACAGCAGGAATTGATTCAGACAACGGCAATGACAATGTGGTACAGCTTGTGTTCACTGATGAAGGTGCACAGAAGTTTGCAGATGTAACATCAGCGAATGTAGGAAAGATAGTATACATCATATATGATAATGAAGTTGTGAGTGCTCCAACTGTTCAGAGTGCTATCACAGGTGGAAGCGCAGAGATCAATAAGATCTCTACATTTGAGGAGGCCGAGTCACTTGCTACAACTATCCGTATCGGTGCACTTCCTCTTACTCTTAAGCAGGTTCGTTCCAATATAGTAGGTGCTACACTTGGTTCAGATGCTATCAGCACAAGCCTTAAGGCAGGTGCGATCGGTATTGCACTTGTGTTCCTTATCATGATCATCGTATTCAGAATTCCAGGTCTTGTGGCTTCATTTGCACTGGCATTCTACACAATACTTGATCTTCTGGTTATCAATCTGTTCAATGTAACTCTGACACTTCCTGGTATAGCCGGTGTTATTCTGTCAGTAGGTATGGCGGTTGATGCCAACGTAATCATATTCACACGAATCAAAGAGGAACTGGCAGATGGCAAGTCTGTAAAACAGGCTGTCAAGGGTGGTTTCCACAACGCATTGTCAGCTATCATAGATGGTAACATTACAACACTTATAGCTGCTCTTGTTCTTGGTATATTTGGAACAGGTACTATCAAGGGATTTGCGATCACACTGGCGATAGGTGTTGTTCTGTCAGTATTTACAGCTTTGGCAGTCAGTCAGTCACTGCTCACCGCGTTTGTAAATCTCGGAGTTACAGATTCCAAGTATTTTGGTGTTGCAAGAGAGCCAAAGAAGACAAACTTTGTCAAGGCAGGAAAGTTCTGTATGATCGGATCACTTCTGGTTATTATAGTATGTTTCTGCATGATGCCTGTGTTCAACAAGTCTAAGGGTTCACCACTGAACTTCAGCGTAGAGTTCGCAGGTGGTACAAGCCTTACAGTTGGATTTGACAAGGAGTATACACTCAGCGAGGCTGAGTCAGACATAGTTCCTGTTATAGCAGAGGCTGCCGGTATCGGTGAGGCAGGAATATCAGTCCAGACAGTATCTGGAACAAATGAGATAGTGTTCAAGATGCCTGAGCTCTCAGACGATGGAACAGATGATTCACAGATGTCCAAGGTGCGCAGTGCACTCACAGATAAGCTTGGTGCAGATGTCAAGGAGGCAAATGTCATAAGTGGATCAGTCAGCAGCGAGATGTCCAAGAATGCTATATTCTCAGTCGTCCTTGCAGCTATCCTGATGCTTATATACATTGCCATCAGATTCCATGATGTGAAGTTTGGTGCAAGTGCGGTTATCGCACTTCTTCACGATGTTGCCATGGTATTCTGTCTGTATATAATAATGAGACTTACAGTTGGTAACACATGTATCGCATGTCTGCTGACTATAGTAGGTTACTCGATCAATGCGACGATCATCATATTCGACCGTGTAAGAGAGAATATTGGCGTTATGAAACCTAAGAAGGCTACATATAAGGATATAGTCAATCTGAGTATAAACCAGACCTTCAGCAGAACAATATATACATCACTCACAACATTTGTGACAATATTCGTTCTGTATATCATGGGAGTAGCTTCTATCAAGGAGTTCGCTCTCACACTTATGGCTGGTGTAGTTATCGGTGCTTACTCTTCAGTATGTATCACAGGACCACTTTGGTACTACATGAAGAAAAAGCTTGGTAAGACAGAAAAAGACGCTTAACATAATATAGTTATCGGGCAGATGTCAGATGACAGATAATAACAGGCTTCCATGGCAGAGATGTTGTGGAAGCCTGTTGTTTTACTATATAGTGACTTGAGAAATTTATCGGGAGATGAAAGAGACATGAATTGTAAAGCAGTGGTGTTCGATATGGATGGGGTCATACTCGATTCAGAACAATTGGTGGTGAAGAGCTGGCGGAAGATAGCGGATAAGTACGGCATAGAGGATATAGAGAGTTTCTGCATGGCGGCCCTGGGACTCAACAGGGAGGCGGCGAAGAAACTGTTCGTGCAGATGTATAAAGGAAGATGCGGTGAAGGGCAGGCTACATTAGATGAGGAGAGATATGAGACACTCAAGGCTGAGATGGCGGCGGAATTCCACCGGGCAGCGGCCGATGGCGAGCTTGTACTGAAGCCGGGAGTCACAGACATGCTGAAGATGCTCAGGGATAAGGGTATTCCATGTGCTCTTGCCACATCCACCAGGAAAGAGGTTGTCACCATGGAGCTCACCAACCTGGGGGTGATAGACTACTTTGATAAGTTGATATGTGGTGATATGGTGGAGCGCAGTAAGCCGGCACCGGATATATTTCTGAAGGCCTGCGAAGAGCTTGGTGTTGAGCCGGAGAGCGCATTTGCGGTGGAGGACTCCTACAATGGAGTCAGAGCAGCATATGCGGCTGGGATGAAGATAGCTATGATCCCGGATCTCGTGCAGCCGGATGATGAGATGAGGGATAAAGCGGACTTCGTATTCAAGAATATGGATGAGTTTCAAGAATATATACTTGAGTCCCTTAGAGCCTGACAGATAGCTCCGACGAACGTTAAAAAGAACTCCTGATGCAGAGAGAGCAAAGTCTCTGTAACAGGAGTTCTTTTTAGTTAGTTTTTAGGGTTTTAAGGGGACTGGTGAGGTCCCATATATATCATGTAAACCCCGGCAAAAGGATTCACATGTTTTGATCTAATGGGTTAGTTAGATCAATGACTCGTAGAGCTTGGTGATGTCCTCTACGCTAGTCTCTTTTGGATTGCCCGGACGGCATGCGT
This sequence comes from Clostridiales bacterium, assembly GCA_029338615.1. Taxonomy (GTDB): domain Bacteria; phylum Bacillota; class Clostridia; order Lachnospirales; family Lachnospiraceae; genus Coprococcus. The sequence continues at coordinate 11,408 of JAQYAS010000103.1, forward strand.
CGTCGTAGGCTGACTGAGCCAGAAACGGGATGTCCTCCGGCTTCACAATGTCCTTAAGGTCTGTAGGAATACCCACATCTATGGACAACTGGCGTACTGCATCGACAGCGGCCTTTCTGTATTCTTCCTGGGTCATATCATCAACGCCTTTAACGCCCATGGCTCTAGCTATCTCGCGGTACTTCTCGCCGGTAGCTTCTGCGTTGTACTCCATGACAGTTGGAAGAATGATGGCATTTGCAACACCGTGAGGTGTGTCATACAGAGCTCCCAGTGGATGCGCCATAGAATGAACGATTCCAAGACCTACATTTGAAAAGCCCATGCCTGCAACATACTGGCCCAGAGCCATATCAGCACGGCCTTCAGGTGTATTGGCAACCGCACCTCTGAGTGAACGGCTGATGATCTCGATTGCTTTGAGATGGAACATATCTGACAGCTCCCATGCGGCTGCTGTGATGTATCCCTCTATTGCATGTGTCAGTGCATCCATACCTGTGGCTGCTGTGAGTCCCTTTGGCATAGAGCTCATCATCTCAGGATCGACAAATGCCACAACAGGAATGTCCTTTGGATCAACACATACCATCTTGCGGTTCTTCTCAACGTCTGTGATGACGTAGTTGATCGTAACCTCTGCTGCGGTTCCGGCTGTGGTTGGAACTGCAAATATAGGAACTGACTTATTCTTTGTAGGTGCAACACCCTCCAGACTTCTGATATCTGCAAAATCAGGGTTGGCAATGACTATGCCGATACCCTTGGCTGTATCCATGGATGATCCGCCGCCTATGGCTATGATGTAATCTGCCTCAGCAGCCTTAAATGCAGCCACACCCTGTTGAACATTCTCTATAGTAGGATTTGGCTTGATGTTGGAATAGATCTCGTATGCAAGTCCAGCGCCATCAAGAACGTCTGTGACTTTTTTGGTCACACCAAACTTTATCAGATCAGGGTCAGAGCATACAAGAGCTTTGGCGAAGCCTCTGCCGACTGCCTCAGTGGCAATCTCAGCGATGGCACCCGCTCCGTGGTAAGAGGTTTCATTGAGTACAAATCTGTTTGCCATATAATTATCTCCTCCTTTATTATGTGCAAATTATAATGAAAATTTCCAAATATTGCCATCAAAATGCACAAAAGTTATATTCAAAATGTATTTTTATTATAACATTTATACAATGAAAAGGAAATAGACAGAACAGGCGAAATGTCAACATTTACAGGCAAAATGGCGGCATTTGCACTGGTAATACCATGGTACGTCTGCTAAAATATGTGGATAGATGCAGCGTGGAAGGTAATATGCTCATGCGATAAAAAGATACGGAGAATAGAAGATGACATTGACACCAGAGCAGAAGGCGATAATAGATACATATGTGAAGAAACCGCAGTGGAGAGTTGCGGGTAAAAGAGCAGATTTTAACGCTATAGGGGAGCGGTTCGGTGTGGATCCGGTTGTTGCCAGGGTTATCACCAACAGAGGCGTCACCGGTGAGAATGCTATATCCATGTATCTGGATGGAGACTGGAGATCCATGCACGACCCAGCGCTTATGAAAGATATGAAGGAGGCCGGTGGGATAATCCGGGGGAAGCTTTGTGATAACAGAAGGATAAGGATCATTTCTGACTATGACGTGGATGGTGTTACTTCCAACTATATATTGCTTCTTGGAATGCAAAGGGCTTGGGCGGAGCTTCACGGAATGAGGCCGGATGACTGCAAAATAATAGACTATGATATTCCTCACAGGGTACATGACGGATACGGGATCAATATAAGACTTATAGATAAGGCGAAGGATGATGGGGTTGACACCATCATAACATGCGACAATGGCATAGCTGCCCTTGATCAGGTGAGATATGCGAAGGAGCAGGGACTTACTGTGATAGTCACTGACCATCATCAGATACCATTTGAGGAGAACGAAGATGGTACGAGGACCTATACGCTGCCTGAGGCTGATGCAGTTATAGATAACCAGAGACAGGATTGTGAGTATCCGTTCAAGGGCCTGTGTGGAGCGGGAGTTGCCAGCAAATTTATACAGTATCTGTACAGGATATGCGGAGTTGATGAGAATGAGGTTATGGAATTCCTGGAGATACTGGGTCTTGCAACAAACTGTGATATGATGGATCTGGTTGATGAGAACCGGCTGTTTGTCAGGTATGCCCTTGAAACGCTGAAAAACAGTAGCAATCCGGGGCTGAATGCACTCATGAGACTGAGTGGAAGAAATGAGAAAAAAATATCCACTTATGATCTGGGCTTTCTGATAGGTCCGTGTATCAATGCCGCCGGAAGACTTGGGGATGCGAAGCAGAGTCTCGAATTCCTGTTGGAGAGAGACCCGGATCTTGCTGAGGCCAGGGCAGGGGAACTGCTGGCTGTCAACGATGAGCGCAAGAGTATGACAGAGAGCGGGGTGAGACAGATAAGGGATATGTTGGAGAAGGCCACTCTGTCTGGAAGATGGGGAGAGGAGGCTACACTTGCCGACAAAGTTCTGGTGGCATATATTCCTGCTGTGCATGAGAGTGTGGTTGGAATTATAGCCAGCCGGCTCAAGGAAGCGTATACAAGGCCTGTCATGGTGTTCACAGATGGTGAGCAGCCAGGTATCCTCAAGGGCTCAGGCAGATCGATAGAGAGTTATAATATGTTCGAGGAACTGAATCGGTTCAGAGAGATGTTCACAGCATTTGGCGGACATGCCATGGCAGCAGGTTTTTCTATAAAGAAGGAGAGACTTGATGAGCTGAGACTGAAACTGAACGAGAGCACGGTTCTGACTGATGAGGATGTCACACCAAAACTCATGATAGATGTGGCTATGCCGTTGTCGTATAACAGTATAGAGCTCACACGGCAGCTGGAAAAGCTTGAGCCATATGGCAAAGGAAACAGAAAACCGCTGTTTGCACAGCCGGCTGTATCAGTTGTGAGGGCATGGATACTGGGAAAAAATCAGAATCTTCTGAAACTCAGACTGGATATGGGAGATGGAAGATGCATAGATGCCATAGATTTCAGCCCGGAAGAGTTCCTGAATAATATAAAACAGTGGTTTGGAGAGGATGAATGTGTTAAAATGTTAAATGGTCAGCAGAACGCAGTGGTGATAGATATTGCATACTATCCTGCGATCAATGAATATATGGGAAGACGTTCACTCCAACTTAAGATGGAGGCATATGATATAGGAATATGACAAACGCTGACAAATAATAATATTTTAATACATTCTGGCCACAGGAGGACGTAAGATGAGTGAGGTAGAAAAGTATATCAAGAGTATTCCTGATTTCCCACAGCCGGGAATCATATTCAGGGATGTGACAAGTGTTACAGAGGATCCAAAAGGAATGAAGCTTGCTATAGACGAGATGGACAAGCTGCTGGATGGAGTAGATTATGATGTTATTGCCGGAGCTGAGTCCAGGGGCTTTATATTTGGAGCACCGTTGGCATACAAGAACGGTAAGGGACTTGTGCTTGTAAGAAAGAAGGGCAAACTTCCAAGAGAGACCGTGGAGATGTCATACGATCTTGAATATGGACAGGCTACGATAGAGATACATAAGGATTCTATCAGGCCGGGTGAAAAGGTTGTGCTTGTGGATGATCTTATTGCTACAGGTGGAACTATAGAGGCGGCTGCCAAGCTTATAGAGAGCCTGGGCGGAATAGTGGTTAAGATGGTATTCCTTATTGAACTTACTGATCTTAAGGGCAGAGAGAGACTTTCCAAGTATGACGTAGCTTCGGTTGTACAATACGAAGGAGAATGATAAGCGCTAAATAATACAGGAAGTGTGGTGAGCATATGGGAGAGACATTGGATAAGACACAGGATAATATAATAGCTCAGGAGACAAAAAGAGCGGCTGAAGCCGGCGTTGTCACATCGGAACAGGCTACCAAGGATGGAATAGCGGCTATAGAGAAGGCTCTTGCTGCAGGCAAAACGGTTCCTCAGCATGAGCTTATCAAGCTTGAGGAACAGGCCAACAAACAGGTAAAAGCCAAGCGAGAGATCGATCTGTCAACACCTGCTGATTTTACCCCTCCGGAGGACCTGTACAAGGAACTTATATCAAGGATACTCACATATCACCCATCGGCTGATATATCCATGATAGAGAAGGCATATAGGGTTGCGGATGCGGCACACAAGGGACAGCTCAGAAAGTCCGGTGAGCCATATATCATGCATCCGTTGAATGTGGCAATAATACTGGCAGAGCTGGAGCTTGATAAGGAGACGATAGTAGCAGGCATATTGCACGATGTTGTTGAGGATACAGTCATGACATCTGAGGAGATAGCTTCTGAGTTCTCAGAGGAAGTGGCATTTCTTGTAGATGGAGTAACCAAGCTCACACAGCTCAAGATGACCACGGACAAGATAGAGGTTCAGGCGGAAAATCTTCGTAAGATGTTCCTGTCCATGGCAAAGGATATAAGAGTTATTCTTATAAAGCTTGCCGACAGACTGCATAACCTGAGGACACTTCAGTATCAGTCCCCTGAGAAGCAGATAGAGAAGGCCAGGGAGACTATGGATATCTATGCGCCTATAGCACACAGGCTTGGTATCAGCAAGATAAAGGTAGAACTGGATGATCTGTCCATGATGTATCTCATGCCGGATGTATATAAGGATCTGAAGGCTCAGATAGATGAGAAGCTGACAGAGAGAGATGCATATATCAAGCGTGTTGTTGCGGATGTTAAGAAGCATATTGACAACGCTGGAATAGAGGCGGAGATAGATGGCCGTGTGAAGCATTTCTTCAGCATATATAAGAAGATGAAGAACCAGAATAAGACTCTGGATCAGATATATGATATATTTGCGGTCAGGATCAAGGTTAACACTGTAAGAGACTGCTATTCAGCATTGGGAATCATTCATGAGATGTATAAACCTATACCAGGAAGATTCAAGGACTATATAGCTATGCCTAAGTCCAATATGTATCAGTCTCTTCACACTACTCTTATAGGTCCTGAGGGACAGCCGTTTGAGATACAGATAAGGACCTATGAGATGCACAGGACGGCTGAGTATGGTATCGCCGCACACTGGAAGTATAAGGAGAACATAACCGGTACTGTCATGCAGAAGGAGGAGGAGAAGCTTTCATGGCTCCGCCAGATCCTTGAATGGCAGAGGGATACCGATGACAACAAGGAGTTCATGAGCTTTGTCAAGACAGATCTTGACCTTTTTGCAGAACAGGTATACTGCTTTACCCCTGCCGGAGATGTAAAGAATCTGCCAAGTGGTTCCACCCCTATAGATTTTGCATATGCAATTCACACTGCAGTTGGTAACAAGATGGTGGGTGCAAGGATTAATGGAAGGCAGGTTCCTATAGATACAAAGCTTTCCAACGGTGATCGGGTGGAGATCATTACCTCACAGAATTCCACCGGACCTAGCAGGGACTGGCTCAATATAGTAAAAAGTACACAGGCCAAGACGAAGATCAATCAGTGGTTTAAGCATCAGTTTAAGGATGAGAACATAAGCAGGGGAAAGGAACTCATATTAAATTATTGCAAGTCTAAGGGCTTGGATTACACCCTGTATGCAAAACCTGAATATCAGGAGAAAATATACAAGAAATATAATTTCCAGGACTGGGATTCCATAGTGGCAGCAGTTGGCCATGGCGGAATCAAAGAAGGCCAGATAGTCAACAGACTTATAGATGAATACAACAAGGATCACAAGCCTCAGGCGGCAACCAATGCAGAGGTTCTGGACGAGTTTGCGGTCAAGAAGAATCACGGCAATCATATAGGTAAAGGTGGCATAATTGTAAATGGAATAGATGACGTAGCTGTCAGATTCTCCAAATGCTGTTCACCTGTACCTGGGGATGAGATCATAGGATTTATCACAAGAGGCAGAGGTGTGTCAATACACAGAACTGACTGTGTGAATGTCCTGTGCATGAGTGAAGCCGACAGGGCGAGAGTCATTGAGGCTGAGTGGAAGGCTGATGCGGTGTCAGAGGGCACATATATGACTGAAATCAACATATATGCCAATGACAGAAACGGAATACTGTTTGATATCACCAAGATACTCAGTGAGGCAAATATTAACGTAAACAGTATCAACAGCCGAACAAGCAAACAGGGTAAGGCGACTATTACGATATCATTTGAGATCAAGTCCAAGGAACAGCTCAATGTGATAATTGCCAAGATAAGGAATGTGGACAGTATTATAGATATAGAGAGGACTACCGGCTGATAGATCGGTAGGTTATGGAGATGGACAATGGCGAATCTTACAGTTATAACCAGTGAACTGGGCGGTTTTCAGACCAATTGTTATGTGGTTGCAAATGCCCAGACTAAAGAAGCTATAGTTATAGATCCCTCCTGGAATGCAGATTATATATATGATCTGATGGGCGATAAAGGCTATGCCTGTAAGGGGATTTTTCTCACACACGGACATGTGGATCACATGGCAGCGATGGCTGATCTCAAGAAGCTTACAGGTGCTGATACATATGCATCAGAGGATGAGAGGGAAGTCCTTGGCAACAGTAAGGTCAATCTGTCGGCTATGATGACGCAGGTGTTTGGCAAGGTCATAGAGACGGGGGCTGATCACTATCTGTGTGACGGAGATGTAAGGAAGATATTGGATACGGAGATGAAGTGTATAAGTGTTCCCGGTCATACAAGGGGAGGCATGTGTTATTACTTTGCATCGGAGAACATATTATTCTCCGGTGATACACTGTTCAAGTACAGTGTGGGAAGATCTGATTTCCCTACGGGTGACGGAGCTGCGCTGATAGAAAATATCCGTGAAAAGCTGTTTGTGCTGCCGGATGACACCATCGTGTATCCGGGACATGGAGATATGACCCAGATCAGAAAAGAAAAAAAGATGAATCCTTTTTTTGATTGATAAATATTGGTTGGTGGAAAAATGATATTATTGATACAGAATATTGAAGATTATAACAATGATTTTCGAGTAAGTTTGCAGGCATTCTATGGGGGCGAACGTATACTGGTCCCGGATATATTTGACAAGAAGCCGGAACTTATAAGAGAAGTAGATAAAAAGTTTGTGGCTCATATAGATGACCGGAGAATAGATATAGATATGTATTCTGTGTCGGATGAAGGCGTGGAAACACAGGTGTGCGGCACCAGCGTACCCGTTGACGGCGACTGTCATGATAAGGCCATGGTGAGGAATCCATTGAAGCTGGCTATATATAATATGTTGTCGGAGTATACCGGACGCGTGCTTCCATGGGGATCTCTCACGGGAATAAGACCAACCAAGATTGCAGTGGCAGGCATGGAGTCAGGTTTGTCACAACAGGAGATAATACAGGGATATCAGGACATATACGGTACGTCCTATGAGAAGGCAGAACTTGCGGCTGCGGTTGCATGTAAGGAGAAGAAGATCATAAACTCTGTGGCAGAGGAGGATGAATATTGCCTGTATATTGGCATACCATTCTGCCCTACACGATGCCTGTACTGCTCGTTTACATCATATCCTATCGCCAGGTACGAATCTAAGGTAGGTGCATATATTGATGCTCTTGAAAAGGAAATGAGTTATGTTGCCGAGGCATATAGTAGGAAAAAACTCATATCAATATATATAGGAGGTGGCACTCCATCCTCCATATCGGCACAGCATATGGACAGACTGTGTGGTTTGGTTGAGAAATACTTTGATATGGCGCATATACGGGAATTTACCATAGAGGCCGGAAGACCAGACAGCACTACATATGATAAGCTTCAGGTTATGAAAAAACATGGAGTTACCAGAATAAGTATCAATCCTCAGACAATGAATGAGGATACTTTGAGGACTATAGGAAGAGCACATACACCAGGACAGACAGTGGATGCCATGGGCCTTGCAAGAAAGGCCGGATTTGACAATATTAATATGGATCTGATAGTCGGCCTTCCCGGCGAGGATGTGACCAGCGTAGAGAACACTTTGAGGCAGGTGAAAGAACTGTCTCCGGAAAGTCTCACGGTACATACCCTGGCTATCAAGAGAGCAGCGTATCTGAATATGGAGATGGATAAGTATCGCGATACGTTGAAGGACGATATAGATTCCCAGCTTGCGGTGGTAACCAGAACTGCTGCGGAGATGGGGCTTGCGCCATACTATCTGTACAGGCAGAAGAATATGACGGGAAATTTGGAGAATGTAGGTTATTCAAAGGACGGGATGGAGTGTCTGTACAACATCCTTATAATGGAGGAGCGGACAGATATTATAGGCCTGGGAGCTGGAAGTTCATCCAAGTTAGTGGTCAGGCCGGGACATGATGGGGTGACACAGGGCACACGTATAGACAGAATAGAGAATTGTAAGAGTGTAGATGATTATATAGCTCGTATAGATGAGATGATCGAGCGTAAGAAGGCGGGATTTATATGGGATTAGCATTACAGCAAGAAGTGGAAGAATGCTATTC
>JAQYAS010000104.1 GCA_029338615.1 Clostridiales bacterium
GGGTGAGTATGAGAAGGCAGTAGAGCAGCAGAACCTTGCAAAGACTATCGTTGAGGTTCTCTATCCAAATGACAATCACTACGCAGGTAAGGAGCTCAGACTGAGACAGCAGTATTTCTTCATCTCAGCATCAGTTCAGAGGGCAATCCTCAAGTTCAAGGAGCTCAACAAGGACATCCACAAGCTGCCAGAGAAGGTAACATTCCAGATGAATGATACACATCCAACAGTAGCAGTTGCCGAGCTCATGAGAATCCTCATGGATGAGGAAGGCCTTGAGTGGGATGACGCATGGGATATCACAACAAGAACATGTGCATACACCAACCATACGATCATGGCAGAGGCACTTGAGAAGTGGCCTATCGAGCTGTTCTCAAGACTGCTTCCACGTATCTACCAGATCGTTGAGGAGATCAACAGAAGATTTGTTCTCAAGATTCAGGAGATGTATCCGGGCAACCAGGATAAGGTTAAGAACATGGCAGTTCTGTACGATGGCCAGGTTAAGATGGCTCATCTTGCAATCGCAGGTTCTTACTCAGTAAACGGTGTTGCAGCTCTTCATACCAAGATCCTTGAGGAGAGAGAGCTTAAGGACTTTTATGAGATGAGACCAGAGCAGTTCAACAACAAGACAAATGGTATCACTCAGAGACGTTTCCTGCTTCATGCTAACCCACTTCTTGCAAACTGGATCACAGACAAGATCGGTGACGAGTGGATAACCAATCTTTCACACCTTAAAAAGCTTAAGGTATATGTGAACGATGAGAAGTGTCAGCAGGAGTTCATGAACATTAAGTATCAGAACAAGATCCGTCTTGCAAAGTACATCAAGGAGCACAACAATGTGGATGTAGATCCTCGTTCGATCTTCGATGTACAGGTTAAGAGACTTCATGAGTACAAGAGACAGCTCCTGAACATCCTTCATGTTATGCATCTGTATAACAGACTGAAGACAGAGCCAGAATTCGATATGTACCCAAGAACATTCATTTTTGGAGCAAAGGCATCAGCAGGCTACAAGAGAGCTAAGCTTATCATCAAGCTCATCAACTCAGTTGCAGATGTTGTCAACAACGATGCTTCAATCGAAGGCAAGATCAAGGTTGTATTTATAGAGAACTACAGAGTATCCAATGCCGAGATCATATTCGCAGCAGCAGATGTATCAGAGCAGATCTCAACAGCTTCAAGAGAGGCTTCAGGTACAGGTAACATGAAGTTCATGCTGAACGGTGCACCTACACTTGGAACCATGGATGGAGCAAATGTAGAGATCGTTGAGGAAGTTGGCATCGAGAACGCATTTATCTTCGGACTTTCAGCAGAAGAGGTTATGAAGTATGAGCGTGAGGGCGGCTACAACCCAATGGATATCTACAACAACAACCAGGCTGTAAGAAGAGTTCTCACACAGCTTATCGATGGCACTTATGCAAAGGATGATCCGGACAGATTCAGAGATCTCTATGATTCTCTCACAAAGGAAGATGTATACTTCATCCTCAAGGACTTCGATTCATATGCAGAGGCTCAGCAGAAGGTTAACGAAGCATACCAGGATGAGAAGGGCTGGGCAAAGATGGCTATGCTCAACACAGCATGCGCTGGAAAGTTCTCATCAGACAGAACTATCGAGGAGTATGCAAAGGAGATCTGGAAGCTTAAGAAGGTTAAGGTTTCCCTTGATAAATAATTATCAGATAGAATGAAATAATAAATAACAAACGGGCATCATATGGTGAAAATCATGTGGTGCCTGTTTTTTTGCCAAGGCGACAAATGAGACTATGAGCAGCGTATGTGCGGGATTTGTCATATATACGGCAGTTACAGTGGTTATAATGGCAGCATGTATCGTATCTGACAGTAAAAAATAAATATGTACCTATCAATACCCCTGCCGCTATGGTATGATAAACATATATAGTTTTCGCGGGAAACGGATGGTACCAGCAATTTGGCGAAGGCGGATTTGCATGGTCAGTATTCAAAAAGGGGGTTATATACATATGAGAAGCAGAAGAGTATGGCAGAGAATTGTCGTCATGCTGATGGTATTTGCCATGGTGTTTGCCGTGGCTGCGGTCCGGCCTGAGTGTGATGCACTGGCTGCAACAAAGACGCCGGTGGCAACCCATGGAAGATTGTCGGTGAAGGGCGCGAATCTGGTGGATGCAAAGGGCAGAAAGTTCCAGCTCAGAGGAGTCAGCACCCATGGAATTAACTGGGATGTGGGTCATCCGTATGTGAACAAAGCTGCATTCAAGACGCTGCGCGACGACTGGGGAGCAAATGCTGTCAGGTTGGCTATGTACACATCAGAATACAATGGTTATTGTTCAGGAGGGAATAAAGCAGCTCTCAGGAACCAGATATACAAGGGCGTGAAATACGCTACAGATCTTGGAATGTATGTGATAATTGACTGGCATATACTTAATGATGGCAATCCGATGACACAGGTAGCAGAAGCAAGGAAATTCTTTGCGACTATGGCAAAGAAGTATAAGAATCAGAAGAATATTATATATGAAATCTGTAATGAGCCGAATGGATGTAATTGGACTACAATCAAGAAATATGCTGCCCAGGTTATAAAGGTTATAAGAAAATATGATAAAAAAGCGATAATTGCAGTTGGAACTCCAACATGGTCACAACTTGGATCGGATGGCACTCACAATGAGGTGGCTGATAATCCGATAAAGGGATATAAGAATATTATGTATTCACTTCACTTCTATGCGAATGAGTGGAGTCATAACCAGTATCTTCCGGCTAAGCTTGCATATGCAAGAAAGAAAGGTATTGCGGTCATTGTAACGGAGTTTGGAATGTCAGCGGCAAGTGGTGGTGGCGGAATAAATGGGAAATCCACAGGAGCCTGGCTTATAAGATTGAATAAAGCTAATGTAAGTTATTTCTGCTGGAGCCTAAGCAACAAGAATGAATCGTGCTCTCTGTTGTCTTCAGGCACGACAAAAACAAGCAAATGGAAGAGCAGTGATCTGTCCAGAGCAGGGCGATACATAAGGGCAAAATACAGGGAACGCAGGAAAGCTCTTGGAAGCAAAGCATAATAATTTCTACAAGAAGATCTGGCTAACAAAAAAGGCGGATGTCATATGACATTCGCCTTTGATATATGCCGCTTTGATACTAAGCGTCATATACATAAATGTGATCTACACAAAACAGGTTATCACTGGAATTAAGCTACTACTGTTACGTTAGTTGCTCTCTCCTTTGAAGCATCCTTAGGATCAGCCTCTACGTCAAATGTAACCTTCTGTCCCTCGTTAAGAGTCTTGTATCCATCAGCATTGATTGCTGAGAAATGAACAAATACATCCTTTCCTGTCTCATCATCTGAGATAAATCCATAACCCTTTTCTCCGTTGAACCACTTAACTGTACCGTTCTTCATCACGAGTACCTCCTAAAAATAAATTTGTACTCAATGAAAACTTTACAATATACCTTATAGAGAATACTCCAAAGAAAAGCTTACCTTATATAGCAATCGAACCGTTAATCTTGAATACGCTATTATAATATTATGTCAGGTATAATTTGTCAATAAACTATATTGCTAAAGTTTTTCTACAAGACAGAAACAAATGTGCATATTCCAATATGAAATAATATATATATAAA
>JAQYAS010000105.1 GCA_029338615.1 Clostridiales bacterium
AAGACATGTGCCATAGAGCTCAAGAGCTTTTCTAAGAATGCAGGCTTTACAGGTACACGTCTTGGTTATGCGGTTGTGCCAAAGGATCTCAAGGATGCAGATGGTGTGTCTATGCACAGTCTGTGGGCAAGAAGACATGGAACAAAATTCAATGGTGCACCATATATAGTTCAGGCTGCAGGAGATGCAGTGTATTCTGATGAGGGAAAGGCACAGACAAAGGCACAGATAGCATATTATATGAACAATGCAAAGGTTATCTCTCAGGGACTTAAGGATGCTGGATATACAGTGTCTGGTGGTGTCAATGCGCCATATATCTGGCTTAAGACTCCAAACAATATGTCATCATGGGATTTCTTTGATTATCTCCTTGAAAATGCAAATGTTGTCGGAACACCTGGATCAGGATTTGGTCCAAGTGGTGAGGGATATTTCAGACTTACGGCGTTCGGAACATATGAGAATACTGTAAAAGCTATAGAAAGAATCAAAAATATGTAAACCGTATGCCCTCTAGCGGCATGCGTGAACGGAATTGATTCATGAAAAAATACAGCCTGAAAGGCGATATGCCTTTGGGGCTGTATTTTTTATGAGAAAGTTTTGACAGAGGTTTTGTTCTTCTCGGCTTTACTCATATATGCAGATTTGTTATAATTACTCATAAGGGTGATTAAATGCCAAAAACGGAGGTATTGAGATGAAGGATAACGGACTTTTGGTACAGTATTTTACAGCAAATACTACCGACAGCCAGAATTTGTGGAAAAAGGCTGCGGAGGAAGCAGTGACACTTAAGAAGTTAGGGGCTACAGCTGTTTGGTTCCCACCTGCAACAAAGGGTGCGCAGGGCAAAGACGATATGGGATATGCACCATATGATCTCTATGATCTGGGAGAGTTTGATCAGAAGGGATCAGTTGGAACAAGGTATGGAACTAAGGAAGAGTACATAGCAGCGATAAAGGCTATGAAGGCAGAAGGAATAAATGTATATGCGGATATAGCAGTTAGACAGAAATTAGGAGCCGATAAGATAGAGAAGGTTACTGCTGCTGAATTTAACTCCAAAGATCTGCCTCAGATGATAGGCAACAAGAAGGTTGTCGGGGCACTTTCAAAGTTTACATTCCCGGGAAGAAAGACTAAGTATTCAAGGTTTAAGTGGAATTGGACTCATTTTGCTGGGATAGACTGGCAGCAGGAAGAGTTCAAGAGAAGAGTGTGTGCTCTTGAAGGAAAAGACTATGATGAGGCCAACAAGGAACTGTCAAAGTACGATTATATAATTGGGTGTGAAGTGGATTTTTACAACCAGGAAGTTTATGATGAACTTATGAGCTGGGCTCAGTGGTATGAGAAGAATACAGATGTTGACGGTTTCAGATTTCAGGAAGTAGAGGCTATACCAGCCTGGTTTGTAAATGATTTTGTGCAGGCTGCGTCATCTATACCTGTAGCTACAAGAAAGAAGACAGATGATGGTGAGCCTAAGTATATTGACAAAGATATATTCTCAGTTGGAGATTTCTGGCACTGGAACGTTGATTATATCAACGGATACATAAAGGCGACGGATAATCATACGTCTATGTTTGATGTTCCATTACACTTTAATTTCCATGACGCATCTGTTGCGGATGGTGCATATGATATGTCAAAATTGTTGTCAGGTTCATTGATGATGAGCAATCCGGAGAGGGCTGTTACATTTGTAGACAATCATGAATCACAGGTGGGTGGAATACTTGAATCATATGTAGAGGACTGGTTCAAACCACTGGCATATGCAGTGATAATGCTTAGACAGCAGGGATATCCATGTCTGTACATTGGAGATTACGCAGGAATACCGCAGGTTAAGGTCAGATCCAAGAAGACAGTTTTGAACAAGATACTTAAGCTCAGAAAGAAATATGCATATGGTGAGCAGCATGACTACTTTGATCACAGTGATGTAGTAGGATGGACAAGAGAGGGCGATGAGGAACATAAGGATTCCGGACTTGCTGTTGTCATGTCTGACGGAACTGGCGGAACAAAGAGAATGTACGTTGGTAGACAGTTTGCCGGTGCACATTTTGCTGACGTTATGGGAAATGCAAAGTATGATATAAGAATTGATGACGAGGGCTGTGGAGAGTTCTATGTCAACAGACAGGGATTGTCTGTATGGATTAAAAAAGATTGCAAATTATGATAAACTGGAGTATAGTTACTTTATCGCGCTAAAGTCGTAGAAGTAACGAAGGAGCTTGATCATGGGAAAAACGGTACACACAGAAGCAGTACAGGATTTATTTGAGGCAATACTTACATTGGAGACAGAGGAAGAGTGCTTTAATTTCTTTGAAGATGTATGTACGGTGAATGAACTGTTATCTATAGCACAGAGATTTGCGGTTGCGAAGATG
>JAQYAS010000106.1 GCA_029338615.1 Clostridiales bacterium
CCGGTTACCACCAGCATGGACGCGACCGCCAATACACATATCCCTACAAATTTTCTTCTCATGATCTTATATTCCTATTTCTATAATGCTATATTTTTCGCAAAAAAAATAATTGAAGTTTAATATTAGCTATATAGCATATATTGTTACCGCACATGCGCACAACAAACTTCCTATCTTGACAAGCAACTTTCTCATTCCATTTTCCTCCTCTCTTAACTGTAATGAACCCCTACTTAAGCAACGGTTCATCTTACTACATCAATAGCTTACATACTTGTTATTTACGATTATAACGACTTTTTTCGAGTATTTTGATCAAGTTATACTAAGCGGTCAAAAAAAAGGAGTGAATGGCATAAATCCACCACACACTCCACTTTTTCGTCCGTTTACTCCTACTTACCTTTCATTTATACCTTCTATGTTATTATGTATATGTAATTTTAATAATATAACATTTACTGAGCGGAGGTAGCAGTATGATCAATCGGATATGTGAGCATATCTCTGATTTTCTAATCAAAGAAGGCATGATTACAGACAAAGATCGACATATATATTCTTATCTCTTCTCATGTATTTTCGAAGAACTCTTATTCGATTTTATAACCTTGCTTATAGGTGGTATTTTCCATAAACTGATCATTTCAACACTATTTCTGGTTACAACTCTGCCACTACGGTACTTTGCAGGCGGCGTTCACGCCTCAACTCCCCTGCGCTGCAATATTCTTTCTTATGGAATCATGCTGTTTGTGATATTTTTCCCATATACAACATTCAGCAATGCCAACTTATTTGAATATATAATATTCTTTACTTGTTCTGTAATAATTCTTGTAATTGCTCCTGTTGATACAGCGAATAAAAGGTTAAACGAAAAAGATAAGTGCAGACTACATAAAAAGACGGTGATCACAGTGATTTTTGTTTGTATCGTACAGCTTATATTATGGTACAATAAATTGACACAATACTCAGAAACCATTACTTTAAGTTTTTGGGTATGCACGATAAGCCTGATAACAGGATATATAAGGAATATGATATATGACTCTAAAGAACATTAACGTTGCTGTTTGCGATGACGAAACAGAAGTGCTGGACACAATAAAAAATTACCTGATCTCATATCAGATACAATACGATATAGAATGTGCGACACATACCTTCTCCAACGGATCTGATTTTCTGGAATCACTTGATAAGATAAAATTCAACATTGTATTTCTTGACATTGAGATGCCAGAAATGGATGGACTGGAGATTGCAAAACATATAAGAGAGAAATCCGCCGATGATGTGTACATAATATTTGTCACTTCATATCCCAGTTATATGCACGATAGTTTTCAGGTTCAACCATTCCAGTATATTGTCAAACCTGTCACCTATGACATTTTTGAGAAGACAATGTCCGATCTTTTTAAGCACATCCAGGGCAGAAGCAATATACGTGTGGTTATAGATACGGATCATGAAAAACAACTTGTGAATATAAGCGACATCGTCTATATCCGCACACACGAGACCCAGAAACTTCATCTCGTTTATACGCTCTCTGATTCTCAAATATGCGGCCGTGGAACGTTGTCATCTTTGGAGGCTTCTCTGTCTGAACACGGATTTATATTGACCAATAGAAGTACTCTTGTAAATTCAGGCCACATACTATCCTTTGATGATCAGTCTGTCAGGCTGGATAACGGCGATGTGATCAATATTTCACGGAGAAACCTCAAGAGTTTCAGGACTTTTTTTGCAAATCAGATTATATCAGATATGAAAGGTTGAGTAAGATGGATATTATTTTTGACATTATTCCCACACTTCTGTACAGCACAGATATGTTTATATTCTTCTCTGTTCTGTTTAACAACAAGAGGAGAATGAATCACGGTTTTATCCTGGATATAGTTATAATCTGGGGGATAGAGATGTTTTTGAATATTATTTTTCTTCCTTTATCTGGAGATATCTCAATGAGAGCAACTATTATAAGAACATCAGTTTCTATTTTGGTGAATATTATTATTTCTTTTCTATTTTTCTCAAAATTAATTTGGAGATTATGTGCATCTCTTTTATTTATGGCCATAACTACACTATGCGAGAATATGGCCTTTTCAACTATCAATCATTTTATGACAGTCAGTATCCAGGATGACTCCATATCAGACTCTGTCTTTAATTCAGTATTCTCTCTTTCCGATTTTTACTGTCTTATATTTGTTCTGATAGCCGCACTTATATTCAAGCGTATCCGCATCTCCCTATCTATTGTGGATATATCAACCATCCTGATAATACCTGTCATATCTATGATAATCACCATTACCCCGGGAATATTTGAGCTTAACAAAATCAACCCCAAATCCTACAGCAATCTTGTGAATCTGTTGATTGCTGTGAATATAGTGAATTTCTTTATGATAAATGAGATTTCCAAGAGAGAGGAGCTTCAATCACAGACAAAACAATTGTCAAGACAGATTGAATTCCAACAGAACAAATATGTACAGCTCGGAGAGTCTTATAAAAGTCTCCGGAGTTTTATGCATGATACAAAGAAACATTTTATGTACATTCAGGATTGTATAAATAAGAAAAATTATGACGCAGTCATACCTTATACCAAAGATACTCTGGATGATCTGAGTTCCAGATACTGTTCTGTGAATACAGGAAATCTGGTCATAGACTCATTTGTGAGCAATCTGAAAAATGTCGCTGACAAGTATCATATTACCCTTGATTCAAGCATCAAACTTACTGTCAGCCAGATTCCCCTCTCAGACTATGACCTCACCATAGTTCTGGGAAATCTCTTTGATAATGCCATATCCGCCTGCAAAGATATAGAGAATGCTGTTATCACACTTAAACTGCAGATCATACGGAATACTTTCACAGTTTATATAGAGAACTCTTATGACGAATCCAGGCCGCATCCTTCGGACAATGATTTTGATTTTATCCACGGATATGGCCTGGAAAACGTTAAGAAAGCGGTTGCCAAATATAACGGTTTCTGTCTGATCAATTCTGAAAACAGTCTATATACCGTAACATGCATCGTACCGCTAAAACCTGTAAACGAGGTCAGATATATTTAACTTGTTCTAAACCTACTGATGGTAGTAGCTCAGGAAATCTGCAAGCTTTGTCATTGCCGCTTTTAATATCTCCATATTTGGAAGATATACTATCCTGAAGTGATCTGGATCCTTCCAGTTAAATCCTGTACCACATGTGACGAGGATATGTTTATCCTTGAGGAGATCAAGGGCAAACTGCTCATCATTGGTGATGTTGAACTTCTCCTGATCCAGTTTAGGGAATATATAGAACGCTGCCTCAGGCTTTACCACACTTATTCCCGGTATGTCACAAAGTGCTTTGTATATATATTCTCTCTGGTCATATATTCTTCCTCCCGGCAGGAGCAGCTCATCTGCGCTCTGATAGCCTCCAAGACATGTCTGAACTATACTCTGAGCCGGAACATTGGAGCAGAGTCTCATAGATGAAAGAAGGTTAAGTCCTTCTATGTATCCCTTTACATTGCTCTTGTTACCACACAGACACATCCAGCCTACTCTGTAACCGGCAACTCTGTGTGACTTACTCAGTCCGTTAAAGCTTATGGTGAAAAGATCCGGTGCCAGAGATGCAAGAGCTACATGCTCCTTATCGTCCATGACAAGTCTGTCATATATCTCATCAGCAAAAAGGATAAGCTCATTCTCCCTTGCAACCTGAACTATCTGCTCAAGGACCTCCTTTGGATAGAGGGCTCCTGTAGGGTTATTTGGATTGATGACTACGATTCCCTTTGTTCTTGAGGTTATTTTCTTCTTGATATCTTCTATATCCGGATACCAGTTGGACTGTTCATCACAGAGGTAGTGAACCGCTGTACCTCCTGCCAGGTTGACAGAAGCCGTCCACAGTGGGTAATCCGGCATTGGAACAAGTATCTCATCACCAGAATCAAGCAGTCCCTGCATGGACATAGTGATAAGCTCACTGACTCCATTTCCTGTATATATGTCATCTATTCCAACATTGGGAATATTCTTCAGCTGGCAGTACTGCATGATCGCTTTTCTTGCTGAAAAAAGTCCCTTGGAATCTGAATAACCCTCTGTATCCCTGAGGTTATATGCCATATCCCTTACAACCTCATCAGGTGCCATAAGTCCGTGCGGTGCTGGATTTCCTATGTTGAGCTTGAGGACATTTACCCCTTCAGCCACCATTCTGTTTGCCTCGTCCATAACAGGACCTCTTATGTCGTAACATACATTGTCAAGCTTTGATGATTTCTCAAATTTTCTCATGATACACTCTCCTTTATATCTATTGATCCTTTGTTGTCTGTGTTTGCTGATCGTTGGTTTTAACTTGCGTTTTCTTCGAGATTACTCCGCATCTTCGATGCCTGCGAGCAGGCTCGCGCATCGCAGCCGCTTGTCACCCTGAAAACGCAAAATAAAAGCCCTAAGCATACTTATAATATGCTTAGGGCGAACTTTCTTGTCCGTGTTACCACCTAAATTCAGGAACTTATTCCTGCTCTCAGCCGACAGCCATCACTATCGTTGTTCCTATAACGTGGAACGCTCCGTTGACCACTACCCGGAAATCTTTCACGGTCACAGCTCGGGGACTGCTTCCTTAAGGTGTCCTATAGGCTCGCACCAAACGCCTACTCTCTGAAGTGACAGTGACTTAAGTACTCCTTCCTGTCTTTGCCTTTATCTGTTTTTATAGGATAGCATTCAGGGGGCATGTTGTCAAACTGTTTTTTTCACATTCTGCCACATCGGCAAATTTTTTCTGTTTCTTTGCCTGACCACTGTAAATGTTCTCTAATTTTTACAGTACACTAACCATGTTTGATCCTACTTATCTCATAAATGCACACTCATCCTCGTTACAGAGTATTCCCTCTGGATTGTACATATTCATATGGAATATATGGCCGCTGTCAGGATTGTTCTGTCCATACGCTTTTGTGATATGTGCAACTCCAACTTTGTTCAGCACCTCATCCAACGCTTTTGTATGTGATGCCAGATCATCATTTACACTGTACATGAGATACGCCTCCGGGAAATCAGCATTTATATAATCAAGCTGATCCATAAACAGCTTGTATTGTTCCTCAGTCACAGCATATGCCTGGCTTATTTTCTTACTTTCACATTTTTCTGCTTTGTCGTGTGAACTTGTTTTTCCGTCACTATTCTGGTCATCATCCACATCATTTCTCAGATACCAGGCGGATATATTGTCATTTCTCTCTGCCATCTTGTATGCACCACAGTTAAGGCATACCTTCTTAGGCAGTAGATCATATGTGAAGAAATCAAGCTTTGCCCTGTAATCGCTGTTTGATGCTATGATGCAATAATTTGCCGTGAGCTGTGCCCCCGCCGAGTCACCGACCATATAGAAATTATCAATGTCTATTCCAAGTGTCTGCGCATTCTCATGGATATACCGAATGAGATACGCCACATCCTCTATAGCAGCAGGATATTTGTTCTGCGGTGACAATCTATAGTTGAAGTTCACCACCACATACCCGTGCTCCGCAAGGAGGCAGCAATAGTGGCTGTACAGTTCCTTGTCACCATAGAACCAGCCTCCGCCATGCACGCTCACTATCACCGGATATTTTCTGTTTTCATCTGTCATATACGATATTGGAACGCAGATATCCATGTAACTGTTGGATGTATAGCTTGCAGAATCCACGTCTGCGGCATCCCCGGAGTCGGCAAAAAATATAATGTTCCTCTCTACACCTTTGTTCCATATTTCAATCAGCTCATTGAAACGGACCTCATCAAGCTCATTTTTGTAATCCAGATTCTTTATCTGTACAACATTTGCCGGATATTCAAGCCCTCTGTCTCTCGCCGCATCACTTGCTTTCCAGGCGTGGCGCATATTGACCCATGCCGGAAGATTCTTCTCCACCGCACCGCGGCTGAATATCTCTGCTACGTTTTTCATCATTCTTTCTCTGTCCATAATTTTCTCCATTATTTTAATCTCTGTGATGTATCCTGAAATAGTCCAGGTACTTTTTAAACTTATCCTGCGCAGTAAGGCAGGTATCCCGCAGATATCTTCTTTCTCTATTCCATTCTGAAAGTCCTCTATAGTAATACCATTTGAGATCTTCATCTATGATAAATGGAATTATATCATATTTCAGACACTCCTTGAACAATATCAGCCTGCCAACCCTGCCATTGCCATCTTGAAACGGATGAATACTTTCAAATTCATGGTGAAAATCCAGAATATCATCTAATGTCTTTTCATTGAGCTTGCGGTATCTTGCAAGGAGATTTTTCATTTTCTCTGGAACTTCTTCCGGCAAAGCCGTATCATGACCGCCCACCTCATTCGGAACTTTCTTGTAATCTCCCACCGCAAACCATTCTTTTCGTGAGTCCTGAGTTCCATTCTTGAGAATCAAATGCAGCTCCTTTATCATTTTCTCACTTAATAAGTTCTTTGCATCATCGATCACCAGATCTATACACCTGAAATGATTGGTCGTCTCGACTATATCGTCAACATTTATCGTCTGATCACTCACGCCTATAGTATTTGTCTCATATATATACCGTGTCTGATCATGACTGAGCCTGCTGCCCTCTATATGATTGGAATTGTAAGTGAGATCCACCTGTATCTTATGATAAATGCCACCTTTAATTCCATTTTTTTTCTCTTCTCTCAGCACAGTCAGCAGATCCCGGTTCTCTTCTCCCGCAGATTGACGCATTGGTTTCTGCGCAGAATCCGGTATATTCCACGTCTTTCCCGTCAGAAAAGCCCCAGGAATCTTATCATGAGCGCAGTAATTTCTAACGGTTCGTTCTGACACATTCCATTTTTTTGCAGTCTCTGCAACTGAAATATAACCCATGAAAATCCCTCCTTTTACGCAATTGGCTTTTATCATCTGCACAGTGTTTTGCATATAGATAGTATATGCCGTTACCGGCAAGAAATCAACTTTTTCAAGATTTGAAACCGTTCATTTCTTGCCGATAACGGCATATCTTACATTACTCATATATAGGTTCAAAGTCGTCTGCTCCGTGTCCACACAGAGGACATACATAATCTGCCGGGAGCTCACTTCCCTCATATACATAGTTACATATCTTGCAGCGCCATCCCACTATCTTCTTATCTGTCTTAGGAGGCTTGTCTGCCTTTGGCTTTACATGTGCCTGATAATCAGCATATGTGAGAGGAGCCTTGTCTGACAGCATCTTCGCATCAATCACCTCCGCGATGAACAACGTATGCGTTCCGAGATCATGGCTCTCAACTACCTTGCCACTAATAACCGCACAGGCATACCAGCCCATGTAAGGGATTCCGTTGACATCCTCCGGCATCTTTATTCCTTCGAATTTGTCCACGTCTCTTCCCGACTGGAAACCGAAGTGCTTTATCGAGTCAAATGTACACTGCTCATCAAGTACACTGAGGGCAAACACACCACTCTCCTTGAGCAGATCACATGTGTAATTCGTGTTGAGAACCGATATCGCAACCCGCGTTGGATTGTTCGCCACCTGTATACAGGTGTTGATGATGCAGCCATTTGCCTTGTCGCCCAGCTTTGTGGACAACATGAAAATCCCGTATGATAAACTGTAGATCGCCTTTTTATCCATGATAATAACCTCCTTGTCAATCATAATTAATCAGTTATATAGATTTATTCTCAATAAGATATTTCTATAATACCATATTATCATGCAAAAAGCTCCCCCTATTTATCACAGGGAGAGCCTTTATTCAATGAATAAATCTATCTCTCAACAGATATTATGTCATTTATTCCGTTGTCTGATTCCTGATAAAATACTTTTATTTTATCTCCGCTCTGTATAAATATCAGC
>JAQYAS010000107.1 GCA_029338615.1 Clostridiales bacterium
TAGATAACAGATACCATCTAATACCAGTACCCCGATAACATGAATTAACTATAGCACAAAAATACATACCAGAATATAGCATGTTTTACAATTTACCATATGCATTCTACATTTTACCATAAAATAGCACAAAAACATTGCCAAAATAATGCCAATATTATACATAATTGACAAAAGACCATATTGTTTTGACATTAATCCATGTAAAAATCTTCACCAAAATTTTATAATTCAACCATAGAAATCACACAGAACGCCGTAAGGCGAACCGGCAGAACAGGACGCAGAATTCGGAAATAAAGAATGTGGGTGTCATAATCCTGCCGGTTCTATAAAAAGGAGGAAGGTTTTATGAGAAGAACAATGAAGAAGGCAGTAGCAGTCGGACTTGCAGCAGCAACAGCATTTTCACTTTGCGCATGTGGCGGAAGCGGTGATGGAAGCAAGAGCGGAAGCAGCGATGCACTTGAGGTAGTTATCTGGGATAACAATCAGCAGAAGGGTCTGCAGGAGATATGTGATCTCTTCACACAGGAGACAGGAATCAAGGTTGATGTACAGGTTAAGGAGTGGGATTCATACTGGACACTTCTTGAGGCTGGTGCATCAGGCGGAGATATGCCGGATGTATTCTGGATGCACTCCAACAACTCACAGATGTACATGAAGAACAACAAGCTCTTAAAGCTTGATGACTACATCGCAAAGAGCGACAAGATCGATATGAGCAATTACATGCCAGAGATCACAGAGCTCTACACAATGGACGGTTCATATTACGCAGTACCAAAGGATTACGATACAATCGCTCTCTGGTACAACAAGAAGATGTTCGATGATGCTGGACTTTCTTATCCAGATGAGACATGGACATGGGATGATCTCTATGAGGCAGCTAAGAAGCTTACAAAGGATGACGGTTCACAGTATGGTTTCTGTATGAACACATCAAACGATCAGGATACTTACTACAACATGGTTTACTCAATGGGCGGTTACATTGTAAATGACGATCACACAAAGTCAGGATATGATGATGCCAACACTATCAAGGCTATGGATTATGTAGGAAAGCTCCTCAAGGATTGCTGTCCACCAGCAACAACAATGTCAGAGACAGGTACAGACGTTATGTTCCAGTCAGGTACAGTAGCAATGATCACACAGGGTTCATGGATGACAGCAGGATTTCTTGACAACGAGTATCTCGTAGAGAACTGTGACGTAGCAATTCTTCCATACGACAAGACAACAGGTATGAGAACTTCTATCTGTAACGGACTTGGATGGGCTGCATCAGCAGACACAAAGAGACCAGATGACTGCTGGAAGCTTATCGAGTGGTTCGGTTCAAAGGAGATGCAGGAGAAGCAGGCTGAGCTCGGTGTAACAATGTCAGCTTACAACAACACATCAGATAAGTGGGTTAACTGCATAGACAAGTTCAACCTCAACGCTTACCTTGACATCACAAAGGAGTCGACAGTTCCAGGCGTAACAAATGAGCTTGTACTCAGACCTTACACATACAATTCAACAGTTTGGTCACAGGCTGCACAGACATTCTTCGCAGATGCATGGGCAGATACATCAAAGATGGAGCAGTCATGTAAGGACTTCGCAACACAGATGAACGAGTACATCGCAGAGGAAGACAAGTAATCCTACAGAGCATTTATAAGATAACATAACAGTGGGTAGGATGGAGGTCCTGCCCACTGCTTACCAGAAACAGGCGGGGTGTTAATTGCAATATAAATGAATAAGAGGAGGGATTTTATGTCAGATAATAAGAAGAAACCTGATACCAAGGCAGTTGAGGTAAAGGCAGCCGAGGCAAAGGATGTTCAGACAAAGAAAGTAGAAGAAAAAGCGGCTGAGATAATCCAGGCTACAGAGACACAGACAGTTAAGCCGGCAGCAGCAGAAGATAAAGAGTTCAAGAAAAAGAAGTCAACAACATGGGAAAGAAACCAGCGCAAATGGGGCTGGGCATTCATTCTCCCAACAATGATAGGAATTATCGTACTTAACTTATGGCCTATAGTACAGACAATATATCAGTCATTCTGTAAGGTTGGATCATTCGGAGATTCATCATTTGCAGGATTTGCAAATTACAAGAAGATGTTTGCTGACCCTGAGGTATGGCAGTCACTTCTCAATACATTCAAGTATGCGATCATCGAGGTTCCATTCTCAATCGCAATTGCACTTATACTTGCAGTATTCCTGAATCGTAAGATGCATGGAAGAACAATATACAGAGCAATATTTTTCCTGCCAATGGTAGTTGCACCAGCAGCCGTAGCCATGGTATGGAGATGGTTATACAATTCACAGTTCGGTCTGTTAAACCACATTCTTGGTGCAAAGATCGAGTGGATATCCAATCCAAAGATCGCATGGATCTCAGTTGCGATCATCGGTGTTTGGTCGATTATAGGTTACAACATGGTTCTGTTCCTTGCTGGACTTCAGGAGATACCTAAGGATTACTACGAGGCAGCGGATATTGACGGAGCATCAGGAGTAAGAGCTTTCTTCAAGATTACTCTTCCACTTCTCTCTCCTACAGTATTCTTCGTACTCGTAACAAGAGTAATCGGAGCACTTCAGGTATTCGACCTTGTATACATGGTAATGGATATTTCCAATCCGGCCCTCAAGAAGACAGAGTCCATCGTATATCTGTTCTATCAGTATTCGTTCCAGAATGGTAACAAGGGTTATGGATCAGCAATAGTAGTTCTTCTTCTCGCAGTCATCATGGTACTTACAGTATTCCAGATGATCGGTCAGAAGAAGTGGGTTCATTATAACTAGGAAGGGGGAATCGATATGACAAGAGGCGTACAGTTTAAGAGAAGAATGCAGAGATTATTGATTCACCTCATTCTGATCATATTCTCAATCATTATGATAGTGCCATTTGTATGGATGACACTCACAGCATTTAAGACAGTAACAGAGGCAACTTCGGTAAGTCCATTCGTAATATTCCCATCACAGTGGCGTACAGACGCGTTCACTACTGTTTGGAATAACATGAACTTCCTTGTTCTCTACAAGAACACATTACTGCTCATATTCTTCAGAGTTGTGTGTGCATGTCTCACAGCAACACTCGCAGGATATGCATTTGCAAGACTTAAGTTTAAGGGCAGAGACTTTATGTTCTCCCTGATACTTTTCCAGATGATGATTCCTTCACAGATATTCATCATCCCACAGTTCCTGATGATCAGTAAGATGGGCATGACAAATACAATGTTTGCTCTGGTATTCCCGGGAATTGTAACTGCGTTCGGTACTTTCCTGCTCAAGCAGGCTTACATGGGACTCCCTGGAGATCTCGAGGAGGCAGCGAGACTTGACGGATGTAACATTCCAAAGACATTCGTGTTCGTCATGGCTCCGCTTGCAAGATCATCGATGGTTGCCCTCGGTATATTCACAGCAGTGTTCGCATTCAAGGATCTGATGTGGCCACTGGTTGTAAACAGCAGTGCAAACAAGATGCCGCTCTCAGCAGCTCTTGCAACAATGCAGGGACAGTATCAGTCCAATTATCCACAGCTGATGGCTGCATCTCTTATATCATGTATACCAATGATCGTTATATACCTGATATTCCAGAAGCAGTTCGTAGAAGGTATTGCAACATCAGGTGGAAAGCTCTAAAAGCAGTTATAGAAGATATTAAATATAAAAGGGTGACGTCGATTACGGCTGGCGTCACCCTATATAATAATTTGACAAAAATTTTTTCGGCCTGATGGTATGAAAGGAGGACATCTTTGAAAAATCTGATACTGTCCGAAGAAGAGAAGAATAAAATAAAAGAGATGGACTCCACACGCAAGAAGATGGAATATATCTGGGATTATTATAAGATATGGATCATAGGTGCGGTGGTACTAGTAGGTCTTATTGCGTATTTTACGGTGGTTTTGGTCACAAGAGAGGACAAACCAGTTATGGAGGTAGTCCTGGTAAATAATTATGATGATGTATCCGAGGACAGCGAGCTGGCCAAAGGATTTGTGACATATGTGGGTGAAGAGAATCTGCCGGGCAAGGTGGCATTTGACAACAATGCTTTCTTTAATCTGGCAAATAATTCGGATTACAAAAACAGTTATTACATGAAGGTTCTGGCATATCTGGAGGCAGACACTGCACAGGTTCTGGTATGTCAATACGATAATCTCATGGGAATAGCAAAGAGCGGGCGGCTTATTGATCTGTCCGATGAAAAGGTAAAGACAATATATGACAAATATAAAGATAAGGTAGTTTATTACGAAGATGATGAGGGTGTAAAAGTACCCGTTGGAATAGATATATCTGACGGATATGCAAATGCAGGTCTGTCGGAGTACACAGATGGCAAGGCATATATAGGATTGTCAGCATATGCAGCTGGCTATGAATATGCCGAAAAATTTGTGGATTATATGATGGAACTTGGAAAACAAAAATAAACAGATCATGAAAAGGAGGATTTGGTCATGGCAATATTAGTAAATGAAGAGAAAAAACTCTTTACATTGAATACTAAAAGCACTACATATCAGATGAAGGTTATAGATTATGGGTATCTTGCTCATCTGTATTATGGCAAAAGGCTCGATGGCGATATGTCATATGTCATAACCCATTATGATAGAGGATTTTCAGGAAATCCAAATGATGCAGGTGAGGACAGAACGTTTTCGATGGATAATATTCCACAGGAATACAGCTGCTACGGCAACGGTGACTACAGGACACCGGCATTTAACATGAAGGATATCGAGGGGGTTCACGGCGCTGATCTCCGCTATGTATCATATGAAGTATTAAACGAAAAATACAGTTTGAAAGGACTGCCTGCTGCATATACAGAGGGTGAAAAGGGAGAGACTCTTAAGATTGTGCTCATGGACGATGTGAATGGGGTTCAGGTTACTCTTCTTTATGGTGTGATAGAGGATAAGGATGTTATAACAAGGGCTGCAATAGTCAAGAACGTGAGTGATGCAGATGTATTTATCACAAAGGCAGCAAGTACAAGCCTGGATTTTGTATCTGGTGATTATGATATTATACATTTTCATGGAAGACATGCCATGGAGCGTATGTTTGAGAGAGAGGAGATCACCCATGGTGTGAAGAAGATCGGAAGCATCAGAGGTACCTCAAGTCATCAGCACAGCCCATTTGTGATGCTTGCTGACCGGGCTGCAAACGAAGATCACGGCGATTGCTATGGTATATCACTTCTTTACAGTGGAAGTTTCAACTGCGAGGTGGAGAAGGATCAGACAGATCAGATCAGACTCAATATGGGTATACAGGACGAGATGTTCGAGTATGTGCTTTATCCTGGCAGTGAGTTCGTGACACCTGAGGTGGCTATGGTATATTCTGCAGATGGATTTGCTGATATGACCCACAAGATGCATGATCTTGTGAGATACAATATATGTCGTGGTGAGTACAAGACAAAGAGAAGACCTGTGCTTATCAACAGCTGGGAAGCAGTATACTTTGATTTCGATGGTGATGACATCGTAAACATAGCTAAGAAGGCATCTGAACTTGGCGTGGAAATGCTTGTGTTGGATGATGGATGGTTTGGTGTGAGAAATGATGACAGATCAGGACTTGGTGACTGGTTTGTCAATGAGGATAAGATGGGTGGCTCAATGGCTGACGTGGTAAAACGTGTCAATGATCTGGGCATGAAATTTGGTATATGGATCGAGCCTGAGATGATATCGGAGAAGAGCAGATTATTTGAGGAGCACCCTGATTTTGCATTCCGTATCCCGGGAAGAAAACCTGTAATGTCAAGAAGCCAGCTGAATCTGGATTTCTCCAGAAAAGAGGTTGTGGACTGTATACTTGAGCAGATGTTCAAGGTGTTTGATCAGATCAATGTTGAGTATATCAAGATGGATATGAACAGAAGCATTGCAAATGTATATTCGATCACCGAGGGTATACAGAACAATGGAACTATACTTTACAAGTACGTTCTTGGCGTATATGACTTTATGGATAGACTTCAGGCCAGATATCCAAAGCTGTTTATAGAAGGCTGTAGCGGTGGCGGCGGAAGATTTGATGCCGGTATGATGTATTACACTCCTCAGATATGGTGCAGTGACAATACGGATGCTATATGCAGACTGGATATACAGTATGGAACATCATTTGGCTATCCGATATCCGTGGTAGGATCACATGTATCGGCTGTTCCAAATCACCAGACCGGTAGGATCACACCATTTAACACCAGAGCTGTGGTTGCCATGGCCGGAAGTTTTGGTTATGAGCTGGATCTGAACAAAGTCAGTGATGAAGAGAAAGAGGAAGTAAAGACTCAGATAGCAGCTTATAAGAAATATTGGGATCTGATGCACAATGGATTGTACTACAGACTGACTGATGCAGATAAGAGCAAAAAGATTGCCGCATGGTCTTTTGTATCAAGAGACAAAGCGGAGACTCTTGTAAATATTGTGACTGTTGACAGTTTCTGTAATTCACCGGTTCCTTTTGTAAGGGTTAAGGGGCTGGATGCGGATGCCACATATGTGGATGAAGCTACCGGAGCAGAGTACAGTGGACAGGGACTTGACCAGATTGGTCTGCCGGTACCTCTTAAGTTTGGAGAGTACAATGCTTACCAGATCCACCTTGTAAGAAAGTAAAATAGAATATCAAGAAGCAGGACTTTTGGCGTAGCAGTTTCTATGGCTGCTACGCTATTTTTATGCAGTTGTCAGTTGTAATTAATAAGTAAAGAATAGTCAATAATTATAAAAAACATTTTATTTTTTATGCACTATGTTATTGTGTTGAAGATAATCAAGTGTTATTATGGTTTTAATTGATTATCACATTACAGTGAGGACAAAGGAGGAAGGTTTATGAGAAAGATCAGGCAATTTCTGGCCATGCTCATGGCGCTGGTGATTGCAGTAACAAGCATTAATATGCCGACTATATCTGCGTTCGCTGCGGAGACGGGCAGTTCAGAAGAACAGACGGCTACACCTACGGATATATCTGTGGGGTTGACGAAGGTGGATATAACCACCGGAGGACAGATGGCGAAATTCAGGTTTACGCCGACTGAGGATGGAAAGTATGAGATTTATTCTGATACGGAAGAAGATACATATGGATATCTTTATGATGCGGATGGAAATCAGCTCGCATATAATGATGATGGTGAGGATAGGAATTTTAAAATAACATATGAACTTACTGCTGGTACCACATATATTATAGGTGCAAAGTACTATTCAAGTAGTACGACAGGCTCGTTTGATATGTATATTAAAAAAATTGTACCTCCAACCTCTGTCAGTATAACGCCGAAGGTTGATACATTTTTAGCTGGAGTGTCATATTCATATATTCAGTTTGGTGCTAAGGCCTCATATGATGATGGCACAGAGAAAACTGCAGATTGTACATCGACAAGTGTGTATATAGGCGGTTATAAGTACAGTGTGTGGATAAAGAATTCGGATGGAAGCTATACATACACCGATGAATATGATAATGAGGTGTCTTATACAGAAAAAAGTATGCTGGATGCAGGAACATACACTGTAGTACTTACGGACTATACAGATGGTGAGACTGTACCGGCAGATGCAGATAAGATATATGATTCATATACCATAGAGGTTCAGTCTCCGGAGGTTTATTTTGCGGACAGACAGGAGATAAGTGAAACAGAAGAGAAGACATTCAAGACCAATAAGTATGTGACAGAGTATTATAAGTTTTCACCTGCAACATCAACAGATTATGTCTTTTCAACCAATGGTCATATTGGTTACGTGTATGATTCAGAATGCAACAGGGTCTATAGCTCAGATTCTAAGTATGCAATGGAGAAGGGCAAAACATATTATATGGGGCTTTCTGGATATATATCAGGCGATGATGGAGGTATATTTGAAGTAACAGCAAAGGCAATGAAATACAGTGAGCCGGAGAGTGCTGTGCTGAATATAACAGATTCTGTTTATATGGCTGGCAAGTATGCCGACTTTGAAGATCAGACAGTTGCAATTACATTTAAGAATGGAACAACTGAAAATCTGAAGCTTTCAAGTGAATATATTTCTGATCGCTATAAAAACGGCTATGATGTGTATTATGCCAAAGAGGGTGAAGACTGGAATGCCCATTATTTGTATGGAAAATTCAGGGGAGAGAAAGGCAAGTATACAATATCCGTAGGTCGAAATGTGTCAGACGAGGAAGTACAGCTTTGCAGTAAAGAGATAGAATTCAAGGGTATAGATGAATTCGATATACCGGAACTTAAAGCTGGTAAAAATGAGATCACCAGTGGGGATGATTATAGCAATCAAAGTTATTATAAAATCATCATGCCTTATGATGGTGGAATAAATGTAAGTAATTATAGATACATGGATATATATGAGCTGTCAGAAGATGGAGAGTTATCAGAAGTAGATAACAGAGATAATCTGACAGTTGATAAGACATATTATGCAGGATTTTATGGCTCTTTATGGAACAGTGATGCACAGAAGTATGAATATACATGGAAGATTGATGTTTCGTTTATTCCAGCTGTGAAGACTATCTCAGCAGTATCTGAGAAGGCAGAGGTTGCCAGCGGAACAGATGCCGTTCGTGCTACAGTTGATATCACATATGTAAATGGTGAAACAGAGAAACAGGAAAATATAACAGGCAGCTTTTATACAGATAAAGGCCAGTGGATAACTGTCACATGTAAATCTGGTGATAAGGAATATGATTCTGATGAGCTTCCAGCTGGAATGGCAACCATTGTTTTCACTGCGCCAAATGGGGTGATCGGAAAGTATGACATAGAAGTAAAAAGTATTGCTGATATAGATATACCGGA
This sequence comes from Clostridiales bacterium, assembly GCA_029338615.1. GTDB lineage: Bacteria > Bacillota > Clostridia > Lachnospirales > Lachnospiraceae > Coprococcus. Next base: position 8,915 of record JAQYAS010000107.1, read on the forward strand.
GCTTAAGGCAGGTAAAAACAAAATTATCAGTGGACAGAATTATAAAGATAGGAACTTTTATAAGTTCACTATGCCATATGACGGTAAGATAGTATTATCACCTGTACGTTATTACGCAATATACGAGATATCAGAGGCTGGATCTCTGGTCAATGTGGATAACGAGGGCGATCTTAGGGGAAACAAGACGTACTATATAGGACTTCATGGTGGAAGAATAATATATGATGACGACGATAACAGGAGTGAGATATATACATGGGATGCTGATGTGACATTTCCTTCAGCAGTAAAGAAA
>JAQYAS010000108.1 GCA_029338615.1 Clostridiales bacterium
CAGCCTTAACAGTTACTTTAACCGCCTTTGTAGCAGTAGCACCCTGACTATCTGTTACCTGATATGTCACTTCATAAGTTCCGGCTTTCTTTGTATCTATTGCATTGTGAATGATGTCATATTTCCCTTTTTATTCTTGGTATGTTATAATAGGGTAGCAAAAAAGCTAGGATTTTCAACAAATCCTAGCTTTTTCACGTTAAAAAATCATATGATATCCAGCAAATTTGTGCCACCTTTTTCTTCTTTTTTTGTTGTTCCCACCAGTATTTTCATCGAAGAATATTGTTTATCCGTGAGAACCAACATTCTTACAGAGCCTGTTTCTGGAAGATTTTCATTCAGACGTCCTTCATGTTTTCTTACCGCATCCATCCCATTGCACACACGAACATATACCGAATATTGCAACATACAATATCCATAATTCAACAGAAATTTGCGGAAACTGTATGCGCATCTTCTATCCTTCTTCGTCTTTGTTGGAATATCAAAAAATACAATCAATCTCATAAATTTACTCATAATTATGTCTTTCCAGCTCTATCAATTCTGGGATTTCAAGTTCATCCTTATTACCCATCAAAATAGAATTATAACTTGCTACCATTTTATCTATGGCATGATGTATTACATGTTTTTCTCCATGTATATCCATGTCATAATTCACAATATCCACCAATTGATACCGCATCTCTTTGCTTAGCTCTTTTCCTTCTTCCATATGTAGCTGTGTATAAACAAAATAATCAACAATTGCTCGATACGGCTCAATAAAATCATCTGCAAGATTGAAATTGTTCAGCTGGCTATGATGATTAATTCCAAGAGAAGGCTCAAACCCATAACATACTATTGACCTAGATATATGACCTCGCAATATACTATATCCATAGTTAAGTGCCGCATTTATTCCGTTGTCATCTCCCCGAGTAAAGTCATTGCCAAATAAGCTTTTAAAGTACAATGCTGCTGCCTGCGCTTCTACATTTGTCTTATCACCAGACTGCACCTTTTTTGTCATATTGTATAATTGATCGGCATTCTTTTTGCCGCATAATTTTAAGCACATCGCCTGATTAGCTATCTTTTGTTTTACAATTTGCTGCCATATCCTGTTTTGTCTTGGTTTTGTTATCGCAAGCTGCGCAGTGAGCATCTTAAAATGTCTGCTATATCTTGCCATAGGAAGAACAACTGTAGATAGTAGATGCTTTTCATCGCATATATAAACCAGACATCCATTCTCGCTTAACCGCTGCAAGACTCCACTTGAAATCATAATTCCCGCATGCTCAAGCACAAGACAGTTTATATCCTCAAGCGGCACACACATATCTTCATTTCCGATTACCAATTGATAATTATGAACAGAAATCCCTATATTCCTAGTCACAATGATATTACGATATGCCACCTATAACCACTCTCTTTCTTCTTTGGAGCAAGAATATATATTTCCAAGTATATCAACATTTAATTTTTCAAAAATTGCTAGATTTTGTATACACAACCTAACATAAGACTTCGCACCGAGATCATGTTGTACATAGCTTATCCCTGCAGAATAGCGATCACTGGTTTTATAATAACCATTTTCTATTTTTTTTCTTTTGTACTTTTATAAGGTCATCCGGATATAAGCTAAACAGGAAATATTTATCATCCATATCCAACGTCTTATCGTGCGCCTCCACCAGTACATTTTCAGATATTCTGTCAATTGTTTCGTCTTTGTATTCCATAGGCATAGTTCCTCCTTGTGATAATTACCAGTCATGTAAAATTTGCTTCCAGGCAAATACAATGGCTTATGCTGCGTGTCGTCAAGCAACAGATTGAAATGCTGCTCAGTATCCTGCCTCTTGATACTTGATATTTGTATTGTTTTTGAGGTAATCAGTCAGCTATTTTGATGATCTATTTCTCCACCTGCTGACTGCTTTTATAGATATGCATATCCAATATGCGGAATGTATCAGTGGAATTTTACAATTAGTATAATTTTCAGGAAATTTATGAGAATGTTAAATTTGTATAAAATACAAAGGGAACTGATTTGGATATCATTCTGTCAAGCCAAAGATATAACAAGAGGCAGTGATGTCAGTCATCACCGCCTCTTGTTTCGGTTTTATATTATTAACTTTGTTTAAATATAATTTCCATCGTGAACCTGGGCTGCGTCGTATACAGACTCTTTGCGGATCTCATCTGCAATCTCGTCTGCGTCAAGCTCGCCGTCAGCATTCCAGTCGCCATTGTAAACCTCGGCGCCTTCTACCTTGATTCCTGCGATCTGCTGCTCGCTTGCGAAGAGAAGTACGATGATTCCTGCGTGGTGAAGATGCTTGAGAACAACATTTACATCCTCGCGGATATCTGGAGCGTACAGATATGTATGACGTCCGTCGATGCTGAGCTTCTTCTCTACCGACTCAACAAAATCTCTTGTGACATTGCCTGCTGCAAATGGAACTATGACAGCCTTCTGTCCCTTGATTGCTGCACGCACATTTCTATCCACGCGTCCCTCGTAAAGTCCAGTCTCCTCAGTGTGAACCTCCTCGACAACACCGCAGGCGCTTGTCATGTCTGTTACACGATCGATGAGTATGAGCTCTCCAAGAGTCTTGTGCTTCTTGAACTCGTCAACCACGATCCTGTCGGCAAATGCGATCCTGCAGACTGCGATACCATTCTTTGCAAGGGTGTCCGCCGATTTCTGCTCACCTGTATTTACATCTATGGTGTAATCGATGTGTGTAACTGTACCAGGGATCATCTTTGTTCCGAGCTTCACGAAGAAATTCTTGCCATTGTACAGCTCATCGTCATCCATCCAGAGGAGTGTTGCGGTGATAGAAGATGCAACCTTTGCGCCTGAATCAACTGTGAGCACACATCCTCTTGACACATCAACCTCACGGTCAAGCTGTATTGTTACAGGCTGTCCCTTCTGTGCTGACTCCACTGTGTCAAATCCCACATGGATGCTCTTGACCTTTGCGGTCTCGTTGCTTGGGAGTGTGTTGATCTCGTCTCCAACGCGGATCTCACCGTCCTCGATCTGACCCTGGAAACCTCTGAATGTGTGGTCAGGACGGCACACTCTCTGAACAGGCATATAGAAGCCTGCCTCAGTGTTGTCCTCCGCGATGTCTATGTCCTCAAGGTATGTGAGGAGTGCTGGTCCCTCATACCAAGGAATGTTCTCTGACTTCTTTGTCACGTTGTCACCCTCTGTAGCTGACACTGGGATGATCGTGATATTTGGCAGGCTGAGCTCGGATGACAGCTCATTGATCTGCTCTACGATCTCATTGAAACGCTTCTCATCGTAACCGACAAGATCCATCTTATTTACCGCAAATACAAAGTATCTGATTCCCATCAGTGCGCAGATCCTTGCATGTCTTCTGGTCTGCACGAGCACGCCCTGCTTTGCATCGATGAGGATGACTGCCAGATCGGCAAATGATGCGCCAACCGCCATGTTCCTTGTGTACTCCTCATGGCCCGGTGTATCTGCCACGATGAAGCTTCTCTTGTCTGTTGTAAAATATCTGTATGCAACGTCGATGGTGATACCCTGCTCGCGTTCTGCCATCAGTCCGTCCAGAAGAAGTGAATAGTCGATGGCACCGCCACGGCTTCCTACCTTGGAATCAAGCTCCAGAGCCTTCTCCTGATCTGCATATAAAAGCTTTGAATCGTATAATATATGTCCTATAAGTGTTGACTTTCCGTCATCTACACTTCCGCATGTTATAAATTTAAGTAATCCGCTCATCTTAGAAGTATCCCTCCCTCTTTCTACGCTCCATGCTGCCTGCTGCCTCGTTGTCTATAACTCTGGTGGTTCTCTCTGAGGATACCGCACTGAGCGTCTCCTCAATGATTTCAGGGAGTGTGTCCGCTGTGGACTCCACACCACCTGTCAGTGGATAGCATCCGAGGGTTCTGAAACGAACGCTCTTGTACTCTATCTTCTCACCAGGTCTCAGCTTCATTCTGTCGTCGTCGACCATGATGATATTGCCGTCGCGGTATACAACAGGCCTGACCTTTGCAAAATACAATGATGGAATCTCTATGTTCTCACGCTCTATGTACTCCCATATATCAGCCTCAGTCCAATTGGAAAGTGGGAATACTCTGACCTCCTCGCCCTTCTGGATCTTGGTGTTGAACAGCTTCCACATCTCCGGTCTCTGGTTCTTCGGATCCCATGCATGCTGTGCATTTCTGAATGAGAGGATTCTCTCCTTCGCACGGGATTTCTCCTCGTCTCTGCGTCCACCGCCAAAGGCTTCGGTGAAGCCGTATTTGTCAAGCGCCTGCTTGAGCGCCTGTGTCTTCATGATATCTGTGTATGCTGAGCCGTGGTCAAATGGGTTGATGCCCTTCTTGACACCCTCCTCGTTGATGTACTCGATCATGTCCAGTCCATATTTCTTCGCTGTCTTGTCTCTGAACTCGATCATTTCCTTGAACTTCCATGTTGTATTTACATGTAAAAATGGAAATGGCGGCTTCTCAGGATAGAATGCCTTGAGTGCCAAATGAAGCATTACTGAGCTGTCCTTTCCTATGGAGTAAAGCATAACAGGCTTTTCACACTCCGCAGCAACTTCGCGGATGATGTATATCGCCTCTGCCTCCAGTTCGTCAAGATGAGATAATGTACCCATATCTATACCAACCTTTCTTCTTTTATCTTTTAATATTTATTTGCTTCTTTCTTATCTATCACGATCTGGTCTGTGGTGCCATCCATCTTGCGGATATTCCACAGAAGCAGATCTCCCTTGTTCTCCACCGACATCCGGCTTCCCATTCCGCCGATGTCAGCTCCGAGATATAATGAGATGGCGTCAAATGCACACTCTTTGATACAGGATGAGCATCCCCAACAATCCTTTGGGTATTTCATGAATATCTGTCCATCCTCATCTCTCTTTATGAGGGAACCCGGGCAGACATTTGCACATTTGCCGCAGTTTTTGCAAAGCTCTTTATTTATCACTATGCTCATATACATCCCCCTTTCTCACAAGGTCTCTGTGTATCATCTTAAGCTCGCCGTCCACCATCTTTGAGTTGACAAATATCTCCCAGTCTTTACTCTTCTCCGGGTAGTCCAGGTTCTCAGCAAAGCTGTGCCATCTCGTCTCCTTCCTGTCCTTCAGGTGTGCGATTACAGAGAGTGCAACTGTGAGTCTCTCCTTCACCTCATACACAAACATGAGCTCGTGCATGTCGTGGGCACTTATGTGCCATACAAGTTTCTGGAGCTGCTCTATCTTCTCCTTTGCCAGCTCAAGCTGCTTCTCGTTGAACTGGTAATGGGTGGATATTCCTCCGGCGTAGTTGTCCATGACCTTCTGCATGGCCTCCTCTATCGCCTCGTACGTGAACATCTTCTCGTCAGTGTCGAGGAAATGGTCATACTCTTCTATCTTTCTGTCAAATGCTATCTCCTCGTCAAGCTCCGGCTCGGTGTATCCCTCGTCAAGCTGCTTTACCATGGCAATGGCTGCTATCTCTCCCTCAACCATCGCTCCTGTCACATACTTCTGTGGACATCCGCCTGCCACATCTCCGGCCGCAAACAGTCCGCGTATTGTGGACTCTCTGTCGTTGTCCACCCAGTAACCGCTTGCGGTGTGGCCGCCGACTATATAAGGCTCTGTGCCCTCTATCTCCACATTCTGCTCACTAGGATTCTTACCGGACTCAAGCCATTTGAGTGTCTGGCTTGGAGCCATGTTGAGGTATGCCCTCTTCAATGAGTCATCCTGCTCAGGGGTGATGCCCTCGGTTCTCAGGTAACATGGACCTCTTCCCTCTATATTCTCCCTCACCGTTCCATACACTCTCTGCGATGTGGTGAGTCCGTATTTGTTCTCGTATACCTCGCCGAGTGAATTGACTTGCTTGGCACCGACACCCTGGGCAATAGTTCCAGTTGGGGCTATGGTGTCCTTACATCTGAGTGCTATAAATCTCATCTCAAATGTAGTCATCTCCGCCCCGGCATTTATTCCCATTGCATATCCCGCTCCGGTGTTGAACGGCGGATACCACATCTTATGCCTCGAAAATCCCGGATTGTTCGGTCTGTAAAGTCCCGCCGCACCGCCTGTAGCACAGAGCACCTTCTTTGCTCTGATCTCGTAGGCTGTATTATCCTCTATGGAGAATCCAAATGCCCCGAGGATCTGATTGTCCTCAACTATATAATCCGTGATGTTGACTCTGTTCAGTATCTGACAGTTGTCAAGCTCCTCCACCGCTTTTGCAAGCAGCGGCTTCATATTCTCACCATTTATCTTGATATTTCTGTTGCCTCTTGCAACATACTCACCGTTCTCGTCCTTGAGGATGACCAGTCCCAGCTTCTCCATCTTGTCTGTGACACGGTTCAGCCCCTGTGACATCGAAAGCAGAAGATCTTCTCTCACGATCCCGTCAGCATCAGTCCTACAGTAATCCACATAGTCCTCAGGCTTTCTGCCCTTCACTATGTATGCGTTGATGGCGTTCACACCCGCCGCCAGACATCCACTTCTCTTTATATTTGCCTTCTCGGCGATGATGATGGAATAATCAGAATGCTCTCTGACTGTCAATGCTGCATAGCAGCCCGCCGTGCCACCACCGATTATCAAAATGTCCGTATGAAGTATTTTCCTGTTTGCAATACCCATATTTTCTCTCCAATCACTTTTATAATTAGATGTAGAATACATCGTTATCCTGCATTGCCTTGTTCTCCAGCAGATATGTCTGATTCTCATCAAATACATACAGCCTGTAGATGAGAACGTGAACCTGCTCCCCCGGCTTTACGACATCCTTCTCCATGGATCTCTCGGCGACGATCTCCACTCCGTTGACATCCACCGTTACGTCCAGATGGCTTCCGCGGAACAGCACATCCTTGACTATTCCCGACTCCGCCGCACTCTGGTACTGATCCAGCCTGCCGCTCTTGGATATCTTGACGAACTCCGGTCTGATGACCGCTCTGTCCGCTCCCGGCACCCTGTCAAATCCCTTGAGTTTCTCGTAGTCCTCCACAACAGTTGATCTTCCGATGAACTGTGCCACAAACGGTGTGGCCGGCGTCTTGTATATCTCCATCGGCGATCCCATCTGCTCTATCTGTCCGTGGTTGGTGATGATGATCTCATCTGCAACCTCCACAGCCTCATCCTGATCGTGGGTGACAAATATGCTTGTGATGCCGAGCTTTTCAACCATCTCCTTGAGCCAGGTTCTAAGCTCTGTCCTTACCTTTGCATCTATCGCGGCAAATGGCTCGTCCAGCAGAAGAACCTGTGGATTCGGCGCCAGTGCCCTGGCAAATGCAACCCTCTGTCTCTGTCCGCCTGAGAGCTGGTTCGGATATCTCTTCTCCATACCCGACAGTCCTGTCAGCTCCAGGAGTTCCATAACTCTCTTTTTGATTTCTTTCTTTGGAACCTTCATGAGTTCCAGTCCGAACGCCACATTGTCGAACACCGTCATGTAACGGAACAATGCATAATTCTGAAACACGAATCCTATTCCTCTCTTCGCAGCCGGTATATCATTTACTCGTCTGCCGTCTATATATATGTCTCCGGAATTGGGATTCTCAAGTCCGGCTATCATTCGGAGAAGCGTTGTCTTGCCGCTTCCGGATGGTCCCAGAAGCGCCACCAGCTTGCCCTTCTCCACTCCGAAGCTGACATTGTTGGACGCCAGGAAATCTCCATATTTCTTATATATATTTTTCATCTCGACATACATGTCGTCAGCCTCCTTATTGTTAATTACCTTACCTCACCCTTCTCGGGTATCGCCCCCTCGCCTCCGCTCAGCGGCAGGTCGTCACGCGCATGAGAGTTATGAACTTCGTTCATAAGCGCGTTTCCTCTTTGCTCTGTACTCAAGCAGATTTCTCAGGAACAATATGATGACCGCTATGATCACCAGTATGGATGATACCGCAAATGCTGCTGTGATGGATTCCTCCGTTCCCGACATGTACAGTGCATCTATCTCAAGTGGAAGTGTAAATGTCCCACCCCTTGTCTTGGACAATGCATTTACCGCACCGAACTCACCTAACGCTCTGGCGGTACAGAGGATAATTCCGTATATGAGTCCCCATTTCATCTGGGGAAGTGTTATCCTTCTGAATATCGTAAAGCCCTTCGCTCCCATGAGCGCCGCAGCTTCCTCCTCGTCCTTGCCCTGCGCGTTCAGCACCGGGATAAGCTCCCTCGACACAAATGGGAATGTCACGAATATGGTAGCAAGCACAACACCCGGAACCGCAAATGTTATCCTGATATTTGTCCCCAGCATATCATTGATCCACCTGATCGCCGGATACGTCCATCCGAGTCTTCCAAATGTCATGAGATATGCAAGGCCTACAATGACCGGCGATATGGAAAACGGAATGTCTATCAGTGTCGCCAGCACCTGCTTGCCTTTGAATGAGAACTTCGTAAGCAGCCATGCCGCGCATATTCCGAAAAATGTGTTCACCACCACAGCTATGACCGTGGCGATCAGTGTGACTCCAAGTGCGCTTATCACATACTCTGTCGTGATGGACTGCAGGTAGAACTTAAAGCCCTCCTTCAGTGCACTGGTTATCACCGATATAAGAGGAACGACAAGCATGAGTACTATGAAAAGCACCGTTACGGTTATCAGTATTATCTTTGTCCTGCGCTTACCACGCTGCAGCTTTTCCTGTTCGCTCATCGTGTTTCCTCCTTTTTCTAAATTAAAGTAAGTTAGTCCTTCTGGACTGCTTCAGCTGTACTATGTTGATCGCAAATAACAGTACAAATGATATGACCAGCATCACCAGTGCTATCGCTGTTGCGCTGGCATAGTCTATGTAGCTGAGTTTCTGCATGATCACGTATGATATGACCTGTGTCTGCTCCTTTGCGCTGTTGCCTGATATGTAGATGACGCTTCCGTACTCTCCGATTCCTCTGGCAAATGCCAGTCCGAAGCCGGTCAGAAGTGCCGGTCTGAGTTCTGGAAGTATGACCTTGAAGAATGTTCTTCTCGGCGTGGCGCCCAGCATGTAGGCCGCCTCCTCGTACTGATTGTCCATCTTCTCAAGTATCGGCTGCACCGCCCTTATGACAAATGGTATTCCCACAAATACAAGGGCGATGGTGAGTCCGATCTTCGTGTATGCCACATCTATTCCAAGAGCCTTGAGCGGCTTTCCAAGGAATCCGTCCTCACTGTACAGTCTCGACAGCGTGATACCGGCAACTGCTGTAGGCAGACAAAACGGAAGCTCTATGAATCCGTCCAGTATCTTCTTGCCGGGAAAATCGTATTTGACCAGTGTCCACGCTATTATCAAGCCAAACACTGTATTGACTACCGCCGCTATGAACGAACAGCTGATGCTGGTCTTAAATGCATTCAGCACATTCTTCTTCAGAAGCAGATGCCAGAACTCACTCGGCGAAAGCTTCAGTGACGACACCAGCACCGATGCCAGCGGAATCAGAACTATCAGCGACAGCATGGCAATGACTATTCCAAGCGTCAGATGATATCCCGGGATGACTCTGGTCTTTTTTGCGTTATTCAGTTTATCCTTCTTGCCATTTTCCTCTGCTGCCATCTCGTCTTCCAATCCATTTTAATAATCGTATATTTCATCAAATTTTGCTCCGTCATCGAAGAAATCCTCATAGGCTTTGTCCCAGCCACCGAAATCATCGATAGTCCACAGCTTGATGTTCAGATCAAACACATCCGAATACTCTGCAAGTATCTCCTCATTTGTCGGGCGGTATCCGCTCTCAGCCTCAAGCCTCTGAGCGTCATCGCTGTACAGGTACTTCAGATACTCTGTGCTGACCTCCTCTGTTCCATTGTGCTTTGCGTTGTCATCGACAACCGCCACACTCGGCTGAGCCAGTATGCTCACCGACGGATTCACTATCTCATAATCCTCCGGATATTCCTTAAGTGTTGCTATCGCCTCATTCTCCCAGGCTATCAGCACGTCACCCTTGCCATTCTCCACAAATGTGGTGGTCGAACCTCTGGCTCCTGAATCCATGACCGACACATTCTGATAAAGCTTTGTCATGAACTTCCACACATCGGTCTCATCGCTGTATGTAGTTCTGGCATAGGCAAGAGCTGCAAGGAAATTCCAACAGGCACCACCGCTGCTCTTCGGATCAGGTGTTATGACTTCCACATCGTCCTTCACCAGATCGTTCCAATCCTGTATGTTCTTGTCATTTCCCTTTCTCACCAGAAAGACGATCGTGGATGTATACGGTGCTGAGTCCTTATCAAATTCATCTATCCAGCCTGAATCTATCAGACCATTTGCAGATATGAGGTCAATGTCATGCTCAAGTGCCAGTGTGACAACATCTGCATTACATCCCTCAACCACCGATCTGGCCTGTGAACCAGAGCCACCATGAGACTGGATGACCTTGATATCCTGTCCGTACTGTTCCTTGTAATACTGTTCGAACATGTCATTGTATCGCTCATACAGCTCCCTCGTAGGATCATACGAAACATTTGTAATTGTGATAACATCGTCCTTCTTCCCGCCACAGCCGGCCGCGCCGATCGCCAGCACCGCCGCCATGGACAGAAGCAATACTCTTTTCCCAAGTCTCATATCTTTTCTCTTTCTCATAAATAGGTCAATTCATCCAATGAGCAATAATTGCTGCAACGATATTAACTTCTGCTATACAGTTTTGACATCATCCAAGGAAGGACATACGAAGTCGCCGGTCCTTAGGTGGCGCCTTAGGCGGCACCTTAGTACCGCTGCAGACTGAGTCGAGCGAAAGCGCTCCCGACTGGATATGTCAAATACTGTATACAGCTCACAACCTCCAGGCAATTATTGCGGTCTACAGGTTAAACAGTGATGTTGAGAGGTATCTCTCTCCTGTATCAGGGAAAAGAACCACAATAGTCTTGCCCTCATACTCAGGTCTCTTTGCAAGCTCAGTTGCCGCATACAGTGCAGCGCCAGCAGATATTCCAACCAATACACCATCTGTCTTTGCTATCTTTCTTGATGTATCAAATGCATCATCGTTCTGGATCCTGATGATCTCATCCACGATGCTCAGATCCATAACGCCAGGTACGAATCCGGCTCCGATTCCCTGGATCTTGTGTGGGCCAGGTGCTCCGCCTGAGAGAACCGGTGAGTCAGCAGGCTCAACTGCTATAAGCTTGACATTTGGATTGTGCTCCTTGAGTCCGCTTCCTGTTCCTGTGGCTGTTCCGCCCGTTCCTACCGCTGACACAAATGCATCGACCTTTCCGTCTGTATCTCTCCAGATCTCCTCTGCTGTTGTCTTCTTATGGATAGCAGGATTTGCCTTGTTCTCAAACTGCTGTGGGATGAATGCATTTCCATACTGCTCCTTGAGCTCATTTGCCTTAGCAATGGCTCCCTTCATTCCTTCTCTGCCCGGTGTTAACACAATCTCAGCGCCGAGAGCTGATACGATCTTTCTACGCTCAACACTCATGGTGTCCGGCATGGTCAGTATCAGGTGAAGTCCCTTTGCCGCTGATACAAATGCAAGTCCGATTCCTGTATTTCCTGATGTAGGCTCGATGATGACTGTCTCCTGATTGATAAGGCCATCCTTGATTCCCTGCTCGATCATGGCTGCCGCCACACGATCCTTTACTGATCCAAGGGGATTAAAATACTCAAGCTTTGCAACGATGTGTGCCTTGAGTCCAAGCTCCTTCTCATAATTTGTAAGCTCCAGAAGTGGAGTGTTTCCTATAAGTTCTGTTAACTGTGATGCTATCTTTGCCATGATTTTTGTTTCCTTTCTTTTTTCTTTTTACGTCTTTCAAGTCTCTATGTTATTCTTGATTCTCAACTGTCTTTATATACTTATCTTCTATATAATCCTTTTAACAGGCCATCTGATAAATCTTTTCCTCAATAGCGCCTGCCAGTGCTGCATGACCTTCCGGATTCATGTGTTCCTGATCTGCATCGCTGCTATCTGCCACGGATGACGCCGCCAGGAATTCCACGCCAAACTCATCGGCTATCTTCCTGTACACATCTGTAAGCTTTCTTGACACCTCCACGGATTCCGGTGAGAATTCAGGATCAAATTCATCCTTCCACACCTGATCTCCTAAGTGTATCGGTGATACGAGAAGTATCCTGCTGTCCGCTGAATACTGCTTTGCCTGAATGAGCAATCTCCGTATTCCCTTGCCTATCACATCCGGCGATGCCGAGAACACTGTCTTACAGTCATTTGTTCCAAGCATGATGACTATATTCTCCGGCTTATGTGTCTCCAGCAGAGTAGGGAACAGCGACACGCCCTTTCTTCCCTGTCTCAGTGGATCCTCGAACACTGTTGTTCTTCCACAAAGGCCTTCCTCAATGATCCTTATATCTTTATTTGCCAGCTTCTGCTGCAATATACTGGTCCATCTTATCCCCCATGGAAATCTCTCTCCATTCTCAGGATTGTATCCCCATGTATTGGAATCTCCAAAGCACAACACCTGTTGCATATGTCCACCTCCTGTCTATCTGATACATCTCATTGACAATCCACATATATCCTATCTGATATGTAGTAATTATCTGTCAACATGTTGGAGTATACATCTTATTTCCTACTATGTCAATAGGGATTATGTGTTTTTATTCAAATATAAAAAAAGTCCCAGAGCTTCATACACTCTGGGACTCATCGTATTCACTGTATTTGTTTATAAAAATGATTTTAATAACATTTCCTACATGGCGTATAGCCCATGCTCTCCGCATAACTCTTTGAAACAAGGGTTGGATTCTTCATACCGCTGCAGGTCGATCTGCTGTGGTATTTCTTTCCGGAATTTGGAATCCACACCTCACCTCCGGTACTTGA
>JAQYAS010000109.1 GCA_029338615.1 Clostridiales bacterium
AGGGTCATTAAATCGGATGGTGAGACAATATCCTTTTCATCATATGCAATAGAACTTTTTGCCCCTTTTCCAGTGTTACTCCAGCTTCGCTTTTTTACCATGTACTTGCCACACCATGAACAGACCGACTTTTGAGTTTTACTTGACGTCGCAGATAGCACGACAATATATGAACAATTACTAATCAGGTCCGCTACCTCATTCTCCGTAAAAGCTGACATAAGAGCCTCTGTTGATTGCGTCACAAGAAATAAACATACATTCCTGCTTCTAAGAGTCCTTGCTCCATCAAGCAAGTGTTCCATTTTCCCTGAACTCAAGAGTCTCGGAAGTTCATCTATACATACAACTATAGGGGGCTCCCCCTCAGCCCTTCTTTCAAGCTCACCTAAAACCTGATTTATAATCAACTGAATAACATCATAATAGGCAGATAATTTTTCCTCTCGTATCGAAAGATATATACTATATCCTTCCTCCAACATATGTGGATTAGCTTTATTACCATTGTCTTTAAAGGCATATCGAATATCCTGATCGTTAGAGAATATAACAATATGGTTATTCATCTCTCCAACTATTCCTCCAAGCGTTTCCTCAGCCATCTGGGAAAACTGCACTATATATCTATATTCAGGGGATTTGTTCGATGATTGTTTACACACTTCCTGTATTGACTCTGTTACAGACTTGCTAAGAATTTGATCTATGATATCTATGAAATCTACAAAGCCCTGCTTATAATAGAAAATCATAAGTCCTGTTAATAAATTCCTAGCTGAGTTTTTCCAAAAAGGATCTTTTATACTAGCTGGCATAGGTATTAGAGAAAATGAAATATCCTGCATAACCTCCAATATCTCCTGATCTCTACAATCTTCTGACAGTCTATATAAAGGGTCATATCCACATTTGTATCTGTCTGCCGGATTAAAAATTAATACCTTATCGCTTCCATATCTTGTTGATTTGAAACTAAGTTCACCTTTTATATCTATGGCAAATACTGTGGTTTTGGGGTTTGATACTAATGTTGGAATAACTAGACAAGAACTTTTTCCTGAACCACTTCCACCAATTACAAATACATGTCCATCCTCTTTTAAGCACTTACATACATATTTACTTGTCTTAATGTCTCTTCCTAATACAACACCTTGTGGATTTTTGTAGAGTATATTTGACGGTAACGCAGGATACATAGCACTCTCTTTTCCAGTCCATGCCGTCTTTGCATTAGATTTTGAAGATTTTCCTGAATTTAAAATTAGAATCGGCAATAGGGATAAAATAAAACAATATATCCAATCCTTATATGAATTTAATGAATTAATGTTATTCTCACGAATATATCTAACAATAAATGTCATTATTCCTGGCTGTAACCATACCCCAGATTCAACTATTTTGGACATTAGTTTGTTTTTCATCTTTTGCTCTCCATTTTGAATCACGAAATTTAAAATATATCATATTTAGTATAGTTACTAATTATCCACAAGTAACTAACATCGTAGATGGTGATTCATTGCTTTTTTTGTCATAATAAGGTATATTGTTTTCGTGGCGTCGAAAGGAGAATAATAATGGGAAAAGATATACTTGAACAACTGAATATATGGAATAGAAGTAACGACTATTATGCTTCTCCTTGCAAAATTTGTTATACATTAGGAGAGCGATTGAAAGAATGGCGAAATAGGAACAATATCTCCCAAAAAGAATTTGCCGAGGCAATACTGAGGATCAGAGAAGATATGGGAATTGCGCAGCCTTTACAAATCAACTATAAATCACTTAAACCTACTGATCCTGTCGACAAATTATATGATGATGCTCGCATGAAAAGAATCACAAATATAAGCAAAAACTGTAGTGTTTGGGAGAAAATTGATTTTCCAAAGAATGACTGTATTATTTCACTGAACTCTCTGAAAGTATTAAAAAAACTAATTCGCTGCGATTATGAATTTTTGACATGTGAAATAAATACTCTACATCGTGGAACAGAACACATAGCTAAATTAACCGGACTGGACATAGCAAGTATAGAGAAGTTAATTACATGCTACAAGGAACTTGATCTTTATGATAGTGATTCAGTTCAAAATAGTTATACATATGCCGTATTACAATGCTTAGATCAGATCATATCCGATAAGCAATTATTAACGTATTTGAGTTATTACATGACATATAACCATACAGATAGTATCGGCTATGAAAACAGCATCAAAATACAAACTGATAGATTCAATGGAGATAATCCTAATAATCTGAACACAGAAATCATAATTGACATAGAATCACTTAAAACTATAAGTTCATTGACCATTAGTAACTTACTTTGCAAACTACAACGGAGGAAAAAAGCCCAGTCTAAAATGCAGGAAACTAATGCTATAGTTAATGGCACTGAAATAGCTTGTTCAGAAGATTCTTTTGGCACAAGAATAAAAAAATGGAGATTATTTTCACAACTTACCCAACCTAAAGTTGCCGAGAAAATGTCTGAGTATCTAATAAATAACAATCTATATCAGCGTCCTAAAACAGAAGACTCACGCATATCATTGCAAAGCAACTTACTCAGATCGTATCAAAACTGGGAGGCAAAAAAAGATAAAAAACAAGATATCAGAATGTCTTTAACTGATATATGTATGCTCAAATCTATAATGAACTGTGATTATGAATATTTATTTGGTGAAATCAATACCTTAAAAAGACCTGAACAAAATAGGCTCTCCTATCTAGGTTTAAATGAGGAGTCAATAAAACAACTTGAGTCACTTGCCTCCTTTGATTTTAGCAACACCAAATCTGATGTTCCTGTTTTTGCATCAAGGATTCTAAAAACTATAGATCAAATTGTCATGGATAATGAACTGCTTTCCTATTTGACATATTTTTTGACCGATTTAGAATACAGTGAAAACATTGTTTTTTCTGATCTGCTCCAGCCTATTACGATAGTCGGAAAAACAGACTGTGTTGCTGAAGGATATAAAAAAGTTCTCTATGAAGACGACCAAAAGCGTAACGTGTTTTTACCTCTTATCCTTGATCGCATCTCAGCATTACACACTAATTACATCAATAACATTTCTGAATAAATGATAAGCCGCCTATAACATATGGTGGCTTATTTTATTATCTACACAAACTACATTTATCTATAAAATGTATTTCTTGATACTATCCCTAACATCATATAATCACAAAACACATTAAACACACCTATTTATAATATATATATTTCCACCATTATAAGGATTATCTCTACAACTCCCATTCCTGACTCATCATCCACAAACTGATCAAATACTTTTTTCATACTTGTTTTCCTCCTAATTCTGTAATTTTATACTATAAAAAACACTCTCCACATATTTCTCTGACAAATCAAAAACTTATTACTGCCGGCAATATGACTATCAGCATAACCACTCCAAGAAGTATCATCATAGGAAACAGCAGCTTAGTTCCTGCCTCCTCCCCCTTTTTTCTTGCTATCTCCTTTCGCACCTGCAAAGCTGACTGTTCTTCACTCTCCATCATGAGCAGAAGATCTCGGGTTCCTTTCTTCACATTCTGGGATAACAGCGACATTGTTTTTATGTATATGGGGATGCCTACTCTGTGTCCCATGTGATAATATGCCTCGCTCTCCGATACACCGGCTCTTATCTCATTGAGTGCATACCTTATCTCCCGTTGTAATATACTGTCATTTGTCTGCTCATCGGCAATTCTGTTCATTGCATTTCTGACAGTAATCCCAGCTCTCAGATACATCGAAAGACTTTCTACGAATTCGGGATACATGCTCATCAATTCATTTTTCCTGTCCTTCACCTGTTTTTTCAATTTCGTCCTTCCAGCCACCAACAGACATGTCGAAACAGCTATTCCCACGATTATTATTGCGCCCCCTCTGCTGTCGGTATCTGCATCCCTGATCTCATACCCCTCTATATTCTCCGGCAGAGTTAGTATGGTGCTGTCTCCATGTGAAATCTGCAAATTATATATGTAATCCGCTATCTTTTTCTGGGCAAGTTCGGACGCAGAAAGCGGTGTGCCCACTATTCTTATCGGATACTTTCTCTCCACGCTCTCCTCGCCATATGTAAGCACTGCCGTAAGTTCAACTAACTTTTCCATCTCCGGATCATCGACAATTACTTTTCCATCCCCTGTCACAACATTGTAATCACTGCTAAGCCATCGAATCTCTATCCCATATTCTTCCTGATATGTCACCAAATTCAAATTCCTGCACACACTGTCTGCACTCTCATTTTCGCCTAGATATGTTGTATCCAGATATTCTCCGGTCTTGTCAAACGCATTCTTCAAGCCTGCCTCATCATATTCTATTGGAAGAACATCTATCCCTATATCTATATTTTCTCCGTCCACCTCTGTCTTTATTGTCTTCCCAATCGAGTCCTGTCCATAACCCGGTCTTTTCAATTGAACACCCTGGGATTTTCTTAGATCGAGGACAATAACCACCAGTGTCAGAATAGCCGAGGTCAATATTATCCATATGACCCTCTGTATGATATGCGTATAATAATCTTTACATCTTTGACGGGCTGAGGCATCTGAGCACACATATATTTTCTTAAAAAGCAGGTGCGCACTCTGCATCCCCACGTGTTTCTCTATGAGATCATATATTCTGCCGACCACTTTAACTCCTCTCATACATGAATATCCGTTATCCTTCTGCTCCACACCACAGACACAACTATTGCACAGAGGCATATAGCCATAACCATAACACCAAAAATATTCCCGTACATAACATCCATATATCCCGGATTGCACACCCTCATATATAAAATCATCGCAAACGGCATACATGTCATTATATTTTGTTCAAATCTTTTCGCTGCAACAGTCGTAGATACCTCCATCTCCACCTCCATTCGTCTGTCTATATTCTCGGCCATCCCTTTCATCATCTTTATCACATTTCCGCCGGACTTCCCCGATACATAAACCACGCGGGCGAATTCATCTATTTCTTTAACACCTGATCTTGTCGCAAAATCTCCGAGCAGTTTTCCTATATCCTGATTTACTTCCATCCCCTTTATTATCAAAGATATTTCTCCCAGAATAAGACTGTGTCCCTGATACATTCCCTCCAGCTCTCTGTAGGCTGGAACAAAAGCCCGTTCAATAGAATATCCGGCAGCCATATTGGCAGCCAGGGAGAATAGCAGTTCCTTAAATTCAAGTCTCATATGATTCTTTTTTCTTTCCGCCATTATCCGGGAAGACTTTTTAACAATTACTCCAATAAACGGAACAGACAATACACAGGCCGGAACACAATCAAAAAACAAAACAGCCACCACTATGGCAATTATCAGATACGCTGCCACTATCGCCACAAGCTTTCCCAGATCAAACCTGTATATCATATACTTCTTCATATCAATTCTTATTTTATTCATCTGCCACCTCCCTCTGAGGCTTTATCATTCATCACCTGTATATATCCCGCTGATAACAGCTTAGAAGTATTATGCAGGTCGTTTATTTTTCTGAGACTGCCCAAAACTTTTCCATTACAAGTCTCCTTCTCCGCGAATTCATATAATTTGTTCATCACGTATTCACCTCCTTCCAATCCCATCAATTCGCATATCTCAAGACATTTTCTTGATCTGTCCCTGAGTCTCCCCAGCTGAATGATTATATCCACCGCTGACGCTATCTGCTGGCGTATAGCATACAATGGCATATTCTCTCCCATAAGTACCATAGTCTCCAGCCTGGTCAACATATCTCTGCTGGAGTTTGCATGTCCTGTTGATAAACTGCCATCATGCCCAGTATTCATCGCCGTAAGCATATCTATTGCAGCCTCGTCTCTGACCTCACCCACAATGATCCGGGACGGCCTCATTCTGAGACTTGCCTTGATCAGCTCCCTGATCGTCACCTCGTTATCCCCTTCCACATTTGCATTGCGGGCTTCCATTCTGACCAGGTTATCTATTCCCTTTATCTGAAGCTCTGCAGAATCCTCGATGGTAACTATTCTTTCATCATGAGGTATACACTCTGACAGAGCATTGAGAAATGTCGTCTTACCAGCCCCCGTTCCGCCTGAAACCATAATGTTATATCCTGCCGCAACAACCTTATTCAGGAATTCAGCAACCTCATCAGTTATAGATCCAAGCTCTATCAGTTTCTCCATCGTCATTCCCTCAGACGGGAACTTTCTTATAGTCATGGTACATCCGCCCAGACTCACCGGAGGGAGAACTACATTTACTCTGGATCCATCAGGTAACCTTGCATCCACTATCGGAGATGCTTCATTAACCACTCTGTTGCATCCTGCTACGATATGTTGAATAATTGATTTGAGCCGTTCTTCACTTTCAAATGAATGATTATATCTACTGAGAATTCCATTCTTCTCTATAAATATATTTTTAGCGCCATTGATCATAATTTCTGTGATCTCATTGTCATCCAGAAGTTCAGAGAGAATATCCAGTCTTCGTATGCTGTTGAAAAGCTCCCTCTTGATCCTCAGCTTATCTCTCACTTTCATCCGGCCTTCATTCTCACAGTCAGTAATGCACCTGTCTATTACTTCATTTACCTTTTCATCCTCTATGTCATCGGTAAGATCCATATTTTGAAGGACCATGGATCGTATAAGCTGCTTCTCTTCAATTTTCACAATTTCCCTCCGTATAAATCACCCTTACCTTCTGAATTCATCCTCCATGAACTTTAACATCCTTGCACTTTGAGGAGCCGTATTTGGCACATTTACTTTTCTCATTCTGGATGCAAGTTTTCCAAGTTCTTCATCTTTCATTATCTGGAAAAAGCTGTTGACCTTCTCGTTTGATATATCATCACTCAGAACTGGCATCACCACCTCATCAAATGTTCCCAGCACTGCCAAATCTTTTAATACAGCCTGTCCCATATCAAACACGACTGTTGTGTATTTTCCCCACGATTCAAGCTGCCTCAGGATCCACTCTACATCTCCCGGAACCAGCTCCATCGCATCCTCGTATGACCTCAGATATCCCAACACACTATATCCATCCAGATCCACCACATGCTCACTCACATAACTCAGGAATCTGTCTGACCTCTCCTTTGCCAGATATATAATGTTTGACACAACATCTGTCTGATCAAGGAAAGAGCAAAACTCTTCCATGCCAATATACAAGCCTCCTCTGACATCATCATTCATGCATATGCTCATGGCTAGGTTTGTCTTCCCACATCTTCCAAGTGGTGAATAAACACAGTAAGATCTGAACAGCCTTCTTTTTCCTGCAACTGATATATCCATAAATTTCAATATATCTGACACTATATTCTTAGCCTTTGAATACTTATATAACACACAGCGTTCCTCTGTTTTTTCACCATCATCCAGAGTCTGTCCCGCGGTCAATATCACAAGTCTCTGTCCCGATGCCGTCTGACCCAGTTCATACAGCGAATCCTCATCGACTATCAATAAGTCCAGGTCATTTTGCCCAAGATATGTCATGAGTTCGCTGCTCTGCGAAAATGCAAGAGCAAACAACGGATTATTGCTGTCAGAATTGATATAGTTCATCAGGCTGAGCATATACGCCCTATCTCCATCGTATATTCCCACCTTATATTGTCTGATCGTATCACCTCCCAACGCGATCCAGCGCATAGCACACAATTCCAATCATAATTGCTATTGAAAAATGCACCCTTCTTCTCATGTTCCTGTAAAACCCTGTTTTTGATAATTGTTTACGATCTGTAAACGATAAATAAATCTGTCTCAACAGATAGATTAAAGATATTACTCCTCCTGCAAAAAAGGAGTATTCGATGACTCTGACAACATCTCTGCCGACAAATGTTCCAATCACTGCCAACAGTTTGATATCTCCTGCGCCAAGAGCCTTAATAAGAAATAAAATGATTAAACTGACGATCGGAATAGCGGTTCCTATCAGACTGAATATCAAACCGTTTCTCGGTCCCATCCTGATCGCCGTTATAATGTACCCATGAATAAATCCGAATACAATTATAATATTTGGGATTCTCCAACATCGAATATCCCAGTAGACAGCCATACTTACAATGACTATCAACAAATACAATTCATTTGTTATACGCTTTGTTCCTCCCTTCATTCCAAATTGTAAGTCACACAATACACCCCTTGCACGGCTTTGTAAAGAGGTATTTTTATAAACATTTTTTTATAATCTTGCTCTATATACACTCCGTATATTCCACTTTTTTTCTCCCCAAAACATGCTGGCAACAAAAAAGTCTGCAAGATCTTATCATTTTTAAGATCTTGCAGACCAGTTTTACAATACTTATAGATTGGAATATATACATTGTGTTAACAGAAAATTATTTTCTCGAAGCCATGCTCTCCTCTATCTTCTGTATCTCATCTCTGCTTATCTGAATGCTGTTCTGAAGTACATTGACATTATTGAAATACTGCGCCAGCTCCTCAGGCGGATTCTCCCTGGCCTGTTCATAGAAATATTTACCTATCTCTATCATATTCCTGTCAATCATCTGCATCTCATTGCTTATCTTATTGCTAAGCTTCACTTTCTGTGCAGCATCCTTTGTCTCATCCACCGCATTGTTGGCAAATTTCTTTGTCTTTTCAAACACATCCTGAAAAAAATCCGACATGATCATTACCTCCTGACACCATATCAGTCGTCTATGTACTTATTCAATGTATCAACTACATCATTTAGATTATAAGGTTTTGCTATATAATCATCCAACTGATTCTCAAGGATCCTCTCCTTGTCACCAAACATAGCTCTGGCTGTTACTGCAATGATCGGAAGTCTCTTTCTCTTCTCCTTACGCTCAATATCTCTGATCTCCTGTGTTGCTGCTATACCATCCATAACCGGCATCTGAACATCAAAGAGAGCAGCATCATATATCTTGGTCTTGAAAAGTTCAACAGCCTTCTCACCATTCTCTGCTATATCATATGAGAATCCTGCCATACCAAGAAGCTTTCCAATAACCTGCTGATTGACTGGCTCGTCCTCAGCCACAAGGATCCTTGCCTTGCTATGAGCATTGATTGAAAATACCGCAGGCTCCTCCTTCTCCTGAAGGAACTCATCCGCAGAATCAGCTCCCTTGATAACCTTCAACGGAATCTCGACTATAAATGTTGATCCGATATCCTCTTTGCTCTGAACTGTTATGTTACCGCCCATAAGCTCTACAATCTGTTTGGTAATTACCAGACCGAGACCTGAACCGCCATACTTTCTTGTATCAGATGAATCTACCTGGCTGAATCTGATGAAAAGCTTGCTCATATTAGCCTCAGATATACCTATACCAGTATCTGCAACGGCCATTCTGATCTTGATCTTATTTTCTCCATCATCCATGGATGCTATCTTTACTCTTACGCTTCCCTCTGAAGTGAACTTAATAGCATTGGACAAAAGACAATTGAGTACCTGCTGTATTCTCTGTCCATCTCCACGTACAAGCTTTGGAATGTTATTGCCAAATGAGCAGTCAAGCTGCAGTCCCTTGTTGGTTGCAATAGGAACCTGAGCTGCAACAGTATCCTCTATAGCTGTTCTGATATCAAAGGTCTCTTCTTTGATCTTATACTTACCAGCTTCAAGCTTACTTATATCCAGAATATCATTGATAAGTCTGAGCAATGTATCCGCACAGTTCTTTGCTGTTATAAGGTTATCTCTGTAATCAGCCTGAAGATCCTCTGCCATGAGGGTCAGCTGGAGCATACCGAGAATTCCGTTGATAGGAGTTCTGATCTCATGACTCATGTTTGCAAGGAACTCAGCCTGAGTCTTGTATGCTGCATTGGCATCAACTATAGCCTTGCTGAGTTTCTCCTCAGTCTCCTTCTGCTTGGTCACATCGATGACAACCATATTGATATAGTCAGCCTCAGACTTATACATAACTGTGTTAAATACTTTCTGAAGTGACTCCATCGTTATCTCAACATCCATCAGATCACCTTCCTTGGTGCCTGAGTTGTTGTATGCCGTAAACCATGCATTTATATCCTGAAGCACTTCAATCTTGCTCTCCTTCAGGATCTTGTCTGTATAGTCAGACACATCAAGCTTGAAATATTCTCCAAATATCTCGTTGGCATCTACAATCTCATAACTTGTTCCGTTAACCGGATCGTTGATGATCCTTGCCTGAGCAAATCCTATAGGGAGGTTCATAAAAAGCTTTTTGTATTTATCGTACTTTCCTGATGAGCCTGTTCCGCTCTGACCAAAGGCAAGCATGATCAAGACAGCCACTATCGCTGCCAAAACACCGCAAATGATAGCTCCCACACCTACATTTGCAACTCCGAGCACGCCCGCTAACAAAGCCAGAACCGTCACGGCTATAGCGAGTGGCTTAATCCCAATTTCCTTAATTTTGTCCATTAATGCACCTCTGTTTCTATAAATATTGAGTCTAACAGCATAGCCTCACCTATGCATAACCACATAGATATATTATATTATAAATAATTATTAAGGTCAACGCTCATATAGTTTTTTATGCTGAAATATGAACAAAAAACTTTCAGTATTTTGTTCATATTAGACTATTTGGGCAGTGCATTTTTCATTTATATATCGTTATTTTGTTCATCCGACAATATTTTGGATGCCAGCTCAAGGGCCTTCTCAACGTCCGGGGCCTCCTGCAGCTTCACGCCATCGGAAGTGTGAACCTCCTTCTGAGCCTCCGAAACAGCCTTTGTATCGGAGTTATGCTCCTGTGTTGACTCTGCATCTGCATGTATCTTCTTTTTTCCTGAGGCTCTCTTCTTCAAACTCTCCGCATTCATTAGAAGCGCCATTATCATCCAGCCAACAAATGTAAATACAATTCCGGTTTTAAGACCTCTTGGGAAATACTTGAACTCCACAACATGGTCTCCAGCCTTCAGATCAAGTGCGATAAACGCGCCTGCCACTGTCTGGATATCAGTTTTCTTACCATCCACATATGCTGTCCAGCCCGAATCATACGGAATAGATGTGAACATAAGACCATCCTCTGAAGGAGATATATGGCCCTTTACATATCCATCCTCAAATTCGCCCACCTTCATCTGTGTGGCCACCCATCTGTTGTATGCCTGGTTATATGCATCAGCATTGAGTGTTGCCACCGTAAGCCTTGCAGATGTATTATCAGGTACTCCGCCTGAGAAATAATACTCCACTTCCACCTCTGTGCCACGGCTGAGATGTCCTACATGATATGTCTGATACTGTAGTCTCTCATAGTTCTGCTCCTCGCCATTTACATATATCCTTATCTTTGTTATCCCATTACAGTTAGGAATAATATAGAGATCATCCTGCTCATCTGTTATGTTAAATTTGAGACTGAAACTCAGTATTCCCGGCGTAATATCTGACAGTGCATAATACTCACTGAAATCCCCGGTATGTGTTATGGTTATGTCATTGCTTGATCCGGTGACATCCGGGTAAAGCTGGCTGAATGTTCCGACAACACCTGTGGACAGTTCCACAAAACTATTAATACTTTCAAACATATTGGATGCATTACTCGTCCAGTCCTTAAGCCCATCGTTTACCATAAATCCAAGGCTTAAAGCTTTGTCATTTTGATATACATCAACCCCTTCAATCGTATCCACATAGTTCATATCATAAGACATATATTCCTCCGGTCTTCTGAACACATATCTTATTCCCAGAATAGAGGATGACACAGGATTTGCTCCATCAAACAGGAATTCATTCGCTCCTGTATAGAATCCAAGTCCATGCATGGCATTTACAAGATCATTGGACACAGTTGAACCAAACAGACTCACCCCCTGCATATTATAATATATGGATTCATCCACTACCTTTGTATTCGTCAGCTCCGTCCTGTACGAAAATCCAGGTGTCTTTACTGAATCTATAGCAGCCTGCAAACTCTTTGCCTCACCATAATAGTCAGGTATGTTAACTACACCGTTACTTTCATATCCTTTGGCCGCTCCAAATACAGTCTCTGTCATGCATACGATCATCAAAATAATTGACAACACCAGCCTGCCGCTTCCTTTTGCAAGACTGTACGCAATGAGCACTGCACCATATACCGCAAACAATACCCACGTAATAGTGAGAACGTTATTTTCAAACTGGACATTCTTATCTGCTGCCACCAGGAAACCAAATGCAGCCGCAATTCCAGCCACCACGCCCGGCAGCTGTGATCTGTCCGTGTTATACACAGCCTCATATCCCATCGTGAGAAGTACAAATATAAACAGAAATGAGAATCTGTTAGGTATTCCATACTGGTCATGGAAACCATGCCATATATAATTGAGAAGTGTATTGTTGAAACTGATCAAAAGAAATGTCAGAACAATGACATTTCTTACCTTGTCGTACCATCTGATCTTTGTATTCAGAAGATATACTCCGATCAACAAGATGGCAAATGTTCCACAATACAGATTTACTCCGCCGTCAAACGTCTGGCTCTTTATGGGACTTGTAAGTATGAACATCTGCTTTATCATATCCCATATACTTCCGTACCATTCAGATGCCGGAAAGTGTCTGGTTGCCGACGCAGTGGTATTAAGTCCAATATACGCCGGTATCAGAAGGAACGATGACATGGCAGCCGCAAGAACAGATGTACCGGCAAATCTGAGGGTGTCCTCCGCCCATTTGTATATATTCTTATGATTTGTGAGCAGAAATTCTATTACAAGAAATACACATATCATAAAGCATATATAATAATTGCACAGCAGGCCATAGAACATACTGAGAGTGTACAGCTTGTAATTTTTTCCATTCTCTGTCATCTGCTCAAATCCCTGGACTATCAGTGGAAGTATCATGATACAGTCCATCCACATAAGATTCCATGAATATCCTATAACATAGTTGCTTAAAGCATATGCCATAGCAAACGGAACTATAAAGATGCTGTTTTTATTTTTACACTTCCAGCCCAGATAACTTGCCATAGTTACTCCGGACAATACTATTTTCACACTTATAAGAAGGCACATCGCCACATATAGGTGTTCTCTGTCGAACAAAACAATAATGAAATTCAATGGACACGACATGTAGTAAGCTATTATGTCAATGAGGTTGCTGCCCATTCCTATATCCCATGTATAGAACAGGCTGCCCTCATTGACAAGCTTATCATGATAATCCGAGAAAAATGGCAGATACTGATGAAGACTGTCAACCATGGTCAGGCTGTTTCCACCGAACGGACCAATCTCACTTACAATCCACAGAACGGCCATAAACACTGTGAGCACAAGCCCGGTAACCACCATAATATAATTCTCGGAAAAGAATTGTTTTACTGACTTTTTATTTTTCTTGAATACAAAACATTTACTGAATATGTAGTTGATGACCAATACTATAACCTGGATGATTATCTTGGACACAAATTCATTGTACCTGAATGAATCACACAAAATATTTGTTCCTACAACCTCAACAAGCATGGCAAAAAGTCTCATTCCCACAAATGAAACAAATTCCCTTATGAGTACTACTATGTTCCTGTGATCAGATACAAATACAAAAAACCGATTGACAAAGAATGCAAATATGATCGCCAGCATTATAGCCACTACATTTGCCGCACTTCTCGAAAGATCCGTAAACGCACGGAGCAGCATAAACGAAACCAGATTGACCAGTGTGGTCATACCTCCTGCGATCACATATCTCACTATCTCTTTATCCAATAATTTTTTTAAATTTAAAATAATATCCTTCATAATCCTATCCTGATCCTTATTGCTATTCTATTCAATACTTATAGCAAATATGACCTGCCATTTACAGTTACATATTCTTAACTTTGTGTTATCTGAGTTCCGCCAGCAGATATATCAGCGGAGAATTCCAGTAAATAGTTACCTCATTACACGAAAAACTCTGTGCATTATCCACATAGCAGCGCTCACCGGAATAGTCAGCCAGAACCGCCTTGGCATATGGATCCTCAAGATTGCCGTTAGCTCCACCAACAAGCATACCAGGCATAGCCTTGCCCAGTACCTCTGAAGGTCTGTGGTGAGGATTTTCCGGTGTCTGTGATCCAAATCCTGTCACATAGCAATAGCTGACTGGATTTCTTCCGAGCAGATAATTGAGCTGGTCGCCTGCATATTCCAGATATGTATCATCGCCCAGTATTCTGGATGCCATTATGAGAAGCATTCCATTGTCTGCTACAGCCATATTGCTTCCCCATACATATTCGCCTCCTGTAGTAGAGCCAAAGCCGCACTTTCCATAGTTCTTTACAAGATCGTCCACGCCCTCTTTCAGTATTGCCTTTTCATCATCGCAGTCCTTGATATTTACACAGTAATCATATATTCCATAATATCCGACATCCGCCCATCCAAGGCCATACTTTACAGTCTGCTTTATAGCAGACTTAACAAAATCATTGTACTTCTCATCCTTTGTTGCAATGTACAGCTCCGTAGCAGCCCACAGATACTCATCCCTGTCACTGCCATCTGAATATGTACCAGTCACTATATCACCGGCATTCACGAATCCCGGATCACCTTCATGCCCTCCAAGATATTTCCATGCCCTCTCAGCTGCAGCAAGGCATGTATCAGCAAATTCCGCATCATACTGTCTGTATACAACTGACGCCTTTGCCATAACTGCCGCAAAATCTCCGGTAGCAGTGTTTGATATAGGCGAAAGGATCATCTGTGCAGTCTCATCAACAGCAAGCACAGTTTCCGGGAACACTTCTCCGGTAACCTTGTGATATACACCTCCACTTACGCTGTCCTGCATCTTAAGCATCCAGTCCAGTTCATATCTAGCCTCATCAAGAACATCAGGAACACCATTTCCACTTTCAGGTATTCCTATAGAATCATCCTTTGCCACCTTATCAGAGCTTTCATATGCAAGTATGAGGTCCTGAACGGTCTTGGCACCTGGAACCACATATCTTCCATAGTCTCCGGCGTCATGCCATCCGCCAGTAACATCCTTAGCCTCGTCCGATCCATACACTATAGCCTTGCCAGTATGACATGCCGCATGTGCAAAATCTCCTGCCACTGACTCATCCAGCTCTGAGCCACATCTCTGATCATAGAGCATGATCACTGATGCCTTATACACATCGTCGTATACCTTGTCTCCCACAGGAAATTCATATGACTCATCCCCTGTACTTACCTTTACCTTGTATGTTCCGTCATCTTTAACATCACTGAAATCGACAATGGCATATCTCTCATCCGCAGCGGAATCATAATGCCAGTCATCGCTTACTATATTACCGCTCGCGACAGTCTTGCCATCACTGACATTTATAACCTCATACCCTGTCACGGACTCATCTGTGATGGTCGCAAGCTTCTTCGCATCATTTTTGTAACCCAGCTGATTGATATTAACCGTCTTAGGTTCAGGAATCCCCTCAACCTTCTGCGCCTTTGATGCGTCAACAACCTTGAGAACCACATTGTCAAAATATACCTTGTGTGGAACACTGTCATCCCCTGTTCCATCAAAATGTCCAAGGTTCATACACAGTCTTGGTGCAGGATCTGAAGCCTCAACCATGGTAAACTGCTTTGATATATGCTGTGTCTCAGTTCCCAGTGTAATGTCATCCTGAACATACGCATGGTAATCACCGCCATTGATCTGTATTCTGTACTGAAGCGCCCTATCTATGGTGCTTCTCACATCAAATGAAAGCTCATACACACAGTCCTGATTGAGAGCAAAACCGTCATAATACATCTGGTTTGCATAGTCCAGTTTTCCTGTTGATGTTATATCCATACAGAGCTCTCCGTTCTCCACTCCAAGCTCTGCCTGTCCTCCATTAAAATATGTCATACATCCGTCAGTGTCATTATCGTCAAATGTCAGATCTATAAGTACATCCCCATCAGCAACATTCTCACCCACATCCCCTGCAGCCTCTGTGGTTGTCTCCTCTGTCTGCTCTTCCGTGGAAACCTCAGCCTCAGTCTCCGTGCTCTGCGCTTCTGTACTGTCAGTCTTCTTCTCTCCGCAGCCCGTCATCATGGACACAGCCATAGCCGCTGCCATGGTTACTGCGAGTACCCTTCTCATTTTAGCCATTTTAACCCTCCATAAAATTTATAATATCCTCAAACCTCATATGTCCTCCAAAGATGTCAAGTGCGCTCCCTATCGTCACATCTATCCTGTCTCTTCCAAGGTCTCTGAGTGCTCTAAGATCGTCAAATGATGCCACTCCTCCCGCATAGGTCATCGGGATCTTTCCCCATCTGCCCAGCATATCCGCAACGTCGGTCTCTATTCCGGAGGCCTTTCCCTCGACATCTACAGCATGCACAAGATACTCGTCACAATACTCTGACAGTGTATCAAGAATTTCATTGTCAATCTTAACATTGGTATATTTCTGCCATCTGTCAGTGACAATATAGTATTCCCCATCTCTCTTCCTGCATGACAGATCGAGAACAAGATGCTCTCTTCCTACAGCATTCACCAGTGATCTCAGGTTGTCATAGTTGATCTCTCCGTCTCTGAACACATATGAAGTTGCAATTACATGAGAAGCTCCCATATCAATAAATCTGCCTGCATTATCAGCATTGATACCGCCGCCTATCTGCAATCCGCCAGGATATTCCTTAAGAGCTAGCTCCGCCTGCCTGACATCCGCCTCATAATAATCACTCGACTGCGGATTGAGCAGAATTATATGCCCCCCTTTCAGCCCGTTATTCTTGTATAATTTTGCAAAAAAATCTCCGTTCTGCCTGGATACAAAATTCTCGTCTGCCCTGTCACCTTCGTCACAGAGACTGCCGCCTACTATCTGCTTCACCTGCCCATTATGTATGTCTATGCATGGTCTGAATTTCATCTTGTCTGTCTCCTGTCAGATTTATCGTCTTTAGTGCGTCATTTGCCCATATAGTGCATATTTTAGCATACAAATAATAAATATGACACAATAAATGGTATAACCATCCAAAACTTTATTTGATTACCCCAACCAAAGGCTATACAATAGAGATGATTATGTGATTACGAAAGGATTGGGATATTATATATGAATTATTCACTAAAAGCAGAACTTGACAATTGTTACTCATATGCCGATTCTCTGGACAATGACGGGTATGGTGCCCGCCAGAAATGCGGAATCAAAACAAGGGAGATGCTGCAATTTGATCTGCTCCAGTTTCTAGCATATCTGTCAAGCCAGGATACGGCAGAGCTCTCTCTTGAGATACAGTTTATAAGAGAATATCTGAACCAGCATTTTACCACAGACCGTTTCAGGAACTTCAAATACGAAAGAACCACAGGCTGTTTCGCCACCACACCACCAAGATCGCTCACATATTTTGTACAGGGCGATCTGGCCCGAAGCAAGACCAGCAGCACGGCAGTGTACCGCGCAAGGGATTATGTGCGCACCTTCAAACTCATTGGTCAGGAATTTATAGCGTGCAACAAACAGACCGACGACCGTGAAATATCCAGGCTCACCGGCTACTGCATGATGCTTGACAGCTACCTCAAATCAATGAACCTGTACGCCAACGATCCCAGCCCTCTTCTCAACAAATATAACGCTCTGCCACAGGCTGACACAGCCACAACAGTTCCAGGACAGACCACTGTATCTATCGATCAGCCAAACGCAAAAGGAGTGGATGAACTTTTAGAGGAACTCAACTCCATGACAGGACTTGACAGTGTGAAGAAGGATATCACCAATCTTGTGAATCTTCTAAAGATCAAAAAACTCCGCGAGGAAAATGGAATGAAACAGCCTTCTGTATCGCTCCACCTAGTTTTTTCCGGCAATCCTGGAACCGGTAAGACAACCGTTGCCAGACTTCTTGCCAACATATATAAAGGTCTTGGTATTCTGTCCCGGGGGCAGCTTGTTGAAGTGGACAGAGGCGGTCTTGTAGTGGGTTATATAGGACAGACCGCAGTAAAAACAAACGAGGTCATACAGTCCGCCCTCGGAGGAATTCTTTTTATCGACGAGGCTTACACCCTGACAGCAGGAAAAGGGGAGAATGACTTTGGTCAGGAAGCTGTAGACACTCTTCTTAAAGCCATGGAGGATCACCGGGATGATCTCATAGTCATAGTAGCAGGATATCCTGATCTCATGGAACAGTTTCTGAGCTCCAACCCGGGACTCAGATCAAGGTTCAACAAATTCATTAAATTTGAAGATTATTCAGGTGAGGAACTTATGAACATATTTGAAAGCATGTGCAGCAAGCAGGAATATAAGCTGGATCCTGAAGCCAGAAAATACGCTTCCGAATACTGGACAGAACGAGCCCTCAACCATGATGAAACATTTGCCAATGCCAGAGAGGTCCGCAATTTTATGGAATCAGCCATATCAAAACAGGCCACCAGAATTGTATCTATGGACAATATAGATGTAGCCACCCTTGAGACATTGACAAAGGATGACCTGATTGATTAGACAATTTTTATTGTAATAAAAGCATAAGACATATTATAATTAAGTATTATATAAAGAGAGGTACTATATTGTGAACAAAAATATTTTCGGCGACAATCCCGTGATGAATTTTCTTACTACATTATGTGATATAGTCATACTGCATTTTTTATGGCTGCTCACGTCCATACCGGTATTTACAATAGGGGCATCCACAACCGCACTGTACTATACCACAATGAAATGCATCCGCAACGGACAGGGTGGCGTGGTGAAACTGTTTTTCAAAAGTTTCAAAGAGAATTTCAAACAGGCATCAGCTCTGGGGCTGTTGTTTCTTCTGGCCGGAGCCATATGCGCTTTTGATCTGTCCTATGCCATAAAGGCAGGGCAGAATATCCTTCTTATTATATTCACAATAATGACCTTCGTTTTTGTATCCTGTGCGTTTTATCTGTTTCCGCTTGAAGCGCAATTTGAAAATACGATCAAAGGCACTATCCGAAACTCATTGCTTATGTCTATAAAGCACCTGCCATGGACACTTCTACTTATGGTCATAACAGTTGTAATGCTTGCCATGGCATACTTTAGTTCCGCAATACTTGGTCTCATGCTGATCATAGGAGTTGGCCTTCACGCATATCTCTGTTCACTCATATTCGTACATATTTTTAATGCTTATATGCCCGAGGAGGAGGATAAGGATGATGCTGACTTTCATATCGTCCTCCCAGATGACAAGACTGAGGATCAGAACTAACGCCCCTTTCCTATACATATCGTAGAATAATATACATGTTGTGCGCCGGATTTTTTCAGAATTCCGGCGCACACGTCTATTGTGACCCCTGTTGTGTATATATCATCTACTATAAGCACATTCCTATATTCCCGATATACTTTTCCCGTCATCATGGACTCTTTTATATTGTTTGCCCTCTCAAGATTATTCAGTTTTTTCTGCGGCGTAGTATACACCTTTCTCTGCAGCATATCAGTACGCAGAGGGAGTCCCAACTCTGATGCAACAACACGGGCAAGTACCTCAGCCTGGTTATACCCTCTCTGTCTTAACTTTCTTTTATGCACAGGCACACATGTAACCACATCTATCCCATATCTTTTCACATAAGGGCGCACCTTGTCCGCCATAGCTTTTCCATAAAAGTCACAATATTCCAATTTGTTGTGATATTTTATTGCCAGGACCCTGGCTTGAACGGGCTCCACATAATTGAACACAGGAAACCCTCTGTCGAAATTTCTGAAATGCTTCTCGCAGTCAAGACACAGCTCTCTCTCCTGCGAATCTATCTCTTTTCCACACAGCATACATACTGGTGATTCCACGTATGGAAGATCCGTGTGTATATCACACACGAGAGATCCGCCAAACGGAATCACCTCGTCACATACTGCACACCTGCGGGGATAGAACAAATCCGTAAACATATTATATATATCCACATCTACTCCTATTCCATGCCGGCAATTTCTCTCAATCTTTTCGCAAATGACGTATAACGTCTCTGCTCATCCTCATTATCTATCATTACATTTGCAAGTCCTATATTGCCCACTATGACCACACATTTTCTCGCTCTGGTCACCGCTGTGTAAAGAAGATTGCGGTTCAAAAGTTTTGGAGGACATCTCAGAAGAGGTATCACCACAACCGGATACTCACTACCCTGGGACTTGTGAATCGTTATGGCAAATGCATGCTCAAGTTCATCCAACTGGCCGTATGGATATTCAGCCTGTCTTCCATCATCGAATTCCACTACAAGTTTCTGGTCATAATCATCCACAGTCTTTATAAAGCCTATGTCGCCATTGAATACACCGACGCCTTCTTCCTCTGCAAACTTCCCCGCTGGATCCATGATCTTCCACTCCAGCTTATAGTTATTCTTTATCTGCATGACCTTGTCGCCCTGTCTGAATACTACATCTCCTCTGTCATGTTCAGGTCTCGATGCAGCCATCGGATTGAGCACTTCCTGAAGCTGCTTATTGAGATTCTCAACACCCAGATCATACTTTCTCATAGGCGTAAGCACCTGAATGTCCGGTATCGCAACGTCAAAATATGACGGAAGCTGCCTTGTGAGCAGAACCTTGAGTTCATCAATGATCTCATTGTATCCATTCCGCGGTATAAAGAAAAAATCACGGCTCTTGTTCTTTATCTCTATGTGCTCTCCGGCATTGATCTTGTGTGCATTGCCTATGATGTCACTGTCCTCACCCTGTCTGTATATTCTGTCAAGCACAGATACACTGAACACTCCGGAAGCTATTATATCTCTCAGAACATTGCCCGGCCCCACTGACGGAAGCTGATTGGAATCTCCAACGAGCACCAGTCTGGTTCCCGGAGCAACAGCTTTTAACAGGCTATAGAAAATACCACTGTCAACCATTGACATCTCATCAATGATTATGACATCTGCTTCCAATGGATTGCTCTCGTTTCTGGCAAATCTATATGCCGCTGTCTCTTCTTCCTCTACTCCACCCGTGAGTTCCAGCATTCTATGTATCGTCTGCGCAGCATATCCTGTAGCCTCAGTTATTCTCTTTGCAGCACGCCCCGTCGGTGCAGCAAGAACTATCTTCATCCTAAAGCTCTCGTATATTTTGATAAGTACATTTATTATTGTGGTTTTTCCCGTACCCGGACCACCTGTTATGACAGCAACTCCATGATCAACAGCATTCCTTATAGCAAGCTTCTGTGCATCGGCCAACTGTATATTCTCTCTGTCCTCCACACTTGATATTATCTTATCTATTTTCAACTTTGCCTTGGAGAAATCTATATCGAGATCTGTCAGAAGTCTGGCGGATGAGAGTTCTGTATAATAGTTGGATGCTGCATATATGGCGTTTGTTGATGAACCGCATGTATCCTCCATAGATTCGTCCATATACTCAAGCTCAATATCATCTATATTCTCATTCTCTTCAGGATCCTCAAGCTCCTTGATTATGATCTTGCCTGAGACACTGAGTTCAAGTATCTGGTTACATATAGACATCTCCAATTCAGGATCATATGGCATATAGTCGTTCAGCAGCAATGAATATGTCTTGTCAACCAGTGCTTTTTGAGGCAGATACATATGCCCAAGCCGATTTGCGCCGAGCAAGGTATACATGATCGCCGCCCGGACTCTGAAGTCTGAATCGCGTCCTATTCCAAGACGGTCTGCTATCTCGTCTGCGGTCTTGAATCCTACACCAGTTATGTCCTCAGCAACCTTGTATGGATTCGTCTTTATTATGTCATATACCTCGTCTCCATACTCGTTATATATTCTGACAGCCAGATTGACCGGTATATTGAGGCCAGTCAGGAACATGAGTGCGTCCTGCATCCCCTTCTTTTCATTGTATGAGGTTGCTATCTCTCTTGCCTTTCTCTCCGATATACCCCTTATCTCTGCCAGTCGTTCGGGCTCTTCCTCTATGATCCTGAGAGAATCCATCCTGAATTTCTTCACTATCCTCTTGGCAAGAGCCTCTCCAACACCCTTGATCACTCCCGATCCAAGATACTTCTCGACACCCAGCATATCATCAGGCATCTTAATCTCACATGATGTAAACTTGAACTGAAGATCATACGTTGGATGCTCTACATATTCTCCCTCCGCAGACACGTATATACCTTCAGCTACACCGTGAAGATTACCCACAAAAATATCTTCGCCGTCCTCGCCCTCAACGGCGAAGACGGCGTAACCATTGTCTTCATTCTTATATATTACTTTCTCTACATAGCCTTCTCGTAACAAGCTTTATCTCCTTTGCGTGTCAAAGCCCCATTGCGTTAGTTCTTCTTTTCACTGAGCAGCTCTATATATTTTCCGGTTCCTATAGCAACCGCCCTGAGCGGATCCTCTGCTGTCATAGTAGTGATTCCGGTCTTCTCCTCAAGCAGTTCCTCAAGTCCGTGCAGAAGTGCACCACCACCTGTAAGCACAATACCTCTGTCTGCAATATCAGCAGCCAGTTCAGGAGGTGTTCTCTCCAGAACAGAATGTACTGCCTCACAGATCTGGGCTGCAGGCTCACGGAGAGCCTCCTCAGTCTCATCTGATGTAACTGTGACTGTCTTAGGAAGACCTGTCACAAGATTACGTCCTCTTATATCCAAAGTTATATTCTCAGGACGTCTGTAACATGTACCTATCTTGATCTTGATCTCCTCCGCTGTTCTCTCTCCAATAAGGAGATTGTGCTTTTTCCTCATGAATCTGACAACCGCTTCGTCAAAATCATCTCCGGCCACCTTGATAGATGCGCTGACAACTGGTCCTCCCAATGATATAACTGCTATATCAGATGTTCCTCCACCTATATCCACGATCATATTGCCGCATGGTCTGTATATATCTATGCCCGCTCCTATAGCTGCTGCCACCGGTTCCTCGATGATTGACACATCTCTGGCTCCGGCTGCATATGTTGCATCCTCAACAGCCTTCTTCTCAACCTCTGTTACCTGAGAAGGAACGCACACACTTATTCTTGGACGACGACCAAAGTAGCTTCTTCCAACAGCTTTCTGGATAAAGTACTTTAACATCTTCTCTGTTATAGTATAATCCGATATAACTCCCTGTCTGAGGGGTCTGATGGCCACGATATTACCAGGAGTTCTTCCGAGCATGAGTCTCGCCTCTTCTCCAATTGCCACTATCTTATTTGTATCCCTGTCATATGCCACTACAGACGGTTCCTTCAGAACTACGCCTTTTCCTTTAACATACACCAGTATACTTGCGGTACCCAAATCAATACCTATATCTGCACTTGCCATCACGAGTCTCCCTTCTATTCGTTCACGTCTCTTAATATTACAAGAGATGCCTTGCTGCCGTCAAGCCATTTCATATTAACTTCCGTCAAATCCATGATCTTGTCCAGGCTTCTTATATAGCTTCTCCAGTTAACCTCTTTGTTTTGCAGTTCCAGATGCTGATCCGGTCCTCCCATAACTTTGTATTTATCTCTCAGGTTCTCTATAAGAAGCTTACTGTCCTTATCTGTAAAATCATATCCAAGCATATCATTGAGAGCTTTGTTTGAGAACAGTACACGTCCTGTGTCTACTTCTCTAATAAATATGCCCTCGTCCATGTAGTTGTATGTATCCAACAGAACACTGTTGATCCTTCTTACACTATCGTCGCTCTCTATCTTTTCCAGACTGCATCTGATAACATCCGCTGTCTGCTTTGCAAATTCAACTTCATAACTGTTCCACAGCTTATTTACCGAGGTGTCAGCAAGGACAAATACTGCTCCGTTTCTTCCATTTACATATACAGGTAAAGCCACAAAACTCTTAACAGAACTGTTAGACAATATCTTTTTTGCAGCATCATCTATATGCTTTGCGTCTATTAAAAGATAGCCCTTGTCTGCCATCTCAGCTGAGCCCTGTCCATTCTGCCATGATCTGAATTTCATATTTGCCCGCTGCCACTCAGATACATATTCCTCTGCTGACATGCTCTGATCCTTAGACCACAGATAACGACAGTCCAGATCTCCTGTCTCATCTCTTACATACACAGCCGCAACATCAGCATTGATCATCTCTCCTACCTGGGATATGACATCATTTATAACCTGAGGCTGACTCTTATCCGAATTGTTAAGAGCATCAACCAGCGTCTTAAGCCACTGTACCTTCGTGTCCATCATAATCTCTATAGATTTTGATCTGGTAGCCTCCTTAGCCAGGATATTTGAATTGTATGCATACTCAGAGAATATCCTGCACAACTGCCACTGAACCTTATATACCTGCTCCATGCGTTTTGCATCATCCGCATCATATGAACAGCATATCCATGTCGCTACATGTACACCATCTATCATAACCGGAGCTCCACATATCATACTTCCATTGATATCGTCATCCATCTCCATCATAACCGGCACGTTGTTCCTCAATATAACCTCATTGAGCTTCATATATATCTGTCTGTACTGAGGCTTTTCAAACAGATCATAGAATGAGCCCATATGCTTCTGCGGTCCTGCCGGCTCCACAATTTTCTTTCCCACCGGATCTATGATCGTAGTATACAATCCAGACAGCTTAGAGAATGCTTTTATTATTGCAGACCACTTATCTGTGTCAATATGGCTCCTGTCATCTTCAGACTGTGTATTTGTCTTCACTATATATGACAGCTTATCTTCAAATTCCTTCTTAGCTTTCTCTACGCTGTTCTCAAGTGCTTTTTTGTCTGTGATGTCAGAGATAAAATACTCAACCGTATATATATTATCAGCAGCCTGGGTAACTGAACTCTGAGCCTTAACCCATATGATCTGTCCCCTGTCATTAACTATTCGGAATTCCTCCTCATAGTCTTTTTCCTCTCTCTTCGTAGCGTTTTTCACATTTGATACAACACGGCTTCTGTCTTTCGGATGTATATAATCTTCGACCAGACGATCTCCAAGCCGGATAGCATCCACATTGATACCCATCTGTTTAGCATTAGGTGTTATATATTTGAATCTGGCTCTGCCGTTCTCATACTCCTGTACCAGCACAAAGCTCCTGATCTTTGACATAGCTGACAATATATATACGGCCTGATCCTCATCATAACCGGTTTCCTTATCCTTGATAAACAAAAGCTCTATTCCGTCCACTTCTCCATCAGCAGTTCTGACTATGTGACACTTAAGCTGCATCTTATTTATATCTCTGGATGCTGATATGATTCTGATCTCCATCTCAAAATCGTCTACACCTGTATTCTGTGCCTTGTAGATCTGTCCTACCAGAACATCATAATCACTTTTTGGCACAAGGTCAGAA
>JAQYAS010000110.1 GCA_029338615.1 Clostridiales bacterium
TTGAAATTCTTGTTTGGAATTTCAGGGTTGTCATGTTGTTAATTTTTCAAGGTTCTTTATGTTCTCGCTTCTCAGCGACAACTTCTAAATACTATCACATTCATTTCTTAATGTCAACAACTTTTTTCATCTTTTTTCAAGGTGTTTCATCTTGTCTCACGCGACAGCTTTTATAAAATACCACCATCATTTGGCAAAGTCAAGCACTTTTTTAATGACCACGATACATATCGTACCATGGTCACACTCTTCCTTATTATGTTCATAAGATTGAATATATTTCTCTATAATATTCTATATATACTCCAGTGCCTGCTGTATATTTGCAACTCCGACCACATTCATATCTCCAAGTTCCTTCATCTTCTTCACATTGTCCAGATTAGACCTTGGTATGATGCATGTCTTAAATCCCATCTTTGCAGCCTCGCGTACTCTCTGCTCAGCGCCTGACACTCCACGCACCTCACCTGAAAGTCCCATCTCGCCAAACATGACCATATCAGAAGGTATGGCACGGTTCTTGAAGCTTGACACAAGAGCAAATACTATTCCCAGATCTGCCGACGGATCATCAAGGCGCATTCCTCCGGCTATATTCACATATGCATCGCACCCCGCCATCACTATGCCTCCTCTCTTCTCAAGAACAGCAAGCAGGAGATTTACCCTGTTGTAGTCGAGTCCCACACTTGTTCTTCTTGGCAGATTGAAACTTGACTGACACACCAGTGCCTGGATCTCAAGCAATATCGGTCTTGTTCCTTCCATTGTGCATACTACTACAGACCCTGATGTATCATCAGGTCTTCCATCCAACATAAGCTGTGACGGATTCTTCACCTCCGCCAGTCCGGTTCCCTTCATCTCAAACACACCTATCTCATTTGTCGAGCCAAATCTGTTCTTTACTGCACGAAGGACTCTGAACCCGGCATTGCGCTCACCCTCAAAGTAGAGAACCGTATCCACCATATGCTCAAGGGTTCTCGGTCCTGCCACAGTTCCCTCCTTGGTCACATGTCCTACTATGAATATGGCAATCCCCGTCTGCTTTGCCATCCTCATAAGTCTGGCGGTTACTTCCTTCACCTGGGATACACTTCCCGGTGCGGATTCCACATCATCCGTAACTATAGTCTGTATAGAATCTATAACAATGACCTTGGGATTATCCTTCTTGACATACTCCTCCACATCCTCGAGATTGTTGACACAGAGAAGCAGCATATCCTTTGTAAATCTTCCGATGCGCTCTGCCCTCATCTTTATCTGTGAAAGGGACTCCTCACCTGACACATAGAGTATCTTCTGTCCCATCTCAGACATATTTCTGCACATCTGCAGCAATATGGTTGATTTACCTATTCCCGGATCTCCTCCCACCAGTACAAGCGATCCGCTCACTATTCCGCCGCCTAATACCCTGTTTAATTCGCCTATTCCTGTGGTGAATCGCGTCTCGTCGGTGGTCTCCACCTCCAAAATGCTTGTAGGCGCCACGACAGTCCTTCTACCGGACTGGCTCTTGGCGCCTACTGTCACTTTCTCCTCGCAAAATGAATTCCACGCTTTACAACCGGGACACTGTCCCATCCATTTTGTCGATTCAAATCCACATTCCTGGCAAAAAAACACCTGTTTTCCTTTTGCCATAAATATCTCCTGTGTATGCTATATTAGTCAAATGCTCTCTTAACATCAACCTTGACTGGTCTGCCCTCTTCAAGATCCACACTTATACTCATCTTGCCACCGAGATTGGTCTTGTTCTTGCCAACATATACATCGTCTACATGAACCTTGTACTCTGTCTCAGGCTCAAGCTCAAGTGTGATGGACGCATTCTCTGGTCCTTCCACAACAAATGTCACATCGTTCTCATCAGCTTTGAAACCGTGTACAGCTGTTCCTGGTACTGACTCGTATACGAACATTCCGTTCTTCTCAAGCTTTGTGATCTCATTGAATGTCTTTATCTTGTAGATATCTCCCTGGAACTCGAAACCATCCTTCTTGGTCTTTGCTCCAAGCTCATAATTACCAAATTCCAATGACTCCCCCTGTGCATTTATCAATTCATTTACTACCGACATTGATCTTATCCTCCTGTTAATTTTGTATGATCTTAACTCTATCGCAATAATATCCTGATATATATCAATAATCTCTGTATACTATTCGTTAGTGACTCTCATTATACAGTAATGCATCCTTTTTTTCTACAAAATTATGCATTTTCACCAATATTTCATATTAATTTCTACTGCTTAATTTTACATACAATACCACTATATATCATGCTCATATCACATATATCTAACCTTATATCACTTCTCTGTCTTTTGTTTCACTGTAAGTGATATTTCCTCAGTGTTTTTACCATCATCTTTCTTCTTTTTCTTCGTTGACACTGTGACTGTATCACCTTTTTTGACATCACCTCTGAGCATTGCCTCCGCAAGCGCATCCTCCACATATGTCTGGATAGCCCTCTTGAGAGGTCTTGCTCCGTACTTCTTGTCATAGCCCTTTTCAAAGATATATTTCTTTGCATGGTCTGTAAACTTAAGCTCAATATCCATCTGTGTCTGAACACGGGTCTTAAGTTCCCTGAGCATGAGTCCGGTTATATCTTTCACGTTTGCCTCGTTCAAGGCGTGGAACACAATTATGTCATCTATTCTGTTCAGGAACTCCGGCTTGAAGGTTCTCTTGAGCTCATCCATGACATTGCTCTTCATCTTCTCATGTTCCTTGGTCTCATCACTAACTGTGACAAATCCAAGCTGTTTAGGGTCAACTATCCCCTGTGCACCTGTGTTGGATGTCATGATTATGATAGTATTCTTGAAATCAACCTTTCTTCCCTGTGAATCTGTTATATGTCCATCATCAAGCACCTGGAGAAGAATATTAAATACATCACTGTGCGCTTTCTCTATCTCATCAAAAAGGACAACTGAATATGGGTTTGCTCTGACTTTTTCACTAAGCTGTCCGCCCTCCTCAAATCCAACGTATCCCGGTGGAGATCCTATCATTTTGGACACACTGTGCTTTTCCATATATTCTGACATATCTACTCTGATCAATGCATCCTCGCTGCCAAACACAATATCTGCCAGTGCTTTGGAAAGCTCT
Source organism: Clostridiales bacterium (assembly GCA_029338615.1). Classification (GTDB taxonomy): domain Bacteria; phylum Bacillota; class Clostridia; order Lachnospirales; family Lachnospiraceae; genus Coprococcus. Next base: position 3,145 of record JAQYAS010000110.1, read on the forward strand.
GTCTTGCCAACACCTGTAGGTCCCAGGAACAGGAATGAACCCATAGGTCTCTTCGGATCCTTAAGTCCCACTCTGCTTCTCTTGATTGCACGGGATACCGCTGTTACAGCCTCATCCTGACCTACAACTCTCCTGTGCAGATCATTCTCAAGTCTTTCAAGTCGCTTTGATTCTTTTTCAGTAAGCTTATTTACAGGGATCTTGGTCCATACAGATACAACATCTGCTATATCATTTTCATCTATAACTATATTTCTTCTGGAAGACTCATTTTTTCTAGAACTTCTGGCTGCAATTTTCTTCTGTCTGTCATTTATTTCAGCCGCGGCATCCAGATTTCCAGCCATGATAGCATTCTCCAAATCTGTATTTAGAGTTGCCAGTTCCGCCTCTTCCGCTTTTTTCTTTTCCTGCTGCCTTACTGACGCTGAAAATCCGAGTCTTTTCCTTGAACAGGCCTCATCCATGAGATCTATTGCCTTATCCGGAAGGAATCTGTCTGTTATATATCTCATGGAAAAACTTACCGCTGCCTCCACAGCCTCATCACTTATATCTACATTGTGATGAATCTCGTAGCATGGTCTAAGTCCTTTTAATATCTCCACAGCTTCCTCTCTGGTCGGTTCTTCCACATACACCGGCTGGAATCTTCTCTCAAGTGCAGCATCTTTCTCAATATACTTTCGATATTCATTCAGTGTTGTGGCACCGATCATCTGTATTTCTCCACGTGACAATGATGGTTTCAATATATTTGAAGCATCTATAGCACCCTCAGCGCCTCCTGCACCTATCAATGTATGAAGCTCATCCACAAACAATATCACGTTGCCATCTGCCATAACTTCATTGATAACCTTCTTGATACGGTCTTCAAATTCACCCCTATATTTTGAACCGGCTATCATACTGGACAGATCCAGAGACACAAGTCTCTTGCCTTTAACTGTGTCTGGAACCGCATCATGTACTATAAGGTATGCTATACCTTCTACTACCGCCGTCTTACCCACTCCCGGTTCACCAACCATACAAGGATTATTCTTCATTCTGCGGCTGAGAATCTGCATAACTCTCTCTATCTCTTTACTCCTGCCAACCACAGGATCCAGATTACCCATACGTGCTTCTCTGGTAAGGTCTCTGGAATACTGGTCAAGCGTAGGAGTAACTGTTCTGGTTTTGTTTTTTGACTTTTTGATTGCAGCGTATTCTTTCTTCGCTGTATTCGGATCCACTCCACACGTCATCAATATGTCCGTATATACCTTTTGTATATTCACATTTTCCGAATCCATAAGTTTAACAGCCACACAATCCTGCATCTTTATAAGCGACAGAAGCAAATGTTCTGTACCAACTTCCTGTGAGTCCAGTCTCCGTGCCTCAAACTGAGCATCCTCAAGTATTTGTCTGGCACTTTTAGTGTATTTGTCACGCTCTCCCGTTATGACGCCTCCGGGTTCAAGAGTATATTTAAGCGCATCTATAATCTTGGATATATCCAGTCCGTTCTCATTCAAAATACTATAGGCCGTTGTATCTGCAACCGATGCAAGAGCCACAATAAGATGTTCACTTCCCACAAAATTCTGACCAAGTTTCCGCGCTATCTTGTTTGCTTCCTTTATAACAATTGCTGTCTCTTTACTGTCTGGTAATTTCACGTATTTCACCTCTGATCTGCTTTTTATTTACACCATATGGTGCAAAAGAGGTTCTGAAATATCTGTATTCCAAAACCTCCTTAGTTGATCGGTGGAATTAATTATACTCCGCCATAATTATTATATTAACATGAATTATCTAATATAAACCAAAACTACTGCTCATCAATAGCTTTACCTATATCATGTCTCATATACTTATTGTCAAATGTGATCCACTCTGTTGCTGCATATGCATTTGCACGAGCCTCAAAGAGATCCTTGCCCTTTGCTGTAACGCCAAGGACACGGCCACCATTTGTCACTATTTCATCGCCATCAAACTTTGTTCCGGCATGAAATACAAAATAATCATCCTTGCCATCGAACTTCTCAAGTCCGTGTATAGGATACCCCTTCTTGTATGAGACAGGGTAGCCATCTGATGCAAGAACTACACAAACTGCCGCATTATCCTCGAACTGAAGATCAACCTTATCAAGTGTTCCGTCAATACATGCCTCCATGACATCTATTATGTCGTTCTTCATACGTGGAAGAACTACCTGAGCCTCAGGATCGCCAAATCTTGCATTGTACTCAAGAACCTTAACACCATTTGGAGTCATCATAAGTCCGCAGAACAGAACACCCTTAAACTCTCTGCCCTCAGCCTTCATGGCTGCCATAGTTGGCTTGTAGATATTCTCCATGCAGTACTCGTCTATCTCTTTTGTATAGAAAGGACTTGGTGAGAATGTTCCCATTCCACCAGTGTTGAGTCCCTGATCTCCATCCTTTGCTCTCTTGTGATCCTGCGCTGATGTCATAGGCTTGATAGTTGTTCCATCACAGAAACAGAGAACTGATACCTCACGTCCTGTCATAAACTCCTCTATAACCATGGTGTTACCAGCTGAACCAAAGTGCTTGTCAAGCATGATCTCCTTAACACCTGCCTTCGCCTCATCAAGATCATTACATATGAGAACTCCCTTTCCGAGTGCAAGTCCATCGGCCTTTAAAACTATAGGGAATGTGGCTGTCTCAAGGTACTTGAGCGCTAAATCTGCGTCTGTAAAGTTCTCATAAGCTGCTGTAGGTATGCCATACTTCTTCATGAGATCCTTTGAAAATGCCTTTGAACCCTCTATGATTGCTGCATTTGCACGAGGTCCGAATGCTCTGATACCGGCTGCCTCAAATGCATCAACTGCGCCTGCGACAAGTGGATCATCTGGCGCTACAACTACCAGATCAACAGCCTTATCCTTTGCAAATGCAACCAGCTTATCAAAATCCATCACACCTATATCAACGCACTCTGCAAGTGCTGCGATACCCGCATTGCCAGGTGCACAATATATCTTGGATACTTTATCACTCTTTGAAATACTTGTAACTATAGCATGCTCTCTTCCGCCGCTTCCTACTACCAATACTTTCATGGATATTCCTCCTGATCATATCAAACTTAAATCTATGTTATTCCATCCAGAAATGCACTTTCCGGATCTTCTTTCTGTACTTCCCGAATTAATCTTCCACCACTGCAATGCCGTCTTCCACATGCACCTTGCCGTGGGCTATCTTATCTATTACCGCAGGCAGGAGCTTCCACTCAGCCTGCTCCATAACACGCTGCTGCAGAACCTTTGGTGTATCTCCGTTCTGTACTTCAACCGCCTTCTGCATGATGATAGGGCCTGTGTCTGTGCCCTTGTCAACAAAATGAACCGTGGCACCTACAACCTTGACACCTCTTGTGAGGGCTGCCTCATGGACTTTAAGTCCATAGTAGCCTGTTCCGCAGAACGCCGGTATGAGTGATGGATGAATGTTGACTATCTTATTCGGATATGCATCTATCACTATCTCAGGTATGACCACAAGATATCCTGCAAGGACTATAAGATCTGCACCAGTCTCTTTGAGCTTTGCGAGAAGTGCCTTGTTGAATTCTGCGCGGTCTGCGTAATCCTTAGGACTCACGACCTCCGCTGTTATCCCCGCCTTCTTCGCTCTCTCAAG
>JAQYAS010000111.1 GCA_029338615.1 Clostridiales bacterium
TTCTGCATGGCGTTTCTATAAAGGCAATCATAACTACAAATGTGAAAATACTGCTGACTCTTGATAAGGATGGTCAGTTTTTCGGGGCAACATGGTTTCTTGGAGCACTCTTTGTGACTTCAGTCGTTTATAAAATTATAGATGTCTGTCTGAAGGACTCAAAATATAAACCATTTATAATGTTAGCTATTTTTTCAGCCATAGGCATCTTTGGATTTGCCGTAACTCTTGATTTCATGTTATCAAGAGTTTGCGTACTGAGTATGTTCTTCTCATTTGGGGTTCTTGTCAAACACTTTAAAGAACAACTCAAAGCCATAGACGGCATTATCCTCGCATCCATATCTGTCATAATATTCCTGCTTATTGGACGGTATAATTATGGTGATGTCAACATGGGACTGAACCAATATCGATCACCTGTACTATTTTGTATTGGAGCTGTTGCAGCATCATATGCATTACTGTACCTCTGCCGCAAAATAGAATTCTTCAGTCAAAAATTCCGTGTAGTTAAGCTCATAAAAAATGTAATGGCATTTTTCGGCAAAAGGAGTCTGGATATTCTGATATGGCAGTTCAATGCATTCAGGGTCATAATTGTACTTCAAATGTACATATATAAAGACCCGTTCACATTAGCAGAACTTTGGTCCCACTATCCAGTATATGTAACAGCAAACGGCTGGTGGTTCTTATACACTGTAGCAGGAATGATTTTACCAATCATGTTATGTTCAATCCTAAGAGCAAAACCTCTTGGATATATTACAAAAAAGATACATATCGTCTGACCGCTCCTAACAAAAACAGGTTCATGCCCGCTTCCTGGCTGACATGAACCTGTTTTATTTAACATATTTTCTACGCTCTGTTCTTCGCTGCACCCATAAACATGACAACCGGAACGATTATTCCAACGATCATCATGACAACAGCTATAAGCTTGCTATCACCGGACACCAATGTCACTATACCGCTTACTATCGCAAATATCACCAAAAATGCTGCCCATACAACTATCGCAGATGCCTTTGCCACCTTGTTGCTTCCAGCTATTCCAAATATTCCGCCTATGACCGCTGCAAGTGAAGCGATTCCAACCACAACACCACACGCGATAGCCTTAGATGATGGCTCATCAGCAAGCACAAGCTTTGCCACATCATAATATCCTGCATTTACAAGTCCCCATATGAGCATGATGAGCGATGAAAATGTCACCATACCCTTTCCTGGTAATTTTTCCATACACATACTCCTTCTACTTTCTGCTCCATACATAGCAAAATGCCTGTGTCCTGGCAGCAAATTTTTCAGTCTTAAGAAGTTCCCTAACCTCAGCCTTTGTGTACCAGCCAGGTGTGATCTCCTCCAGAGTTGATGTGCTCGGCTTAAACTCGCCTCTAGCCTTGCCCACCACGCACATATTTGTCTCATTTGAAAATCCGACAGCACTGTAGCTTGTACCGATAGTGTCTGTGATCTCGTACAGCTCAAGTCCCGTCTCCTCCATGAGTTCACGCTTTGCGCTGATCTCAGGAGTCTCGCCCGGATCTATAAGTCCGGCAGGAAAATTGTATACCCACTCGCCAGGTGCCAGTCTGAACTCTCTGTCTATCAGGATTTTCTCATCATTCTCGTCGGTGGCTATGATGACAACTGCATCCGCAGCCTTGCCGTGAAGTCCCTCAAAATCTGTGATATCACCGTTTCTGCTTATCATCTCATAATTTTTTTGTATGCCATCTACGGTCTCATACTTCACATCATACCTTGTGATGAACTTGCCCTGTTCCTTCTTCTCAATTCCTACAAACTTCATATTTTTCTCCACTAATTTTGTTCAACTAATTCGCAGATTTGATTTCTGTCAGAAACTGTTATTTGCAAAGTTCTGCAACCACCTTATTGATGACCTTGCCATCAGCCTTGCCCTTGAGTTCTGCCATAACTGTCTTCATGATCTGTCCCTTATTCTTGGTTGCGATCACATCTGCAAACTTTGTGGTGAGTATCTCTCTGACCTCATCCTCTGACAGAAGCTTTGGTGCGTACTCGTTGAACACATCATATCTTGCCTTGTACTGATCAAGCAGATCTGTTCTGTCTGCAGGGCATGTGTCGATCTGTTCCTTCACAGACTTAATCTCCTTGAGGATAACGCTATCAACTATATCCTCTGGTATATTATCTCTGCAACCGTTATCAATCCCAACCTTCTTAACTGCTGATACAAGAGAAGATATACTGTCCTTTCTCTCCTTGTCTCTTGCCTTCATTGCCGCTATCATGTCTTTCTGTAATTTTTCAAGTGTCATTTTTATTTCCTTCTTTCTTAATATTTATCGTTTTTTATTTTATACCATATTGAACGCTGTTTTTGTAAAACAGCATTTTCCGACTTAAGCTGCTCTGTTTTCTCCTGCAATCCATCTTTCTCTGCCTGAAGTTCTCCAAGTTTTGCCTGGAGCTCTCTGTTTCTCGCCTGAAGCTCAGCACTTTTCTTTTCAAGCTCCTTTATCCGGATGCCTCTGTCAGCTTTTTCATCATATGTCTGTTGAAGCTTATCGTTAGTTTGCTTCAATTGCCTGGAAATCCTGCCAATATCATTTCTGTGCTTTCGTCTCTCTTTTTCATGACATTCACACACCCTGATCAGTCCGTTATCTACTGATTCACCATCATATTCCAGAATTTTCCTTGCAAGTATATTGTCCCCATATTCAGGCTTCAGCCAGTCATTTATCTTCTGAAGCTGAACATCATTCTGGTCAGCATCCACATTCTTATGATAAAGTGCAACTTCCTGTGAACCCGGCAAGTACTGCAGATCCTCACATGGCATTGCTGCCACAACCGGAATTCCCGACATAACCTCTATAAGTTTAAGCCATATATCGTCCGCCCACAGGCAAATAGCTTTTATTTTCTCTTTATCAAACCACTTACTGTCATAAATTCCTGGCGGATACAAGGTTCCTGCACCACCTGTGGCAAACAGCTGCATCTTAGGTTCATACAGACAAGCATCAGTCTCCTTCATCCAATATCTGTATGGGATCAGCTGGCATTTATCCGATATGACCATCCAATGTGTTCTCACAGCAGATACCGCTTCCGGATACTGCAGATAAGACATATAGAGATTTTCAAGAATATATGGCGGATACTGCAGGTCATCATCTATTGTCACTACCACATCATCAGTAAACTCCTGCAGAGCATAAAAATACTTCTTGTGTGGCTTCAGATCATCACACCATCTAACTTCAAGTTTATCCTCTTCCAACAGTTCTCTAAGATCATCCGGCAGATCGTCTTCCCCGTGCGGAAACTGCTCCTCCGCCAGCCACATAATCACCTTGTCCGCTTTTCTAGTCTGCGCATATATTGAATCCAGCATCTTTGTTATTCCCGTTATTCTTGCAGGATAAGTCGTAAAAGAAACAATTATTTTTCTTTTTTTCAGCTTAATTATCTCCAATAAATCACATCTCCTGATTATGGAATATTTTCGGAACAGTTTGCTGTCATTAAGTCTTTTCTCTGTCAGTTGATCAAAAACATCACTGTTGAAAAATCTATGTGCACTCTCATAAAATTCTGTTTTCTCTCCTGAATCCAAACCTGTGCACCACTTCTCGTAGTTGTCCACATACTGAAGAATAGAGAAATACATAACTGCATTCCACAGTTCTTCACAATTTGTCATATTTCTCACATATTCTGCAACGCACTTTACAATTTTCGGCACTCTCAGCAGTTTTGCGGTGCCATCATCATCCGTATGTTTTCTTCTGAAAGTCTGATTTTTCAAATAAACTATTTTATCTGCCGCCACAGCACCAAGTATTGAATATAATACCTCGTAACAGCAACAAGATCTGTCTAATTTCGCATCCAACAGGAATTGTTTTCTATAAAGCGTATTTCCGGTCACGGATCTCACAATATCCAATACCCTGCCTCGGCAATCTTCCCAGTTGAATATCTGTTTTCCTCCGCGGATCCACTCGGAATGTATGCCCTTTCTGGCAGTTTTATCACCATTGCCATCTATAAGTTCACAGTCTGATACCACCATATCAGCTTTATTATGTATCGCTGCATCGTATAATTTCTCCAACATATCTTCCGGATATGTCTCAAGGCCATCCACGAACAGCACATACTCTCCCTGTGCTTTCTCAAGTCCCGTAGATATATCTGCATTTATTATCTCGTATTCTTTTAATCTCTGGTTAGCAAGATTTACCGGATGTGTATCTTCACAACCGGCTGTATAAATCACCGATATCACTGGCTTCATAATCTGATATTCCTTTCGTTTTACGGTTTAAGTATATCTGACAGATTGCTCTGTATTCCAGCTGCTACTTCCGGCTTATTCATCGAATATACATGTATATGCTTTACTCCATTGGCCAAGAGGTCTATGATCTGATCCGTTGCATACGCAATTCCTGCCTGTCTCATTGCCGCCTCTGTATCGCCAAATGCATCCACTATACTCTTGAATCTCTCAGGCACATTACAGCCTGAAAGTTTCACCGCATTCTTGACCTGGACACGCTTTGTGATCGGCATGATTCCCGGTATGATCGGGACGTTTATTCCAGCCTCCCTGACTCTGTACATAAAATTAAAGAAAATGTTGTTATCAAAGAACATCTGTGTAGTCAGGTAATCGCATCCGGCATCTACTTTCTTCTTAAGCCCGGCTATGTCATCATGTTTATTTGCAGAATCTGGATGTACCTCAGGATAGCAGGCACCACCCACACAGAAGTCACCCGACTCCTTGATGAGCTCCACCAGCTCGGATGCATGCGAAAACTCAGTAAACACCTGTCCATCATAGTTCTTCGGTATATCTCCACGAAGGGCAAGTATGTTCTCTATCCCTGCGCTCTTCATCTCCACAAGCGCATTCTTTATTCCGTCTCTGCTGGCACACACGCATGTGAGATGTGCTATAGTCGGAACATCGTACTTCTCCTGTATCTCCCGCGCAAGCTGTATGGTGTGACCCTTTGTACTTCCGCCAGCGCCGTAGGTTACACTCATATAGTCAGGCTTTAGCGCCGCTATGCCAAGTGCGGCAGCCTCAACATCCGCAAAGTCTGTGTCTTTCTTTGGTGGGAACACCTCAAATGAGAGTGTCGCCTTATCCTGTGTGATCAAATCTCTTATCTTCATGTACTACCTCTGTATATTTGTGTTTTATTCAACTAAATCCAGCTTAAGCCATGCCAAATTGCTTTACATCATTCTTGCTTACAGTTCTTCAAGCAGCGCCGGAATTTCCATAAGTGTTTTCACCTCATAGTCCGGATGTATATCCGCCGCTTGCTGACCGTCAGGGTTGAACCATATCGTTCTTATCCCGGCATTTATTCCGCCCTGTATATCTGATGTCAGACTGTCTCCTATGATCACAGTCTCATCTGCCTCTATCTCTGGTCTCCTGCCAAAGCAATAGTCAAAGAATTCTCTGGATGGTTTCTCCGCTCCGGCATCCTCAGATATGAATATAGCCTCAAAATACTTGCCTATACCGCTGTCCGCAAGTCGTCCGCTCTGTACATTTGATCCGCCATTTGACACAATGTACATTCTGTATCTTCCGTGCAAGGTTTCAAGCAGCTTTATCGTATCAGGGAACACAAATCCCTTCTGGCTGAGCTGATCCTCATAGTAGGCTGTCGCCTCCGCAGCAGAGTAGTCAACTCCCAGCTCTGCAAATAGTATCTCGTATCTGCTTTCCTTCACCTGCTGCCTTGTAAGCAGCCCCTGTTCAAGCAGCTTCCATCTCGATTTGTTGATCTCGCTGTATCTGGATATGACCTTTTCTGTAGGCTCCACCCCTATATGCCTGAGCATATTGGAGAGCGCTCTGCTCTCACCGCGCTTGAAGTCCAGCAGTGTCTCATCCAGATCAAACAATATGTTCTGTACCATATAACTTCCTTATATCTTTCTTTTCAAATTCATATGCCGACTTATCAATGTCTGCCGTTATGGTTCTGTATTTTATACATTACTCTTATGCGCAGCTGCCGGATTTTTCCAGTACACACATTCTTAAATATTATATTCCACTCACCTGATAATAGCAATAGAGCCAGTTACAAATCTTCTGCTGTGACCGCCCTCTCTTCGGCAATCCTGCACGATCTGCAACCGGCTCTGTTCCGTCTATTTTATTAAGTTTAGTTGTATTTTCATTTACTTCATGCTCTTGCTGAGTCCGCTCATTGCATACTCTGACAACTGTTTTCTGTAGAGAAGTGAACTGATCAAATATTCTATAACACCACCCAAAAGGATGGCCGCATATCCAAGGACAGCAAGTTTTACAAGCCCAAGGCTTATAACCTCTGATATATGATGATGACACAGCCAGGAACTGACTATTGACATGCAGGTTATTATCACCAGCATAAACACGATAAAGCTTGCCACAAAATATTTGTAACATACACCGCAGAATATCATAGCTCCGAACAATATAAATATGATCATAAACAATGTATCCTGATAGTTTTCTGTATTCTCCGGATACATTCTGATAAGTATATATTTCTCCGCAACAAGTATTGTGAAAAGTACAAGATACACAACTGTGCTGACGATCACTGGCATTCCCACCTCCAGTTTTCTCTTCATCACGCTTGACTGCACATAGTCCGATGCATTCATGTATATTATCATCTGATAGGCAAACATTCCAGTCAGCATAAAATAGAAACCGCCCAGAATATTCGTTCCGTGTGATGACAGTTCGACCACAAACCCTATTGCAGTGAACAAAATAAGCATCATCACATTTGTCTTTAATTTATATCCATATCTGAGAAGTTTAAAACCAAGTATCAAATCCTTCATCCCTTAATCCTCCTTGTCTAATATATATCATTCCTCCCGCCGGCAGGCGGGGCGGATAGTCTAAGCCGTTTCCGGCCTTGAACAACAATCTGTTAATCCATATCCAGATAAGACGCCTCAACCTTGCAGTACATATGTCTGCGCGTCACATATATTCCAACCGGCAGCAATACCGCCAGTGCTGTAACTATGAGCCATGTAAACTTCTGCAATTCCGAAGATATCGTTATATATATAACCGCAGCTCCCGATGCTCCTGATGACAGCATGGACAGCAGACTCATGACCTGAACATTCTGGACATATCTCGTAATGTTCAGCGCCCACACGGAAATATCTGCTGTGAGCAGTATCGACAGGCAAAGCAGTCTTACCGGGTTACCCACCATAATTTCATATGGTACGGCCACTATCACCATGCATATCGCGATCCTCGCCGGTCGGGCAAGCAGATCCGCCGTAAGCGCATTCCGTAACATGGCTTTCCCCTTTGTTGACGTCTTCAGATAATCCATTCCAAGGCAGCCCTTCACACATATTGCACCAAATCCCCAATAATCAGCCATAACCTCGATCGCTGTCATGAGCGCCGCTCCCACACCGAGCATGACCGCTGTTACATAATATTTTCCCACTCCTATATCGATCAATGCCAGTATCACCCCCAGTATGATCGGTATCAACACATTACACACTAGCCGGTATTTTCCATTCGTGATGGCTCTGTAATCCTTTATCATCATCATAATTACGCTCCTATAAATACGTGAAACACTCTAAGCTGTTTTTACTTTAATACCATTTTTGTATTATTCTTCATGACCGCAACACTTATCTGAAACAGCGATGGTATCTCCTTGCTCACATTCATTCCGGCAAGCTTGTCCAGATTCTCTGCAAGACAGATTCCCTCAAAACCATATGGATTCTTAGTCATGGTATAAAGGATGTTTGATGCCGCCTCCGCATCCTGGGCATCTCCCTTTATCAGTATGTATTTCTCCTTCAGATCCTCCACAAATCCGCACTCGACCACATTTCCATGTTCCATGATGATCGCATAATCAGTGACGCTCTCCATATCGGATATATTGTGTGTTGAGAACAATACACTCTTCTCCCCCGCTCCGTCGCTTATATAATCGCCGATCATCTGACACAGCTTATCTCGCATAAGAGGATCAAGAGGCGATGCCGGCTCATCGAGCAGCAGCAGGTCAGTATCCCTCGCCATAACCCCGGCAAGCATCAGCTTAGTTCTGGTTCCATCAGAGAGTGCTGAACACTTTTTCTTCAGAGCAACACCGTTCGGAGAATCAGGAAATATCGCAAGTTCACGGCAATATCTTTCGAACTCGTCCCTGTCAAAATTGTCAAAGAGCAGACTGCTTATCTCCTCCACATCAGATACAGTCCACTGTGGAAGGTAATATCTGCCTGTTCCCGTATAGCCTATCCTGTTCTTTACATCCGCCCTTCTCTCCTTCTCCTCCGATGAATACTTGTCAAAGAAAGTCAGCTCACCTTTGTAATCAAGCCTTATTCCTGAAAGCATATTGAGAAGTGTCGTCTTTCCCGCTCCATTTTCTCCGATGAGTGCTGTCGCAAATCCCTTTGGCACCCTCAAATCAGGTATATCCAGTGTAAATGTCTTAAACTTTTTGGAAATATTCTCCCCTTTTACAGCACAGTCATAATTCATCATCCAATCCTCCATTAAACCTTAAACTCTCTTCACGTCTTTCTTTTTCCCTATTCTCTGCCTGTTTTGTTCTCTGTCTGTTTTGTTCCCTGCCTGTCAGATCGTCAGTCCTGTACCATAAGCAGGGCATCAAGCATATTCTTTAGTTCATTGTCCGACAAACCTGCAATACGTGCCGCAGCTATGGCCTCCGTCAGAGATGCCTCGACCTTTCGCAGATGCTGCTCTATCAACATCTCACTGTCCTGTGCATTCACATAAAAACCCTTGCCCTGTTCAGCCGTGACCAACCCTTCCTGCTCTAACAGCTCATATGCTTTCATGGTTGTGATAACACTTATCTTCAGATCCCGCGCCAGTCCTCTGATGGACGGCAGATACTCACCCTGGGCATACTTGCCGGCCAGGATATCCGACTTGAAACTGTCCGCTATCTGCTGATATATAGGCACTCCTGAATTCTGAGAAAGCCTCATATACATACCTCCCTCAACTGTTTATATGTTATATATACACTATGTACAGGTGCATGTCAACTGTTATTTTGTTTTGCGACATAGAACTATAAATTTTCTTATTATCCCCACAAAAAATCCCCCCGCCACGATACTGAGCCTGTCAGCGTGACGAGGGGAATTCCTCATTAATACTATTCTATTATTCAAGCGGACATGTTATCTGAAACATCTCCTCACATACCTTGTGGACAAGTCTGGCGGTCTCCGTGTCTGCCAGCTTATAATACACCTCCTTGCCCTCTCTGCGGCTCACGATAAGACCGCTGCTCTTAAGCTGTTTCAGGTGATGTGACACAGCCGGATCACTCATCTCCATGGCGGCGGCTATGTTGCTCACACATTCCTCCAGATGGCATAGCATCCAAAGTATCCTGAGTCTGCTGCCGTCGCTGAGCTGCTTGAATATATCTGCCATACCACTGCAGTCATCAGCAGACGGCATGCAATTTATGACCTTGTTCTCATTGTCGCAGTGACAATGAGGCAGATGTATTTCTCCCATGTATTTTCCTCATCTTTCATTATAAAATCCGAAATCTGCTGTTTCCCTCTCAGGTATTCATCATTTCTATTCCGTATCACTTTTTGAAACTGAGCGCTCTTGTTGCATTTAACACCGCAAGGATCATAACTCCAACATCAGCAAATATCGCCCACCACATGTTGACAAAACCAACAGCTCCAAGTGCAAGACACGCAAACTTGATCACAAGTGCAAACACGATATTCTGATGAACTATCCTGAGTGTCTTCTTGGATATCTTCATGGCTGTGGCTATCTTTGCCGGGTCATCGTCCATGAGGACTATATCAGCAGCCTCTATAGCTGCATCCGAGCCGAGTGCTCCCATCGCAATTCCTATATCTGCTCTTGAAAGCACAGGGGCGTCATTTATTCCATCACCCACAAATGCAAGCTTTTCTTTTTCGCCCTTGGCTGCTATGAGCTTCTCGACTTCGTCTACCTTGTCACCCGGTAGAAGTTCACTTCTGACCTCATCCACACCAAGTTCTCTTCCCACTGCGTCAGCAACCTTCCTGGCATCTCCGGTAAGCATGACAACCTTCTCCACGCCTGCTGCCTTGAGACCACTTATAGCCTCCTTTGCATTTGGCTTTACAACATCAGATATCAGAATATATCCGGCATATTTGCCATCTACCGCCACATGTATCTCTGTTCCAACTGACGCAGGAACCGCTGCCTCTATGTTCATCTTCTTCATGAGTTTGACATTTCCCGCTGCGACCTCGTGTCCATCCACGACTGCTGATACGCCGTGTCCACTGATTTCTTTTGCGTCTGTGACTCTGTTGTTGTCGATCTCCCTGCCGTACGCCTCCTTCAAACTCTTGCTGATAGGATGGTTAGAATAGCTCTCGACAAGTGCTGCCTTCTCAAGCAGATCAGCCTCAGTCATACCAGAAACCGGATGTATCTCTGTAACCTGGAACACACCCTTTGTCAGTGTTCCTGTCTTGTCACACACAACGTATTTCGTATATGAAAGTGCCTCAAGGTAGTTAGAACCTTTGACCAAAATACCCTTTGCCGATGCTCCTCCGATCCCTCCGAAGAAACTCAGCGGGATGGATATTACCAGTGCACATGGGCAGCTGATAACAAGTGTTGTAAGGGCTCTGATGATCCACTTGGACCATGCAGCAGGGTTACCCATGATCATGTTTACCAACGGCGGAAGAACTGCAAGTGCAAGCGCCGCGATACACACAGCCGGTGTGTAATACTTTGCAAATCTTGTGATGAAGTTCTCTGATCTGGACTTCTTCATGCTCGAGTTCTCGACGAGATCAAGTATCTTGGATACGGTTGACTCTCCAAACTCCTTGGTTGTTTCGATCTTTATAAGTCCGTTGAGGTTGACACATCCACTGATGATCTCATCACCCACATGAACCTCTCTAGGGACACTCTCTCCTGTGAGAGCACTTGTGTTGAGTGAAGATGCCCCCTCCACAACCTTACCATCGATAGGCACCTTCTCGCCCGGCTGTACAACTATGACTGTTCCGATCTGAACGTCATCGGGATCTACCTGCTCAAGCTTGCCATCCTTCTCTATATTCGCATAGTCAGGGCGGATATCCATAAGTGCGGTGATGTTCTTTCTGCTCTTGCCCACCGCGTAGCTCTGGAACAGCTCACCAACCTGGTAAAACAGCATAACCGCTGATGCCTCCTTGTACTCACCGAGCACCATGGCGCCAACCGTAGCTATAGCCATAAGGAAATTCTCGTCAAATACCTCTCCGTGTATGATTCCGAGAAATGCTTTTTTAAGTATATCATAGCCGATGATGAGATACGGGATCAGGTAAGCCACGATCTCTATGCATCGCCATCTAACTGACGGATTTTCAAGATTCACCATCCCACTCTTGTCAAGCACCGTAAATGTGACAGCCATGGCAACGAGGAGAACCGCCGATACTATGATTCTTATAAGGACCTTTTTCTGTTTCTTTGTCATAAAATCCTCCTATCTGATATAATGTATATTCTTCATATATCTTATATGAGACAAAGCAGGAATCGGAATGCTGATACATTTCAAAACCTGCTTTGCAAAACCCTCACACATGATGTATTGTGATTACATGAATATCTCACAGTCAGGCTCTACCTTCTTACATGCCTTAAGAACGTTCTTCATAACCTCTGCCTCGTCTGCTCCATCCTCAAATTCAACGCTCATCTTCTGCGCCATAAAAGCCACGGCCGCATCCTTAACGCCTGCTACCTTCTTAGTTGCATCCTCCATCTTTGCTGCACAGTTTGCACAATCAACTTCAATCTTATACTTCTTCATAATTCATGATCTCCTTTTCTTTATATTGTATTATTCATTATTCTTGTTGAATCTATGAACATTTAAACATGTATTTAATCATAAGTCAACATCAAAATTAAATTATTTATAAAATAATCACATGAACACATATGCAGTAATAGAACTAAAAAAACCTGTATATATAACACCATCGACACTAAAACGCCACGCCAGCGTGCTATATACACAGGATTTTTCAATCTGTCTCTGTTTTTATTTTAAATCCTCCACAAGTTCGTAGAGTGCAACAGCTGAGTTGAAATTATCAGGTATGATCTCATCACTCGGAATGACAACTCCGTACTTGTCCGCTATCTCAGATATAATTGAAATAATATCAAGGGACTCCAGAATTCCATCATCAACAAGGGCCTCCTCATTCTCAAAATCAACATTTGGTTTGATCTTCTTGAGCATTTCAATAAATTCTTTCATAATATATTTCTCCTTTGTATGATTTTTATCCACGTCTTATGCATACTGTTCAGCAAGTTTTCTGACTTCCTTCCGCAGAACAGAACCTTTAAATGTCTTTGGAATATTTTCTACATATATATATTTTCTTGGAAGTTTGTAACTTTCCAGCCTGTCTGCAAGAAACTGTTCAAATTCAGACTCATCATAGCCATCCTTCTGTACAATCAGGATAACTGGCAGCTCCCCTGTGATCGGGTCAGCTACAGAACTATATGCCACATCATCTATATGTGTATATCCAAGTGCAAGGTCCTCTATCTCCGCAGGGGATATCTTGCTTCCCCCATAGTTTATCACATCATCAGCCCTTCCCACAAGGATACAGTCGCCATCCTCGTCAAGATACGCAAGATCCCTTGTCCTCACAAAGCCATCCACCAGAATCTCTGAAGTAAGCTCCGGATCATTGTAATACCCTTCCATTACTATAGAACCTCCCCAGGACAGAAGTGCCGGATTCTCAGGGCTTCCGTTCTCAATTACATTTCCATCATCATCCGTAAATCTGACCACTGAATTAACTGTTGGTCTGCCTATACACCCTGGCTTGTTGCCATTGCCACTGAATTCGAGTATGCATGCACATCCTGCCTCCGATGAGCCATAGAAATTGTACAATCTCGTATGTGGAAGAAGCCTTAACAATCTCTCCTTGTCATTTTCAGCAAGGGGGGCCGAACCTATCTGTATATAGTCAAACCGGTCTGCATAGTCAGCAATCCTGTCGCCGGACAAATGGAATATCATGCCAAGCGATGCCGGTGATATAGCCATGGATGTAGCTCCATATATCTCGACTAGCTTCCATAGGGTTCCTATGAATACCATGCCATCCATCAGACATACTGTTCCTCCATTTACCATATCTGACTGATATCTTCTTATTCCAAACGAATGATTGAGAGGCATTGGTATTATCTCAACATTGCCTTTCTTCATCGATGTACCATGTATCACATTGCCCGCTATTCCTACATCATTTCGATGCAGAACTACGACCCCCTTCGATGCGCCTGTTGTACCTGTTGTAAACAGCAGCATCGATCTGGAGTCCGAATCAGGCAGCTCCAGATCAAGCACATCTGATTTCTTCGCCTGTTCCACCAGATCCTTCTGCTTTATCAGGGTCATATCTTCTGCCTCTTTATCCGAAATAAGCCATCTTGCATCCACCCTGCTGCCAATCTCTGAAATACGTTCAGGAGAAGCAGACTTCTCCACGGGCACAACCAGAGCCTGTATATATTGAAGTGCGGAGAATATGGTCAGATAGTCTATATTCTGGGTACATCTAAGCACGACGTGATCCCCCTTCTGCACACCGGTATTTCTGAGTGCCGATGCCATCCTTCTTATATTATCCCAATATTCCCTGTAAGTTGCTTTCTTTCTCAGTTCACACACTGCCGGCACGTCGGGCTGTGTCTCAGCGTATTGCCTTATATAATGTAATATCGTATCCATATGGTCTATTTCCCTTCTACACTCTTTCTCCATTTAGCCATCATCTCTTCCTCTTCCAGACTCCATGCTTCACAGGCATCAGTCCAGTTCTTTTCCGCTTCTCCGTCCAGTTCTGCCTTCAGATTATAATTTTCCTTGATATATTTCGCCATATACGAAGTAAATTTCTTTGCACCTGCAACATTTGTGTGCCTTCCATCAAAGAAATCCGTCGAATAATCAAGTCCTATGACATCCTCTCCCGAATTGAAGTCTATATATGTATAACCCTGATCATCCAGATATGCATCCAATTCAAGCTGCATTGCTCCCTGCTTCTCATTTGCCACAAATGGAGTTGATATCAGGAGCACATCTACCCCCAGCTCATCTGCCTTTTTCTCAATATCATCCACATACCCAAGTATCTCGTCCGTGAGATATCTCTCTGATGACGCTTTAAGCTCCGGTCTCTTCTTTACCTTAAAGGTTGATTTTTGCCTGGTCATCTTGTATTCATCAGTTTTATCATCCATCCTGTCAAGAATTTCTTCTTTGTCATACTGGAGCAGGTTATCATGGAACATAAGTATAGGAAACATAAGTTCTATCTTCTTCGACTCATCTGCATCATACAAATTCTGTATCATTCGAAATTTTGTCATGGATGGTTTCATTCCAGTTGCAAAAACCTCAAGACGGTAATTCAACTTGTCTGAACCCACCTCCTCTACATTTCCTCTAGTTATCGCACTTCTGATCTCAACAACAAACAGATCCACATCCTGGCTCTTAACAGCTTCCTCCATAGTATAGGGAATCAGTCTTATATCCTGTCCTGCTGTTGCCAGAAGCGCTGATGTAAAACCTTGCTCCTCATACGCTCTAGTCGGCAGCCAATATCTGTACATTGCACTTGATCCTATGAGAACCGTATTGATCGTATTGTCCTCCTCGGCATAATACGATGCCCATACGTCTGAATCAAAATCCTCCGGTATAGCCAGTTGTCCGGCTCTGCTTAAAATGTAAAACAGCATCAGTAGTACGCTTAGTATCGACACGGTTCCTTTCACACACTTAATCAATTTAAAATCCTCCTACATTAGAACTGTTCATATATGAATGCTTTTGTTGCACCTGATCCGTACACTCCACATATAACAATACTTGATATTCCAACAACCATCACCAGCCATCTGAACCATACATTCTGTCTCATAAGCCAGCCCCTGATATCCTCTCCAGTTTCTCTTCTCTCAAGGATCTCCTGAGCTATAGATACAGCCAGAAGAACTATACAGCTTATAAGTATCACCGACCATTCTCCCTGGGCGAGAGTAAAATCTCCTACAAGATCATATACCTTACCCCAATCCGTAAATCCAGATCTGATCATCCATATGGAACTTCCAATCCCCTGTCCCATAAATATCAATCTTCCTATAACACACAACACAAATGTCCTGAGCATGCGGAATATCTGCCAGCTTGCGCACTCTGTGCGGATCTTTAGCCTGTGCGTAAGTCTGTCAAGCGGCTGTTCAAATAAGGTTGACATGCATATCAGTATTCCATGATACAATCCCCATGCTATATAATTCCACACCGCGCCATGCCACAATCCTGTCAATATCCACACACACAGGATTGGAATACTCGCAGCAAATACCTTTCCTACCACATTGCCTATATGATCCCTTATCTTAACGTTGAGTTTCAGGAACAGCTTAGATGTTGAAACAGGATAGAATACATATTCTCTGAAAAACGCTCCAAGAGATATATGCCATCTTCTCCAGAACTCAGGCAGAGTCTGTGAAAAATAAGGTCTTCTGAAATTCTCTCCAAGTACGATTCCAAAACACTCAGATGCGCCTCTCATTATATCCATACATCCCGAGAAATCGCAGTATATCTGTATTGAATATGCTATACCAACGGCCCAGAATATCATTCCCTTATAACTGAATACATCACCAAATATTTCAGTTGTAAATGCGCTTATTCTGTCCGCTATGACCATTTTTTTGAAAGCTCCCCAGATGATAAGCCACACACCACGCATGATCACATCCGAATTAAATCTGTGATGCTCCCACATCTGATGTCCAACTTCCTCATATCTGGCTATTGGTCCCTGAGTCACATGAGGAAAATACATAACGTATGTAAGATATTTTAAAAAATTTCTCTGGGCAGATATACGGCCATTATACAGATCAACCAGATATGATATAATCATAAAAGTATAAAAAGATATACCTAGCGGAGCAACAAGTTTAAAATCCGGAATATCCTGTATTCTGTCAATCGGAACAAATCTTTTAATATTTTCTATCAGGAATCCAAGCGCCTTAAATATTACAAGAATAGTAATAACTATAAACAAAGCTGCAACAAGATACTTTTTCCTTTTCACTTTCTCAGTATTCTTTATCTTTCTGGCGGTTC
This sequence comes from Clostridiales bacterium, assembly GCA_029338615.1. Lineage (GTDB taxonomy): Bacteria > Bacillota > Clostridia > Lachnospirales > Lachnospiraceae > Coprococcus. The sequence continues at coordinate 16,338 of JAQYAS010000111.1, forward strand.
GTCTGTCCGCATCCCTTGCAAGAATCTCCTGTTCATCCAGACTTTTCTGCATTCTGAGTGAAAATAAATACACTATCACAGCCTCAGTCACAACCAGCAACAGATATTTTATTCCAGCGTACCCATAAAACACCAGACTTGCCCCAAGCAGTACTATCCACTGAAACTTACCTGGCATTATGTAATATATAATCAGGGTACATATCAAAAAAACAATAAATAGATAAGATATTACTGACATTTCTCTTCCTCTGTAAATATTTTTTCATCATCACACAGTGCTGAAAGCAGGCCAGTACTTCAGCAGCAGTGCACATACTATCGACATCAGTGCTATTATTATCAATGAAATCTTCCAACCCTCTTTAAACATATATTTTGGAGAGAGACCATATCCCACCGGAATTGCTCTTATGGATGTCGGAAGCATATATGACAGATTTACTCCTATAGATGCCACATATATATACGGAATAGGATCCAGCCCGCTTCCCTGGGTTATCGATATGACAAGCGGCATAGCAACTGCAGCCGTTGCCGTATTGGATGTCACATCTGACATTATGAGCGTGGCTGTCAGAATGACTAATATTGTGACAAAACCACCCTTCATATCAAATCTGGAAATATAATCACCTATAACTTCTGCTGCTCCGGATTTATTGATCAGGGTTCCTGCTGCCAGTCCACCGGCAAATATGTACATGAGTTCCCATATAATCTTTCCCTGTACGCTCTTCCATACCATTATTCTCTCATCTTTTTTGTTTGTCAAAATGAATGAGATAATTGCGCATATTATAAATACATACGCAGGCTTTAATCCCGGAAGATAACTCTGATACAACTGTCTTGTAAATGCCAGAACTGTTGCAACAACAAATAATATAAGTGCTGTTTTTTCCTCATAGCTGAAAGGAGAAAGTTCTTTATACTGTGCCACAAAATATTCTCTGGAGCCGCCAAGCATTTCATTCTTGTCCACATCTCTCAGTGTAAATACAATATTGATCACACACAAAATCACCATGATAGGAAGGAATCTTACTATCCATGATGAGTACATGTACTCTTTGTCTGTAAGCTTCTGTATATAATCAACTGTTACAAGGTTCATAGCACCGCCAAGTGGTGACGCAAGTCCTCCAAGTCCAGTTGCATATGCTATTGTCAGAAGTATCTTGGACGCCGTCTTGTTGTTCTTGATATCATCCATTCCTATATACTTCAGCATGGCAACCGCTATAGGTGTGATGGTGGCACATACCACTGCATTCGGCAGGACCGCAGATAATACTGCTGCCAGCATAAACCAGAATACAAGCTGGGTGCGCAGGCTGCTGCCTATGAGTCTTAGAAACGTGACGGCAATCCTCTTGTCCAGTCCCGTATTCTCCCACATCACACTTATAATAGAAGCTCCAAGAAGAAGCAGAATTGTCTCATCCGCATAATTGGATATGACCGACGACATGTCAGTCATCTGAAATATGGCATTCAGTGCTATCGGAAGAAACGCCGTGACCGCATAGTCTACAGGACCTGTAACCCACCAATATGCCATCCATATAATTGTTCCAACCGCAGCCCTTGTTTCAAATTCCGTGAACACGCTATGCGGCAGACAGGCACAGCAAAGCGCAAATAAAAGCGGTCCAATGACCAGATGAATTACTCTCTTTCGTGATTTCATAGTATCCTCCTAAAATAATAAAACCTTAATTCACGATTATAGCTATCGAAAATTAAGGTTTCATTAAAAATTATTAAGATATATTACATTAAAATTCTATCCATTATCTACAGGTATTATAAAAGTAAATTTGCTACCTTTACCTACCTCACTATCCACCTGAACGGTTCCTCCATAATACTTTGCTATTTTCATAACCTGAGATAAACCCAAGCCAAATCCCTCTGTATTTCTTACAGTGTCTGCTCTGTAAAAACTCTCAAAAATCCTGTTTTTCTGTTCTTTACTTATACCTCTTCCCTCATCTCTGACAGATATATAACAGTTCTCTGAATCAGAACCACAGGTCACTTCCACAATCCCCCTATCATCGCTATACTTTATTGCGTTTGACACTAGATTGTTAACCACGATAACAATAAGATTCATGTTAACTTTAACAACTGTCGGAACAAGATCATAGCTAAATTGAATATTCTTCTTACATATGTATTCCGCGTCATCACACACAGACTCCACAACATCTAATAAATCAACATCCTCAACACTAAGATTAACGTTATTTTTTTCCAATATAGACATTTGTAGGAGCTGCTCTATAAGCCCCTTCATCTTGGTTGTCTGACGTTCAAATACCGCTATGCTCTCCAACATCTCATGATCATTGTTCTTCTCTGCAATCTCTCTGGAAAGCTGGCACTGGGCATGCATAACTGCCACGGGGGTTCTCAGTTCATGGGATACATTAGCATTGAATTCTTCCTGTCGTTCAAATTCTCTCTGAACCCGCTCATACAGATTATTATTTGACTCAGTTATCATATCGAGTTCCAGAAACGGTCCATCATATCTGAGTTTCTCTGTAAAATCCAGATTTTGACCGCTCCTGTCAATAGCCACATTAAGTTCCTTCATTGGCACAGCAACCAGCCTTCTGAGTCCAATTGCAAATACAATGAAAAATAATGCCACTACACCTATTACCGTATAAGTTCTATACCACAATACTTTGTAATTCGCCTTTATATCTTTTACTGACACCATTGCGCAGATTACAAAATTATCATTTTCTGGTGTTTTCAGACCAACTTTTGCTTTTCTCGTCAATATATAATATTTTGCTCCATTAAAACCACTTACATCAAGATCTGATTGATATGAAAACTTTCCATTACATCCATCCGGCATCTCTCCATCTATGAAATCCCCACCTGGTGACTGCAAGAACACATATATTTTCTCATCGTTTTCAAGATCCTCATCACGATCATAATATTCTGTTCCAATAGATGGGGTTTTTAATTGATCATAATATAAAAACCGTCTGACCTGCCGCGTTTCCTGTGAAAGTTTCTCATACGCCTGCAATTCCATATCATCTTTCACTATACTGTTCTGTATAAATAGCAGGCAGGCAATACCTACGGTCATAATAAGACCACACATTATAATCGTATATGTTACCAGTGATTTTTTCTTTTTTAACATTCCAGTTTATACCCAACCCCTCTTATCGTCTGTATAAGTTTATCATCATATTTGTCATCGATTTTTCTTCTGAGATATCTGATATACACATCAACCACATTGGAATTCACATCATCATCAATATTCCAAATATTCGCCCTTATCTGTTCACGGGTAACAACTATATTTCGGTTACGTGCCAAATATTCAAGTATGGCATATTCTCTTACCGTAAGATCTATGTCATGGCCATCCCGCACAGCCTTATGATTATTCATATCCACAACCAAAGAGCCGCACGTAATTACATTCTCATTAACCACCCCCTGGGTTCTGAGCATTACTCTGAGCCTGGCCAGAAGCTCCGGAAATTCAAATGGCTTTGTCATATAATCACTGGCCCCTGCATCCAGTCCTCTCACTATATCCTGAGTCTCACCCTTGGCTGTCAGAAATAATACCGGAACCTGCTGTTTATTTGCTCTGATAATCTTCAACACTTCTATACCATTCACATGCGGAATCATTATATCCATAATAACCCCATCATATTCCGTCATCTCTATGAAATCAAGTGCAGCCTGTCCGTCATAGCAGGCATCCACATTATATCCTTCTTTCACAAGTTTACTGCATATTATACTGTTTAGATCTTTCTCATCTTCTACTACCAATATCCTCATCCACGAACACCTCCCTATTTGGCATACAAATACCCTGTTTTATTATGTTATTTTTTCATGAAAATTTCATTAAAAATAGTATTAAAATTGCAAAAAGCTATCATCTGCATGTGATGCAATGATAGCCTTTTACTGTTTATATGTCATTATTTATCTGCCTTCTCATCATAGGTATCAAGGAAACTGTGTCTTACCCCATCCTTCTTATACTCTATAAGGGTATCGATATTGACATTCTCCACACTCTTGAATATATTACCCTCCACAAATGGATTTGTCTTCTTCAGTGTTGCTATAAGCTGTTTGATCTCCTGTCGCTTGGACTTTGTCTCCTCATTGTTACAGGTTGTACATGTATCCGTGAACTTACATGCGCACTGTATGAAATGAAGCTCATTATAATCCCTCCACGCCTTGATATCGTCCTCCCTCACCATATAGAGAGGTCTGATGAGTTCCATGCCCTCAAAGTTGGTGCTGTGGAGCTTCGGCATCATAGTCTGCATCTGTGCCCCATAGAGCATACCCATGAGTATGGTCTCTATGACATCATCGTAGTGATGTCCAAGTGCAATCTTATTACAACCGAGTTCCTTCGCGTAGCTGTACAGGTGTCCTCGTCTCATCCTGGCACAGAGGTAGCACGGTGACTTCTCAACGTTGTACACCGAGTCAAATATATCTGACTCAAATATCTGGATAGGGATGTTAAGCATCCTGGCATTGTCCTCTATGACCTTGCGGTTTGCCGGACTGTACCCCGGATCCATGACTATAAACTTAAGTTCAAACGGGAACTTATTGTGTCTCTTCAGCTCCTGAAAGCACTTCGCCATGAGGAAGGAATCCTTGCCGCCCGATATACAGACTGCGATCCTGTCGCCTTCCTTCACCAGTTCATATCTGTTGATGGCCTTTGTGAAGTTGCACCATATCTTCTTGTGGAACTTCTTGCGGAGGCTCTTCTCCACATCGGCACATATGTCAGTCTGCTCCTGCTTACCCATGGTGTAGAGCAGCCATGATATATAGCCACCCTTTAGACTCACTGCATCGTATCCAAGCTCTGCAAATCTCTCCGCCAACGGAATACTGTTGGTTCCATGGGTACAGCAGATGATGAGTTTTTTCCCTTTTGAATTGTCCCCGGAAATATATACCTCTGCAGGGAACAGTTCACCTGCGGTCTCTACCAGATGCTCCGGCATCAGACTGTCCGCAGAAACTGCCATCGCACCCGGGATGGCTCCGTGTGATATCTCAACTTCATCTCTGATGTCAACCATCTGATATGAATCCTTATCCAGTTCCTGTATCTCTTCTATTGTGATTTCCTTTGAATTTTCTAATGCCATATCCCTGTCACCGTTTTTCTTACTATTACAAATTGATTATTTTATATATGATACTGTCTGCCGCATATGGCATCGCTGTCATCCGCAGCTTACTCCTTACCATCCCAGCAGTATGTACAGAGCTTACACTTCTCAACTCCGCACGCCTCAAGCATATCATCAAGTCTGTTGAATCTGAGTGATGTGAAATGCAGTTCCTTGCAGATCTCGTCAACCATCTTTTCATACTTCTCTGAATCAGGATCTGTGTACTCCTGAAGTACCTCATCTGTCACATTTCCATTCTCAAGTCTCTCGATAACTCTTCTTGTTATCAGATCCATCTCTGATGATGATCTTGAGAAGTTCAGGTATTTGCATCCGTATACAAGTGGTGGACACGCAGGTCTGATATGTACCTCCTTGGCACCGCTGTCAAAAAGGTACTCTGTCGTCTCTCTGAGCTGTGTTCCTCGCACGATAGAATCGTCTATAAGCAGAAGGCTCTTGTCCTTGATAAGATCCTCAACTGCCAGAAGCTTCATCTTGGCTATGAGATTACGCTGGCTCTGTATAGTCGGCATAAATGAACGTGGCCATGTCGGTGTGTACTTGATGAATGGTCTTGAGAAAGGTATTCCTGACTCATTGGCATAGCCGACTGCATGCGCTGTTCCTGAATCCGGAACTCCCGCTACGATATCAGGCTTAACGTTATCTCTCTTTGCCATGCTGGCTCCGCAGTTGTATCTCATCTGCTCTACACTCATACCCTCGTATGAACTTGCAGGGTAACCATAGTATACCCACAGGAAGGTACATATCTTCATGTCCTTGCCCGGCTGCACAAGCGTCACGCAGTTGGACGGCGTGAGTACGACAACCTCACCAGGACCGAGTTCTTTATAGTCATGGTATCCAAGGTTCTTGTAGGCAAAGTTCTCAAATGACGCACAGAATGCACCATCCTTCTTGCCTATGACCACAGGAGTTCTTCCGTGCATATCCCTGGCTGCATATATTCCATTCTGGTTCATGAGCAGGAGTGACAGAGAACCGTCTATCTTCTCCAGCGCATATCTTATTCCGTCTATCAGATTATCCTTCTGGTTTATGAGGGCTGCCACCAGCTCTGTGCTGTTGATATCCCCTCCGCTCATCTCAAGGAAATGTGAATGTCCCTGATCAAATATCTCCTTGGATATCTCGTCAACGTTGTTGATCTTGCTGACAGTTGTCAGGGCATATGTTCCGTGATGTGAACGCACTATGAGTGGCTGTGGCTCATAATCGGATATACATCCTATTCCAAAATAACCCTTCATGTTCTGCATATCTTTGTCGAACTTTGTTCTGAATGGAGCATTCTCGATATTGTGTATAGATCTGTCAAATCCCTTATCTCCATACACTGTCATGCCTCCGCGTCTTGTTCCAAGATGTGAATGATAGTCTATTCCAAAGAACAGATCAAACACACAGTCATCTTTTGCCGCTACTCCAAAAAATCCACCCATTGTTTTCCTCCTGAAGTGATAAAAATTTGTCATTTTCGCAAACATATCTATATTAGCATAGGACTAGCATGGTTTACAATATATTTATTAGTAATCGGCAACCAGTCCCAAAAAAGCAAACCTCCATCTCCAAATACACCAAAAGCATCGGCTGTTTAGCCGATGCTCTTAACGCTTTCTCCCTCTATCAGGGAATATGGCACTATCTCATGTTCACCAGCTGCTGCATAATTTATATGCTTGAGCATGATGTCAACACTTCTCGATGCCATGATCTCTGTATTCTGTTTTATTGTTGTAAGTCTTGGTACACAGTATCCTGCCAGATCTATTCCATCAAATCCAGTAACTGACAGCTCCTCCGGAATATGTTTGCCCAGATCAGCAGCCGCTCTCATGACGCCGATTGCTATCGTATCACTGAGAGCCATGATTGCTGTAACCTCGGGCTGTTCCTCCAAGAGACGCTTCGTGGCCTCATAACCTGCCTTCATAGAATACCTGCACGGAATATATGTAAACTCCGCCCGGTCATCATGCTGCCACTCATCTATAGCCCTCTTGCAGCCTTTATATCTGTTGAAACTTATCTGTTTCTCGGACACCTGCCCTCCGATGACTCCGATGTGCCTGTGGCCTTTTTCAAGAATATACCTTGTCATATCGTATGTCGCTGCCATGTCATCTATCGTTATGGAGGATATATTGTCATTTGCAAGAATCTCTCCGCCGGTCGTGATTATGACTCCCGGAATCTCAAGCTCTTTCACCCGCTCATCAAAAAGTGCAAGATTGGCACCCAAAAACATGATTCCCTTCGGATTCACGCTATGAGTAAGTTTGATGGCATACTCAATCTCATCGCCATCCTCATCTATGTACTCCACTACGACGTCCTCATCATATCCTGCAAGCTGGCTCTGTATGCGCTCTACTATATCCGCAAACAGCATATTCTGGTTTCCTTTTATGATGACAACCACCGCCGATTTCGCTGACATTTTGAGGAGCTTTGCGTTGACGTTCGGCTCAAAGCCGTTTTCCTCTATAACCCTGAGTATCTTCTCTCTGGCTGCATCGCTGACTCCGGTCTGATTGTTGATCACCCTGGACACGGTTCCGATACCATAACCTGATATACGCGCAATATCCTTTATTGTCATAAGCTGTATCCCACTTTTCTCCTTTATTCCCAATAATTATATTATCTTGCTATGTGCAGGTCAAGAAAATACTCAACTCATCATTTCCCGATAAATATTCTTAGAGAGTTCTTTTTCACATTTTGCTTCTCCCGGTCATAAGTGTAAGTCTGCCTATTTCCTCTGCAAGATCATCATCCGTATCATCGGATATCGTTCGCCACCTCCAGTTATTGCCAACTGTGGATGGTTTATTCATCCTTGAGCGGTTATCAAGCCCCAAATAATCCTGCATCGGTATAATACAGAGATCTGCAATACTTCTCATAGCAAGCGTGATAAATGGGACATTGATCAGACGGTCCGGTGTATAATGAGCTGCCATATAATCCCGCGCCATATCTCTGGCTCTCTGATCTATACTGCTCCACCAGCCAATAAGTGTCTCATTGTCATGGGTTCCCGTATATACAACACAATTTCGTATATAATTATGTGGAAGATAGTCAGATGCCGCCCCAGTGTCTCTCACATCAAAGGCAAACTCCACAACCTTCATTCCCGGGAATCCGGAATCATGCACAAGTTTTCTGACCGAATCAGTCACAAAACCAAGGTCCTCAGCAATGACATCTCTCTTACCCAGAGCTTTTTCTATATTCCTGAACAGATCCATCCCAGGCCCCTTTTCCCACTTGCCATTCGCAGCTGTTTCCTCACCATATGGAATGGCATAATATTCATCAAAGCCTCTGAAATGATCAATCCGGACTACATCATAAAGCTTATAGCTATGTCTCATTCTGGCTATCCACCAGCTGTAACCGGTCTGCCTGTTCAGCTCCCAGTCATATATTGGGTTTCCCCACAGCTGTCCGGTCTCCGAAAACCCATCAGGCGGACATCCGGCAACCTCGTATGGACGCCTGTCCTCATCCAGCCTGAAAAGCTCCGGGTGGGCCCATACATCTGCACTGTCCATCGCTACATAGATTGGGATATCTCCTATGATCCTTATATGGTTCTTGTTGGCATAGCTCTTTAGCGCATTCCACTGAGTATAAAACAAATACTGCATGTACTGCTGAAAATGTATCTCATCCGCAAGCGTAACCTGCATCTGCTGCACTGCATCAGGCTGTCTGTTTCTTATATCCTGTGGCCACTCTGTCCACGGAATCCCACCATATGAATCCTTAATCGCCATGAACAATGAATAATCATATATCCAATCGCTGTTCTCGTCCATGAATAAGGAAAACTCCATGCTGTCAGTCATTTTCCATCTTTCATAGGCTTTCCTGAGAAGACTGTATCTTCCATTATATATTTTGCTGTAGTCAACGTATCTGTCATCCTCACCCCAGTCCAGCTCACTGCACTCACTGTCTGTGAGCAGTCTCTGATCCACTAGTGTATCAAGATCTATAAAATATGGATTGCCCGCAAATGTCGAAAATGACTGATACGGCGAATCCCCATACCCGGTGGGACCCATGGGAAGTATCTGCCAGTAGCTCTGGTGTGCAGACCTAAGCCAGTCAACGAAACGATATGCCTCTTTTGAAAAGCTGCCAATTCCATACTTTGACGGGAGGCTTGATATAGCAAGCAGTATTCCTGCTGATCTTTCCATCTGAAATCTCTCCTTTTAACCAATTTCAGGCGGCTGCGAATCTCACAACCGCCTGTTTTTTACATTTAATAATATTATATTACTATCCCTTTACAGCACCAGCTGCAACACCCTTGATGATGTACTTCTGTGCACAGAGGTAGAATACAACAACCGGAATGATAGCCATAACAAGGCACGCCATGATTGCTCCCATATCTACTCTTCCGTAGCTGCCCTTCATATACTGGACAACTATAGATATCGTCTTGTATTTCTTGATGTCGAGTACCAGATATGGCAGAAGGAAATCATTCCATATCCACATAGCCTCAAGTATTCCTACAGATATGTAAGTAGGTTTCATGATAGGGATAACAACCCTGAAAAATGTCTTGAGCGGCGTACATCCATCTATCATCGCAGCCTCCTCGACCTCCAAAGGAATGGACTTGATAAATCCGCAGAACATGAATACTGCAAGACCTGTTCCAAATCCAAGATACACGATCACGATTCCCCATGGAGTATTAAGGTGAAGTGCATCCGCAGTTCCAGCCAAAGTAAACATAACCATCTGGAAAGGTATTACCATAGAGAACACGCAGAGCAGATATATGATCTTTGTCGCTATATTCTTGACTCTGGTTATATACCAGGCTGTCATAGAGCAGAACAGCAGAATTGCCGCTACTGAGAGAACCGTTATCACAACTGTCCAGCCCACTGCCTTAATGAAATCATACTGTGTTATAGCCGTTTTATAATTGTCCAAGCCTATGTAGCTGTGCTCATTTGGCAGTTCAAATGTCTCCAGACTGATAAACGTCTTGGCTTTCAGCGAGTTTATAATTACGATTATTATAGGTGAAACAAATATTATGGAAATAATGGTAAAGAATAAAGTAGCCAGAATTCCCTTCGCCGTTGGTTTTTCTTTCACTCTGTATACAGGCTTTTTATCCGCTGTATTTACTGTTTTCTGTATCTTCGCCATTACTGCTGCACCTCCTTTGATCTTGTAATCTTAAGCTGTATGAGTCCTATCGCTACTACCAGTATGAAGAATACGACTGCCTTGGCCTGACCTACTCCCTCATATCCTACTCTTCCATAAAACGTCTCATATATATTGAGCGCTAGCATCTCTGTCTTATGGAGTGGCTCGCCTCCTGTGAGTGCCAGGTTCTGGTCAAACAGTTTGAATGAGTTGGTTATTGTGAGGAATGTACATATAGTTATGGATGGCATCATGTTCGGGATCGTAACCCTGAAAAGTCTCTGTGTTCTATTTGCACCATCAATCATGGCTGCTTCCTGAATGTCTTCAGGAATTGCCTGAAGTCCTGCAATATAAACGATCATCATATATCCTATCTGCTGCCAGCACACCAGTATAACCAAGCCCCAGAAGCCGAGGACTTCATTGAGTTTCAGAGCTGTATCAAACTTTGAGAATATGGCATCAAATATAAGCTGCCATACATATCCAAGTACGATACCACCTATAAGATTCGGCATAAAGAATACCGTTCTGAATATATTAGTTCCTTTGATCTTCTGTGTAAGTGCCAGTGCCACAAGAAATGCAAGAACATTTATAAGCACAAGTGTGACAATCGCAAATAATGTTGTAAACTTAAATGCATCCGGGAATGTTGAGTCCTTGAATGCGTCTATATAATTCTGAAATCCTACAAATTCAGCGTCCCTTATGGTCGTGAACTTACAGAAGGACAGATATATTCCTTCGGCAAATGGCACGATAAATCCTATAAGAAACGCAGCCATTGTCGGTATCAGAAACACCGGCCAATATCTTTTTATCGTTTTCTCCATAATTTTTTTGGTAACCTCCACTCTGTTGCATATCAATTTTCTTTCCAATATCTTCTGAGTCTAAAAATGGATATGTAGACATATTTGCATATGAATACATATCCATCTCTAGTCTGACACCTCTGGGTATGAGCTGCCTTTGCAAAGCTGTTAGCCTTCCTGGTGTCCTGCATCTTGCAGGACTTTATTCATATTTTAAGTTGGTTTTATTTTGTGATGTTTTTTTATTTTTGGGTTGTGTACTATTGTTTATTTGTTAATATGTTTTATTTTGACTTTGCTGCAGCAGCCTCTTTAGCCCATCCATCTACAAATGCGCTCTTTACAAGATCCCAGTTGGCATCTGTCTGATCTGCCGCATATGTTGTAAGTGCTGATCCAAGATCGTTCTTCCACTGCTCTGATGGCATTGTTGTGAAGTTCCAGCTTACAGGTGTCTTGCCCTCTGCTACATACTCATTTGCGATGTTTACAAGAAGGTTTGTTGACTCAAGGTTCTTCTTGAATGGTGTTACAAATCCCATTCCATCGGCTCCTGATGGCATAGCGCCCTTTGAACCACAGATTGCCTTAAGTGCAGTGTCATTTGTAGCACACCACTCCATGAAGTCAAGAGTTGCCTGGATATCTTCCTCTGAAGCTTTAGCATTTACACACCAGTAATTCTCACTTCCTGTACAGAGTCCCTGATTCTCCTCACCATCTGCTCCTATATAGATAGGGAGCATTCCGAGGTTGTCATCGCCAATTGATGATACATCTGAGTATGCCCATGTACCATTCTGATAAAATACTGCCTGTCCTGAAACAAACTCTGCAACCGCATCATCACCAGTCTTTGTGCTGAGCTGCTTTGGATCGGTTGTTGAGTTGTTGATGTACAGATCCCATACATTTTTGTAATTATCAAGATATGTACCCTTGATCGCATCTGTAGTATCGATTCCATCAGCCTTGTATTCATAGTAGATTGGAAGATTTGCAAGATGTGTCTTGAATCTCCAGTCTGATGAGCCATCCATTCCGGCTGATGTGAATGCTGAGAATCCTAATTTGTCTGACTTGGCTGTTATATCCTCTGCCACCTTCTTGAGGTCTGCAAATGAATTGATATCATCCTCTGTGTATCCAGCTTTGCTTAAAAGCTCTTTGTTGTAAATGATTCCGTATGACTCTATAACATATCCGATTCCTGCGACCTTATCGCCATCCTTAAGTGCAAAGTCCTCAGATGTGAGTTCTTTATACACCTGTGATGATCCAAGATCATAACAATAGTCCTTCCAGGAAGCAAGACCAACCGGTCCATTTACCTGGAACAGGGTAGGTGATTCTGACTTACCCATCTCACTCTTAAGAGTAGTCTCATACTGACCAGCAGCTGCTGTAACTACCGTCACATCAACGCCAGTCTCTTCTGTGTACACCTTAGCAAGCTCCTGCCACTGTGTATCCTGCTCCGGCTTGAAGTTCAGATAATATACAGATCCCTTTGCATCTGCCTTCTTTCCTGCTCCATCTGAATCTCCTGAGCCACATCCTGTCAACATGGTACCTGCCATCATAAGTGACAATCCAAGTGCCGCAATACCTTTCTTGTTCATATTTGTTCCTCCCATAAAATAATAAAAATTTTTCCTTCAGTCATCTCTTATACGAGCTGCTTAATGGTTACTTCGTTTTTTCGGAAACGTTTTTGGAACCGTTTCCATTTGATATATCTTATATTAGTTGTTTATGTACAAAAAGTCAATACTAATTTCAATTTTTTTATCACTTTTTGCATTTTTTCACATAGCTCACAATCCAGGTTACATAAAAATGTATAATTTTTGTCATATTCTAACCTTTTTGAATACTATAAATAGAACTATTAAATCTGAAAGGACTATCCTATGAAATGCAACAACAATTGTTCTCCGAACAGACCTGACTGTCATGACAACATATGCACTATAGATCTCCGGGAGAAAGCGTTACAGAACCACAATTACCGTGAAACCGTGTGGACCGGCTGTTTCATGCAGATGACCGTCATGTGTATATCTGCCTGCTCAGATGTAGGTTTGGAAATCCATGATAATACCGATCAGATCATCAGGATCGAACAGGGACAGTGTTCAGTCAGGATGGGCTGCTGCCCAAACGAACTGTGCTTCCGTCAGAATCTTTGTGCAGGAGAATGCGTCTGTATACCAGCGGGCACATGGCACAACATCATCAACATTGGCAATAATCCACTGAAGCTCTCATCCATCTATGCCCCACCACATCATCCCAGGGAAGAGACACAGACCACCAAAGCCATGGCTATGGGAATGGATTGCTGATATGTTTTCCTGCGACATGAAGTAGATGCCACTATAGAATCAATTAAAAAAGACACCAAATGCTGCCTGCCCGTCTGACATTGGGCAAGCGGCATTTAGTGTCTTTGCTATTTCTGTATTAATTTTTCATACACATGCCATAATACATTGCCATGACCAAGTTATTTTTAATCTCGGTCAGTCGACATAGATATATTTATAGTAAATACCTCGCCGGCAACCTCCGCGCTCACCTCATGTCCCAGCTTGTCTGCAAGGCACCTTACTATGTAAAGTCCCAGCCCTACGCCCTCCTTCTGTCTGGACTTTCCACGGCAGAACGCATCGAATATCATATCCACATCTATCTCATTGTCCGAGTCTATGTCATTTTCAAAGATGACTTTAACCCGGTCGTCCTCACATACCAGCCTCACAGATATCCGGCTCTTGGCATACTTTCGCGCATTCGAGAAGAAGTTTGCAAATATCCGGCTGAGCATGGTCTCATCGCTCCGCACAAGGACCGGCTGCTCCGGTATGTCAAATGTGACATTTACCCCAGACTCCTTCACCCAGTCATACTGCTCAAATGCCTGGGATGTCAGAAGTGCCGCCACATCCACGTCTGCGGTCTCTATCTCGTCATCCTTCGCCTCAGCTGACGACACCTCAAAGAATGCATCGGAAAGCACACGGAGATAATCTGTCTTTGCAAGGGCAATGTCAAGATATTCCTGATCTTTTCCCGTGATATGCCCGCCCTTTTTCATGAGCTGCATATACCCCTTTGCCGCCGTGAGCGGTGTCCTGAAGTCGTGGGATATTCCGGCTATGACACTTTTCAGCCTTGCCCTGTCCTTCTCCACCGCCAGATTTTTCTGTTTTATCTGATCCGAATAATCATTTAACGCATTTGCAAGCCGCAGGATATCCCCGTCGAAATACTCCACATGTATATCCTGATCCACACCGCCGTCAAGGCGTGCCTTAAGCTTATCCGCAAATATCCGCATCTGCCTCTTGTACTGTATCACCCGTATAAAAAGGACTGCCGCTATAACAAGCAACAGTCCGATCACAATCTTATAATAGATATCCATACCCTATCTGCCCCTATCTGTCAGCCCCACTTTTCCATCGTCATGTGCTGTACGTCATCAGTTAAACCACTTTTTTTCATAGCTATTATAGGATAACACATACCAGATTAGTATTTCAACAACTCCTGCCACCACACAGATTATTACATCCTGAGATGCTATATCCGGAAGACCTGAACAGGTCAGGCCGCCTCCCACAAGACAGTAAGTTGCCTTTGAGACGGTGCCACCGCCCTCAGTTGCCATGTCTATCATCAGGATGCCAAATGCCTCTAGTATCAGGAATCTGAGAAACACAACAAACATTCCTAAGGCAGATTTGAAGGTTGTCATGATGAGCACTGAACAGCTGAGCACTCTGATACATATCACCGTAACGATCAATATCCTGAGTGTGATATGCTCCGTATTCCCATAACCGTTCTTCTCACCAAAATATAATATAGGAGAAATCATCAACGCAATACTGATGACCGACATGAGCGGCACAACCGTAAACAACTTGGAGAGCAGCAGTTCTGACGTCCTGTTGCCCGCCATCACTTCATAACAGAGCACCTTATTCTCATATGATGCCACGTACATGCCTGCGATGATCAATGGAAGATATGTCATAAGCAGAATGTCCTTCTCTATGAACATTCCAAATGCCTCTACTCCTGAGCTTGCACTGCCAAAGCCGACATCCATGTATCCCAGATAAATCATAAATACACATAATACAACTGCCCACACTGACAAATGATAGGTTTTCCTCATGCGGTACCATTCCGCTCTCATAAGTCTGTTCATGCTATCTACCTGCCTTTCTGAGCATCTTGCCTACAAAGCTCTTTGGAGCATTACTCTCATCACCGGATGATGATACCCTGGCCAGGAAATACTCCTCCAGATTCTCCCCCTGTACATGAAACTTGAGTATAGTAAGTCCCGATGCCGTTATCGCTCTTGACACGGTCTTAAGTTCTGACAGCATATCATAGATACGGATATCTCCGTTTTCCATCACTTTGTAACCTGATATTCCGAGATCCTGCTCGATGACCGTCACAAGTCTTTCCGTGTCATCCGTCACCACCTCTATGTAACTCCTACAATTCTCATCCAGTTCTTCCTTGGAAATGCATTCCACAAGAACACCCTTGTCAATGATGGCAAAATCCGTACAAAGCTCTGATAGTTCGGCGAGCAAATGGCTTGAGATGAGTATTGTTATCCCTCTCTCTTCCTTCAGTCTCTTAAGAAGATTCCGGATCTCCACGATTCCCTCCGGGTCAAGTCCGTTCACAGGCTCATCGAGTATCATGAATTCCGGATCAGGCAGCAGTGCCATGCCTATTCCAAGTCTCTGCTTCATTCCAAGTGAGAAATGCTTCACCAGCTTCTTCCCGGTATTTGCCAGCCCCACAAGTTCAAGTATCTTATCTATCTTCGATGAATCCGCCACTCCCCTGAGCCGGCTTATGTACTCCATATTCTCCCTGGCGGTAAAACTCTTATCCAGATACGGTGCCTCGATCATAAAACTCGTTCTCTCCCTGTTCGCATCCAGATCCTTGCCTGAGCCAAACAGCTCTATCTCACCCTCAGCAGGATCTGTAAGTCCCGCTATCATCTTCATTATGGTGGTCTTGCCCGCTCCATTTGGTCCTATCAGACCATATATGTGTCCCTTTTCAACATCCAGCGAAAAATTGTCCACAACTCTTTTATTGCCGTACACTTTGGTCAGTCCCTTAAGGCTTATCACACTCGCCATATACTGCTCCCTTCCCCGATTTACACATCTGATGATCGCGCCATGTAAATCATATCCTGCTCTTTTGATCTCGCGATCATCTGCACTGTCTCTTCACGTTTTATATATTACTTTCTATGCATAAAGAAATGGTAAATTCAAATGTAAAGAAAAGGTTAAGAATCACTCCACAAGCTTGTATCCCATGCCCCAGACGGTCTCTATGTACTCCTGATTATCATATTTTTTTATCTTATTTCTGAGATTGCTCATATGAACTTTGAGGACATTGTCCTCCGGATAATATGTCTCATTCCACACACTCTCAAATAGATTCGCCTTTGAAAAGAGCTTGTTAGGATTTGTCAGTAACAGCCTCAATATCCCATACTCCTTTGCAGTAATGTCCAGCTTATTGCCATTTACCGTGACATTCTTTGCCTCATCATCCATGGTGAGATTCTTGTAAATATATCTGTATCCCTGATGGCATACCTTTGTCTGTTGTAAACGCTATTATAATAGTTGACCACTTTAGTCCATTTCGCTAACGAATAAGTTTACCACCTTGAATATATCCTTTAAGATTTTTATGTTCAAAATCTTACAAAGGAGACGAAAGGTGTGAAAGTAGAAATGGACATGTATTACCTTATCCGTTCCTATCACAATGATGGCATGTCAATCCGAGCGATAGCCAAAACACTTGGTATATCAAGGCAGACTGTCAAGAAGTATTGTGATGGAACCACTATCCCCGGTAATCGAAAAGAATACCACAGGGATTCAACAATTATCACTGACGAGACCCGTCAATTCATTCTATCTTGTTTCAGAGAAGATGAACAGGAAGG